>NZ_NUHI01000005.1:59553-414782 GCF_002575105.1 Bacillus sp. AFS053548 | reverse complement strand
TGTTTAGTTTTCAAAGTTCATTTTGTCGTCCGTATCTCTTGGCGACTTCTATATAATAACAAATCTAACAACCTTGGTCAATAGTTTTTATAATATAATTTCAAAAAAAAAAAATAAAACATTACACTTCATTAAAATCCCCTTCAACTCAAGCATTTATCCTCCTATCTAAAGTAGTACATAATAGTGATATACTAATCAAAATCGTAATAATAAGACCATAATCTAATAGTAGAAAGTGTTTCCGGTGCTTACTCCATTAAACTGATTGCGTTGTAGTTAACTTAAAACATTAATACTGTACCATAAGTGAAAATATCAACCAATTTGAATAGAAATGATCTAATTAATGCTAATCTTCATTAAGGCGACGGATATTTTGAAATCTCTTTTTTGTTTTTTAAATTAGATGTACACTCAAGCACTCATTTTGTATATGAAAGTATCAATAATTGTTCCACCCGATTCTCTATGATTAACACAACGGTATACAATCAAAAAAAAAGAGAGAACATACTTGTTCCCTCCTTACTAGTCACTGCTATATTATTCTTCTGTTGTTTCAATCTCATCTTCGTTTTCAAGAGTCGTTAATTCAGCTTCGTTTTCAGCTTCTTCATCAATTTCCTCTTCTTCTTTCGCAGCAATTGCTACAGTCGCAACATGACCTTCTTGATCAAGTTTTATTAATTTAACACCTTGGGTAACTCGACCTAAACGTGAAATTTGCTCAATTGGCATACGGATCATTACACCAGACTCAGTAATTAACATTAAATCTTGTTCGTCACTTACACATTTTAATGAAATCATTTTACCGTTTTTATCTGTGACATTAAGCGTTTTTAAACCTTTACCACCACGGCTTTGAATTCGATATTCTTCCTGTGCAGTTCGCTTACCATAACCTAGTTCAGTAACAACAAGAATATCTAAGTGTTCTTCAACAACTTCCATTCCAACAACATAATCATCATCAGAAAGTGTAATTGCTTTAACACCCGTTGCCGTTCTTCCCATTGATCTAACATCATCTTCATTAAAACGAATCATCATACCTTTTGAAGTACCGACCACAATATCTTTTGTTCCGTCAGTTAGACGTACTGATATTACATCATCATCTTCTTTTAAATTAATTGCAATTAATCCGTTTGTACGAATGTTTGCAAAGGCAGATAAAGGTACACGTTTTGCTATCCCTTGTTTTGTTGTAAAGAATAGATACCAATTTTCTAAAAACTCACTTACTGGAATAATAGCATTAATATTTTCATCTCGATCGATTTCTAGTAAGTTTACGATAGGTAATCCTTTAGCTGTACGACTATACTCTGGAATCTCATAACCTTTTGAACGGTATACTTTTCCCTTATTCGTAAAGAATAAAATTGTATCATGTGTTGAAGGTGTTAGTAAGTGTTCTAAGAAGTCATCATTATTAGTACCCATCCCTTGAATACCACGTCCACCTCTACGTTGAGATCGATAAGTAGAAACTGGAAGACGTTTAATATATCCATTATGAGTTAAACTTACAATAATATTCTCCACTGGTATTAAGTCTTCATCTTCAATGATTTCAAGTCCACCAGGAACAATTGCTGTTCTTCGTTTATCATTATACTGCTCTTTAAGCTGAGTTAATTCTTCTCGAATAATTTCAAGAACTCTTTCCTCATCAGCAAGAATCGCTCTTAATTCTGCAATTAACTTGATTAGCTCTTGATATTCTTCTTCAATTTTTTCGCGCTCTAATCCAGTTAAACGTTGTAACCTCATATCTAAAATTGCTTGAGCTTGCTTTTCAGATAAGTTAAAGGTTTCCATTAAGCCATTTTTAGCGATTTCTCCTGTTTGAGAAGCTCTAATTAAGCTAATTACCTCATCTAAGTGATCTAAAGCAACCTTCAAACCTTCTAAAATATGTGCACGCGCTTCTGCTTTTTCTAACTCAAACTTTGTTCTACGTTTAATAACAACAATTTGATGGTCTAAATAGTGTTTTAAACAGCTCTTTAGAGATAAAACCTTTGGTTCACCATTTACAAGTGCTAATAAATTAATACCAAAACTTGTTTGAAGAGCAGTTTGTTTATATAGATTATTTAAAAGTACATTTGCGTTCGCGTCTCTTCTAACTTCAATGACAACACGCATACCATTTCGATCAGATTCATCGCGTAAATCAGTAATACCTTCTATTTTCTTATCTCGAACTAGTTCAGCAATTCGTTCAACAAGCTTTGCTTTATTTACTTGATAAGGTAACTCTGTGACAATAATTGTTTGTCTACCATTTGCTTTTTCTTCAATTTCAACTTTTGCCCTAATAATAATAGAGCCTTTACCAGTTTCATATGCCTTACGGATACCACTTTTACCTAAAATCATACCTGATGTAGGAAAATCTGGTCCTTGAATATATTCCATTAATTCTTGTGTAGTGATTTCTGGTTCTTTACTTAACGCAAGAACACCATCAATTATTTCACCTAATTGGTGCGGAGGAATATTCGTTGCCATACCAACCGCTATACCCGTTGCTCCGTTTACTAACAAGTTAGGGAATCGTGCAGGAAGAACGATTGGCTCTCTTTCTGAACCATCGTAGTTATCTTGAAAATCAATCGTGTTTTTATTAATATCACGAATCAATTCCATCGAAATTTTAGACATTCTAGCCTCTGTATAACGCATCGCCGCCGCCGCGTCTCCATCAACTGATCCAAAATTCCCATGGCCATCTACTAACATATATCTGAAGTTAAAGTCCTGAGCCATACGTACCATTGTTTCATATACAGCAGAGTCACCATGCGGGTGATACTTACCAATTACTTCACCAACGATACGCGCTGACTTTTTATAAGCTTTATCAGCTGTCATACCTAAATCATTCATTGCATATAAAATTCTTCTATGTACAGGCTTAAGGCCGTCTCGTACATCTGGTAACGCTCGAGAAACAATTACACTCATTGCATAATCTAGGAAGGAATTACGCATTTCATGACTAATATTTATTTCTTTAATTTGTTGATTTTCACTCAACATCGGCACCTCCCTTTAGTTTCCGTATCTACCTGAGAAAAGGAGCATAAAGCTCCTTACAAATACTTGTTAAATATCTAAATTCTTTACATACTTAGCGTTATCTTGAATAAAGTTACGTCTTGGCTCTACTTTTTCACCCATTAATGTTTCAAACGTTTCATCCGCTTCAATAGCATCTTGAAGGTTAACTTGTAGTAACGTTCTTGTTTCTGGATTCATTGTAGTTTCCCATAACTGTTCAGGGTTCATTTCACCTAGACCTTTATATCGTTGGATAACAGGTTTTGGCACTGCATTTAAAGTCGACATAATCTCATCCATTTGTCGATCATTATAAGCATATTGTATTTTTTTCCCTTGCTGGATCTTATATAAAGGTGGTTGAGCAATATAAATATAACCACTTTCAATGATTTGACGCATATAACGATATAAGAACGTCAACAATAAAGTACGGATGTGGGCACCATCTACATCAGCATCCGTCATCAATATGATTTTATGATATCGTGCTTTCTCGATATCGAAATCATCACCGATTCCGGTACCAAAAGCAGTAATCATTGAACGAACCTCGTTATTTGATAAAATTTTATCAAGTCGAGCCTTTTCAACATTAATAATTTTTCCACGTAAAGGGAGAATTGCTTGGAAGTGACGGTCTCGTCCTTGTTTAGCACTTCCACCCGCTGAATCACCCTCAACGATATAAATTTCGCTAATAGAAGAATCTTTTGAAGAACAATCAGCTAATTTCCCAGGTAAACTTGATACTTCTAAAGCACTTTTTCTTCTTGTTAATTCACGAGCCTTTTTAGCAGCAACACGAGCCCTAGCCGCCATTAAACCTTTTTCAACTATTTTTTTAGCCTCTGTTGGATTCTCTAATAAAAACTTTTCAAGCTTTTCTCCAAAAACTTGCTCTGTAATCGTACGAACTTCACTATTACCTAATTTAGTTTTTGTTTGTCCCTCAAACTGTGGATCTGGATGTTTAATAGAAACGATCGCCGTTAATCCTTCACGTACATCCTCACCAGATAAGTTGCTATCTTGATCCTTAATTAAACCATTCTTACGACCATAATCATTAATAACACGAGTTAAAGCTGTTTTAAACCCAACCTCGTGCGTACCGCCTTCGTGTGTATTAATATTATTCGTGAATGAGTAAATATTACTTGTATAGCTTTCGTTATATTGAAGTGCAATTTCTACACTAATTCCATCTTTTTCACCAATAACAAAAATTGGTTCGTCATGTATTACTTCTTTAGAACGATTTAAATGTTCAACGTATGATTTAATTCCACCTTCGTAATGGAATTCTTTCATTTGTTTGTTTTCTCTACGGTCTTCGATTGTTAAGCGAATACCTCTATTAAGGAACGCTAATTCTCTTAAACGGTTTGCTAATATATCAAATTCATAAACTGTCGTTTCAGTGAAAATTTCAGTATCAGGTTTAAAATGAGTAATCGTACCGGTAACGTCTGTTTCACCAACGATACTCATATCTGCAACAGGTATACCTTTAGCAAACTGTTGATAATAAATAGTACCTTCACGATGTACATGAACTTCTAGCAAAGTAGATAACGCATTTACTACTGAAGCACCTACACCATGTAATCCACCAGATACTTTATAACCTCCGCCGCCAAATTTACCACCAGCGTGAAGTACTGTCATAATTACTTCTAAAGCAGGTCTACCCATTTTTTCATGGATACCTACCGGAATTCCACGGCCATTATCCTTAACTGTAATACTATTATCTTCTTCGATTATTACATTAATCTCATCACAGTATCCAGCCAATGCCTCATCTATACTGTTATCAACGATTTCCCATACTAAGTGATGTAATCCTTTTCCGCTCGTAGAACCGATATACATACCCGGTCTTTTACGTACGGCTTCTAAACCTTCAAGAACTTGTATCTGATTTTCATCATAATTATGTTCTTGCATTTTTTGATCCATTGTCATGAACACTCACCTACTTTTTTTATTTTACATAAAAGAATTAGTAAATTTCAGCTATGCTTATTAGGCGGCGTAGTAGAAATTTCATAAATTATTTATCGAGAAGTACTTATAATTGTTCCATGTGAAACATTTATAATATTAGCTTGTTTTATCGTTTCGTGCTGAATTCCGTCGACACTTGTTGTTGTGACAAAAGTCTGTACCTTATTTTGAATTGCATTTAATAAGTGTGTTTGACGATAGTCGTCTAGCTCTGAAAGAACATCATCTAATAAAAGTATAGGATATTCTCCAACTTCCTCTTTAATCAGTTCAATTTCTGCTAGTTTTAATGAAAGAGCTGTTGTCCGCTGCTGTCCTTGCGATCCAAAAGTTTGAACGTTTTTATCATTTACCATAAAAACCAAATCATCTCTATGCGGACCAAGCAATGTAGTACCTCTTGATACTTCACGTTCTTTTTCAGCTTCAAATAGTTTTATGTACTCATCTTCCATTTTCGTCAAATCTGTTAAATCTGATACATTAATGCTTGGTTTATATATAATTTCTAGTTTTTCGGTCTCTCTAGAAATTTGACTATGAATAGGCGATGCCCAATCCTGTAGTAATTTGATGAACGAAATTCGTTTTTCGATTATTTTTACGGCATGTTTTACAAGCTGAGATGTTAGGACTTCAAGCATTAAATAGTTCCGTTCTCGGCTAGTTTGTAATGTTTTTAGTAGTGAATTTCGCTGTTGGAGGATTCTTTGGTATTGACTCAGTTCATGTAGGTAAACAGGCGAAACTTGTCCTAGTTCCATATCTAGGAATTTACGACGCACTTGCGGACTACCTTTTACTAAATGTAAATCTTCCGGTGCAAACATAACGACATTCATCACGCCTATATATTGACTTAACTTCATCTGTTCAAGATGGTTCAGCTTTGCTTTCTTACCTTTCTTTGAGAGGATTAGCTGTAGTGTTACTTGCTGATTTTTTTTCTGTAACGTACCCTTTATTGTACCATATTCTTCATCCCAACGTATCATTTCTTTGTCATTGCTTGTTCGATGGGACTTTGTTAAAGCTAGCACATAAATGGATTCCATTAAATTTGTTTTACCTTGAGCATTCTCACCAATAATGACATTAACATTATTTTGAAAATTTAATTCAAGTTTTTCATAATTACGAAATTGTTTTAGTTGTAAATCTTTAATATACAATGGGATTCCCCCAAAACTTATGAAGTTATAATATACGAACCTTTTCCAGTTATAGAAATTGTATCATTTAATACTAATTTTTTTCCTCTTCTGTTCTCAGGTTCATTGTTCACAAAGATTTCATGCTCCGATAGAAACCATTTAGCCATTCCGCCTGTATCAATTACACCCGCAAGCTTTAAAAATTGACCTAATGTAATATAATCTGTATTTATTTTAACTTTTTCTGTTTTCATTTTTTATCACCCTCATTTATCCATTCCTTAATTGTACTAAACTTCTGTAAGAAAAAAAACACTTAACCCTTATTTTGTCTATTAACTACAAAAAGACTGACCTTAATGTACTTTGCACTCCCCAAACAAATTTGTAGAATAAATTCTTTATTCATTCTGCTCGTTGGAGATTGCTAGTACATTCTATTAGGTCAGCCCCTTTCGATAGAATTTACTAACTAGTATGTGCGAACTGGTAAAATTAATTGCAATGTTCTTGAATCATTTACAGTACGAATTAAAAATGGTCTCATAGCCCCTGTAAATTGAATATAAATTTCTGGGCTTTCAATTGCTTTTAATGCATCCATAACATACTTCGCACTAAAAGAGATTTTTAATTCTTCACCTTTAATATCCTCGCATACAATTTCGTCTACTACTTTACCGATTTCAGGAGAATAAGAAGAAACATTGATCACTGAGTTACCAACTGTTTCTAAGTGAACAACATTGTTTCTTCCTTCCCTTGCTAATAAAGAAGCACGATCAATAGCTTGTAAGAATTCTTTCGTCATTACAGTTAGTTCCGTTTTACTTTCACTTGGAATTAACTTTGATGTATCAGGATAATTACCTTCCAATAATCGAGTAAAGAACAATAGATGTTTAGTTTTAAATAAAGCTTGATGTTCTGTTAAGACGATTTCTACTTTTTCATCATTGTCATCTAGAATTTTACTTAATTCATTTAGACTTTTCCCAGGAATTACTACGCTAGCTTTAAATTCACTTGTTGTAGAATTTCCATCAATTTTAGCTTGTCTTAAAGCTAATCGATGGCTATCTGTCGCTATACATGTTAAATCACCATTTTCGATCTTCCAGTTTACACCGGTTAAAATTGGTCTAGTTTCTGAAGTCGATACTGCAAACACAGTTTGACGAATCATAAATTTTAATAAATCTGCAGAAATAGAAATTGTTTCATGTTCTTCAATTTGAGGAAGTAATGGATATTCCTCAGGGTCAAAACCATTTAAGTTAAATTCGGTTTTTCCCGCTCTTATTGTTGTTACATAATTATTATCAGATTCTAATTCGACAAAATCTGAAGGTAATTTTTTTACAATATCACTAAAATATCGAGCATTTAATACAATGCTTCCAGAGCGCTTTACATCAACTAGTTGTTGATCATCTAATACGGTTGGTAAATACGATTCTATTGATATATCTGAATCACTACCTGTGAAAGTTAGACCTTCATTTGTAACGACTAATTTAATTCCCGTTAAGATTGGAATAGTTGTTCTTGATGAAACAGCTCTCATAACTTCTTGTACAGCTTTAACAAGATGATCTTTTTGTACAGTAAATTTCATTGTTTGTACTCCTTATATAATTTATAAAATAATATAGTAATAGTAGTAGGGCCTGTGAATTTGTGGATAACTATATTTTAGTAAAGAAAAATAAGTCTATCAACATGTGGATAGACTGTGTAAAAAAGATAGAAAGTTATGCACAGGTAAATAACTCTACTGATTTAATTTTTCATTGATTTCTTTAATTTGAGATTGCAATTGTGAGTCAGTTTCAACTAATTTTGAAATTTTTTCATGAGCATGAATAACTGTTGTATGATCTCGGCCTCCAAACTCTTCTCCTATTTTAGGTAAAGAATGGTCTGTAAGCTCTCTTGAAAGATACATTGCAATCTGTCTTGGGAAGGCTACAGATTTTGTGCGTTTCTTTGCTTTAAAATCCTCTAATTTAATACTAAAAAATTCTCCAACTGTTCGTTGAATGTCATGTATTGATACTATTTTAGGCTTCGTCGCTGTAATTAAATTCTTTAAGGCTTCAGCGGCCACACTAGCGTTTATATCCTTGTTAATTAATGATGAATAAGCGACTACACGAATAAGAGCTCCTTCTAATTCACGTATATTCGTATCAATTTGATTTGCAATATATAACATTACCTCATTTGGAATATCTAACCCCTCAGCCTTAGCCTTTTTACGTAAAATAGCGATCCTTGTTTCTAAATCTGGTGGTGTGATATCCGTAATAAGGCCCCATTCAAATCGTGAGCGAAGTCGATCTTCTAATGTAGGAATTTCTTTAGGTGGTCGGTCACTCGAGATAATGATTTGTTTACTTTCTTCATGAAGTGTATTAAACGTATGGAAAAATTCTTCCTGTGTTTGTTCTTTTCCAGCTAAGAATTGAATATCATCTATAAGTAGCACGTCTACATTACGATACTTATTTCTAAATTCAATTGCTTTATTGTCACGAATTGAATTAATGAACTCATTTGTAAATTTTTCTGATGATAAATAAACGACTTTGGCATTTGGATTATGCTCAAGTACATAGTGTCCAATTGCGTGCATTAAGTGGGTTTTTCCTAACCCAACGCCACCATATATAAATAATGGGTTATAGGCTTTTGCAGGTGCCTCAGCAACCGCTAATGATGCTGCATGGGCAAAACGGTTACCTGAACCAATTACAAAAGTATCAAAAGTATATTTAGGGTTTAACATACTTTGATTGAACTCTACTGGTTCCTCAAATTTTACTTTGGCTTTAACTGCCGGTATATTCATCTCTATTTCTTCTACATGATTTTGAGGAAGGATAAATTTAATTTCTAATTCCGCTCCAGTTATTTCTAAAACTGTATCCATTATCAATGATGAATACTTTGACTCAAGCCAATCACGGGCGAATTCATTTGGGGCAATAATTGTTAAAGTATCATTCTTTAAAGAAAATGCCTTTGTTGATTTTAGCCATGTTTCAAAGCTTGGTTTACTAATTTTTTTTTCTATTTCTGCTAGAACCCTGGACCACAGATCCCCTATATTCTCCAAACAGTAATCCCTCCTTACAAAGCTTGTTCAACTTTTGTACAAGCACATAAATTAAGTATTTATTTTTATTCATGTCTTTGAATATGCGTTATTTTATAAAACTGCAAAAATCCACTTTGTTTGACAATATTCACCCGTGTGGATAACTTAAAAATGGTACAAGTGTAAAACCTGTCCACAAGTTATTAACATCTGTGGACAAATAAAAATAATAAACGACTTGTCCAAAGTGGAAAACAAATTAATAATATCAAAAATCTTTAGGTATTTCAATGAGCAGTTAATGTTATCCACATGCTAATCCACTTGTTTAAAAAAATTGTCCACAGAAAAAGAACTTGTGTAAAAGTTGTCAGTAACTGCTGTGGGTAAAAAATATGTAGAAAAATATTATCCACAGAGCACTTAACAATTTTAAGAAAAGGGGAATTCATAGTTTTTTGTAGATTTTTTTATTCACTTAAAAGTGCGTTTAAAAAATCTTTCGACACCATATTTTTGCTTGGATTAATCGTTTATAAATTTATTGGAGGGAAATGATAGGAGTAAATCGCAATTCTTTTATTAAATTGAGTGACTTTCTTTTATTTATTTCCGACTAAAACTCGCTGGATCAACCATTCTTCACAAATTGGAAATAATTATTCATCATGATTTAACATCTTACATTGACATTAATAGTAGTTATTCTTTATAATTTATAGGACTGTCTATTACAGTAATTCCTCAGGGAGGTGTCATATAATGAAAAGAACATTTCAACCAAACAAACGTAAACGCAGCAAAGTACATGGTTTCCGTAGCCGTATGAGCACTGCAAATGGACGTAAAGTTCTAGCAGCTCGTCGTCGTAAAGGAAGAAAAGTATTATCTGCGTAGGCCACTGTCAACAGTGGTCTTTTTCACTAATAAGAAGGCCTTTTTTGCTTTTATGTCACAATTTGTAAGTAAAAAAGGCCTCATTTTTTATAAAAAAATTGTTATGATAATTGAAGGAATCATTTGAGGTGTCAGTAGAACATGAACAAGAAAAACAGAATAAAAAAGAATGCAGATTTTAGTCGCGTTTTTCAAAAGGGATCGTCAACTGCAAATCGACAATTTGTAATCTATACATTAAAAAAAGAAGATCAAAAGCAATTTCGTATAGGATTATCTGTTAGTAAGAAGTTAGGTAATGCTGTAGAGAGAAATCATATTAAGCGGTATATAAGACAAGCTCTTACTGAATTAAGTGATGATCTTCGTGTGAATATGGATTATGTTGTGATCGCAAGAAAGCCCTGTACTGAACTACCTTTTAATGAATTTAAAAAAAGTTTAATTCATGTGTTGAAAAGGGCGGAAGCGCTTAAAATACGTGATTCAAAACATAAATTAGATAAAAATCAAATTAAGTAATTACATATTTAAATGTAACTTCTTAAAGGAGGAACTAGTTTGAAGACTAAGAAGTACCAATTGCTAGTTACAGTTCTTTTATTAGTAGTCGTGTTAGCTGGGTGTTCGCAAACAAACCAACCGATTACATCTGAAAGTACGGGGATTTGGAATGAGTATTTCGTTTATCCACTATCATGGTTAATCACAGCTGTATCTAAAATTTTTGGTGGAAGTTATGGAATGTCGATTATCGTCGTAACACTTTTAATCCGTTTAGCATTACTACCGTTAATGATTAAACAAATTAAAAGTACGAAAGCGATGCAATCAATCCAGCCTGAAATGGCCAAACTTAAGGAAAAATATTCTTCTAAGGATCAAAAAACTGTCCAAAAATTAAATGAAGAAACAATGAAGTTATACCAACAACATGGTGTAAACCCACTATCTGGTTGTTTACCAATTTTTATTCAAATGCCAATCTTAATTGCTTTCTATCATGCAATTATGAGAACAATGGAAATTAAAGCACATGACTTCTTATGGTTCCAATTAGGACATCCGGACCCAATTTATGCTTTACCAATCATCGCTGGTATTACAACTTTCATACAACAAAAAGTATCGATGAGTACTGGTTCAATGACAGGACCTGCTGCTCAACAAATGAAAATCATGCTTTATGTTATGCCGATCATGATTTTAATATTTGCTGTTAGACTTCCATCTGCTTTAGCTTTATATTGGGTAGTTGGTAATACATTTATGATTCTTCAAACATTATTTGTTAATAGAGGTAATACTACCGTTAAAAATAACAATGTAGGAGGGGCTAGTAAGTGAGAGAAGTAACTGCTACTGGTCAAACAATCGAACAAGCAGTTCAAATAGCACTTCAGCAACTTAGTTCAACAGAAGAAGACGTAGAAATTACAGTAATCGAAGACGGCAAAAAAGGATTTTTAGGATTTGGTGCTAAACCTGCTAAAGTATTAGTTGTTAAAAAGAAGACTTTAATCGAAAAAGCATACGACTACCTTTTAAATATTGTTAAAAGTCTTGATGAAACTGCAGATGTAAATTTCGAATTGCAAGGAACTAAAGAACAAACCTTCTTATTTACAGTAAAGGGTGATAAGGTTGCCCTTATAATTGGAAAAAGAGGTAATACTTTAAACGCTCTTCAATTCTTAGTTCAAACATTTGTGAATCGTCATTCAAAACAATTGATTCATGTTGTCGTTGACGCAGAGAATTATCGATTAAAACGTAAGGAATCGCTAGAAATTCTTGCAAAAAAGACTGCTCAAACGGTTTTAAAAACAAGAAAAGCGATCTCTTTAGAGCCAATGCCTTCTTTTGAAAGAAAAATTATACATCATATACTGACAGATATGCCGAATATCTCTACAAAGTCTGTAGGCCAAGATCCGCATCGTCAATTAGTTATAGATTTAAAGAAACCAATTAAGGGCTAAGCCTTAATTGGTTTTTTAATGTTCTTCATTCAAGTCATTTAAGTTTACTTGTACTTTCGTACGGTTATAATATAAAAACATTCAATTATAAAATTCTTTATGCTATGCTATAGATTTAGAAGTAACATGTTAACTTTTGTTTAACATGCTCCGAGGTGATTTTTTGATGGAATTCGATACAATTACAGCCATATCGACACCAAAAGGTGAAGGTGCAATTGCCATCGTTCGATTAAGTGGCGATGAAGCTGTTCAAATAGCGAATAAATTATTTAAAGAAAAAGATTTAAATATAGTAGATTCACACACAATTCATTATGGGCATTTAGTCGACCCAAGTTCCGGTAATACTGTTGAGGAAGTTATGGTATCGATCTTAAGAGCACCAAAAACGTTTACACGTGAAGATGTTGTCGAAATAAATTGTCATGGTGGAATATTTTCGGTTAACAAAGTACTTGAATTAGTACTATCGCAAGGGGCTAGATTAGCGGAGCCTGGTGAATTTACAAAAAGAGCATTTCTTAATGGACGAATCGACCTATCTCAGGCAGAAGCAGTAATGGATTTAATTCGTTCAAAGACTGACAGGGCAATGGCGATAGCAATGAATCAAGTAGAAGGTCGATTGTCTAAGTTAGTTAATAGCTTAAGACAAACATTACTTGAGATTTTAGCCCATATTGAAGTAAATATTGATTACCCTGAATATGATGATGTTGAAGAAATGACCAATATTGTTTTAATTGAAAAAGCAAAAATAGTTCGAGTTGAAATACAAAAACTGCTAGAAACATCAAAACAAGGTAAAATTTTACGTGAAGGACTATCTACTGTCATTATAGGTAGACCTAATGTTGGGAAATCGTCTCTTTTAAACACACTTGTCCAGGAAAGCAAAGCAATCGTTACTGATATTCCAGGTACAACGCGTGATGTTATTGAAGAATACGTAAATGTAAGAGGTGTGCCATTACGCCTAATAGATACAGCCGGTATTCGTGAAACTAAAGATGTTGTAGAAGCAATCGGTGTAGAAAGATCTAAAAAAGTAATGAATTTGGCTGACTTAGTTTTATTTGTTTTAAATAATAATGAGCAATTAAGTGAAGAAGACCGTAAATTATTTGCCGAAATGAGCGGTAAAGATGTAATTGTGATCATTAACAAAACAGATTTGTCACAAAAGCTCGACATGAATGAAGTAAAGGTATTAGTTGGTAATGCTACAATTGTTACAACTTCCTTAAAAGAAGAAAAAGGAATTGATGATTTAGAAAAAGCAATAGCCAACTTATACTTTGAAGGGCAAATTGAGTCACAAGATTTAACTTATTTATCTAATGCTAGACATATTGCGCTATTAAAGCAATCAGAACAGACGATCAATGAAGCAATTGAGGCCATGCAAAATGGTATGCCGATTGACTTAGTACAGATTGACTTAACAAGAGCATGGGAATTGTTAGGTGAAATCGTTGGAGATACAGTTCAGGAAAGTTTAATCAACCAGCTATTTTCCCAATTCTGTTTAGGAAAATAAAATGGTTAGGAGGAGAAAAGATGAGTTTTGAAGCAGGCAATTATGATGTAATCGTTATTGGAGCTGGTCATGCTGGATGTGAAGCCGGCTTGTCATCTGCTCGAATGGGTGCAAAAACACTAATGCTGACAATAAATCTCGATATGGTCGCATTTATGCCTTGTAACCCATCAGTAGGTGGTCCTGCCAAGGGGATTGTTGTACGTGAAATTGACGCACTTGGCGGTGAAATGGGTCGAAATATCGATAAAACACATATTCAAATGAGAATGTTAAATACAGGTAAAGGTCCGGCAGTACGCGCATTGCGTGCTCAAGCGGATAAATTTGCTTATCAACACGAATTAAAGAAAACCATTGAAAATACAGAGAATCTAACACTAAAGCAAGGATTAGTAGAAAGATTAATTGTAGAAGATGGACAATGCACAGGTGTAATTACACAAACAGGTGCAATTTATCGTTCAAAAACAGTTGTCATTACAACTGGTACTTTCTTACGCGGAGAAATTATTGTAGGAGAATTAAAATACTCAAGTGGTCCTAATAACCAACAACCAGCAATTAAGCTTTCTGAGCACTTAGAGGAATTAGGAATAGAACTTGTTCGCTTTAAAACAGGTACGCCTCCTCGTGTAAATAGTCATAGTATTGATTATTCAAAAACAGAAATACAACCTGGCGATGATGTACCTCGTGCATTTTCATTCGAAACAGAACCAGTTGAAACAGAACAAATTCCTTGTTGGTTAACTTATACAAGTGAAACTACACATCAAATCATCGACGATAACTTACATCGTTCGCCGATGTACTCTGGTATGATTAAAGGTACTGGACCACGTTATTGTCCTTCTATTGAGGATAAAGTTGTCCGATTTAACGATAAACCGAGACATCAAATTTTCTTAGAGCCAGAAGGAAGAAATACTCAAGAAGTTTATGTACAAGGATTATCAACTAGTTTACCTGAAGATGTACAGGAAAAGATGCTGCGTTCGATTGCAGGTCTTGAAAATGTTCAAATGATGAGAACTGGATATGCAATTGAATATGATGCGATTGTACCTACTCAATTAAGGCCAACATTGGAACTTAAGCAAATTAAGAATCTGTATACTGCTGGTCAAATTAACGGAACTTCGGGTTATGAAGAAGCAGCTGGTCAAGGTTTAATCGCAGGAATTAACGCCGCATGTCGCTCACTAGATAAAGAAGAATTAATTTTAGATCGTTCTGAAGCTTACATTGGTGTTTTAATAGATGACCTAGTAACTAAAGGGACAAATGAACCATACCGTCTTCTTACTTCTAGAGCAGAATATCGATTATTATTACGTCACGATAATGCCGATTTACGTTTAACTAAAATCGGTCAAAGACTTGGTTTAATAAATGATGAAAGATATGCAGAGTTTGAACAAAAGAAAATGTTAATTGAAGAAGAAATAGAGCGTTTAAAAGCAACACAATTAAGACCGACAAAAGAAGTACAGGAATTGATTGCAAAAAATGGTGGTAGCGAACTGAAAGATGGCATTCGTGCAGCAGATCTTTTACGTCGCCCTGAAATGCTTTATGAGCATATCCATCTTCTTGCTCCATCTGAAAAAGACTTACATTCAGATGTTAAAGAACAAGTTGAAATACAAATTAAGTATGAAGGTTATATTGAAAAGTCATTAAATCAAGTAGAACGTATGAAAAGAATGGATTTAAAGAAAATCCCTGGAAATATCGATTATCAAGCTATTCACGGCCTTGCTACTGAGGCAAGACAAAAGCTTGAGCAAGTGCGTCCTCTATCAGTAGGTCAAGCTTCTCGTATATCTGGTGTTAATCCAGCAGATATTTCAATTCTACTTGTTTATTTAGAACAAGGAAAAATTGCAAGAATATCGAACTAATAATAGATAGGGGTATTACTAGTGAATAAAGAACAATTTATCGCTGCTCTTAAAGAAAAAGGAATCCATTTGTCTGATTTTCAATTAAAACAATTTGATATATATTTCCACACATTAGTTGAGTGGAATAATAAAATGAACTTAACTGCTATTACAGAAGAAGACGAAGTATATTTAAAGCATTTTTATGATTCAATTAGCGCTGCCTTTTATTTCGATTTCGCTAATGAAATTACTTTATGTGATATTGGTGCAGGAGCGGGCTTCCCCTCTATCCCAATTAAAATATGTTTCCCTTCTATCAATTTAACGATCGTAGACTCCCTTCAAAAGAGGATTACATTTCTAAACCATTTAGCGAAGGAATTACAATTAGAGAATGTATCATTTATTCATGATCGAGCAGAAACTTTTGCTAAAAGAACTGGTATGAGAGAATCTTTCGATGTTGTAACTGCTAGAGCAGTTGCTAGAATGTCTGTATTAACTGAATTATGCTTACCATTTGTTAAACAAAATGGCCACTTTGTTGCACTTAAAGGTGCTGCTGGTCAAGAAGAGTTGGATAAAGCAAATTATGCTATAAAAACACTTGGTGGAGAAGTTAAATCAATTAATCACTTCACTCTCCCAGGCGAAGACAGTGATCGAAATATTGTTATAGTAGAAAAGAAACGCAAAACGCCAACTAAGTACCCTCGCAAACCGGGTACCCCTGGTAAAGAACCATTAGAGGTTTAATATGATAAACTAACAAATGTTTCACGTGAAACATTTGTTATGTTTATTCTATTGTGAACGAAATTCTAAAAGGGTGGGAATCACATTGAAAAGCACATTATCTAGGTTATTTGGCTTATCTGAAAAAGAAATTAATGAAGATTCGGTTTCGAGTAATGAAGTTATTCGCCAAATTCCAGTAAAGGACATTGTACCGAATCAGTATCAGCCTAGAACATTCTTTGATGATGAAAAAATTAAAGAACTAGCGCTAACGATTCGAACTCATGGTATTATTCAACCAATTGTTGTTAGGGAAATTAGACCAAACTTTTATGAAATAATTGCCGGGGAAAGAAGATTCAGAGCTGTTTCATCTTTAGGTTGGGATACAATTCCTGCAATTGTGAAAACGTTTAACGATACAGAGACTGCCTCCGTCGCTCTGATTGAAAATTTACAACGTGAAGAATTATCTCCTTTTGAAGAAGCCGTAGCATACCAAAAACTAATTGATTTACATAACTTAACTCAAGAGGCTCTAGCTCAGCGATTAGGTAAAGGTCAATCGACTGTTGCAAATAAATTGAGATTGTTGAAACTTCCTGGGGAAATACAACAAGCATTATTGGACAAGTCGATTACAGAACGTCATGCACGAGCACTTATTCCATTAAAGCTACCTCAACTACAAATTACTCTTCTTCATGAAATAATTGAAAAGCAATTAAATGTTAAACAAACAGAAGAACGAGTAGTTACATTACTTACTGAGAAAAAACCGAAGGCTAAACGTAAATTTAAGGCCATTAGTAAAGACATTAGAATTGCGATGAATACGATCCGTGAATCTTTACAAATGGTTACTAAAACAGGCATGAATATTGATAGTCAAGAAGAAGAACATGATGACTATTACCAAATAACAATTAAAATACCAAAAAAATAAACATTAAATTCACCTCTTTTCAGTGGTGAATTTTTTTGTTCATTTTTAAATCTAGACACAACGATGAATCTATTCATGGTAAAATAGAAAATAAGAATTGTTTGTTGTGGAAGGAGTAGATTACATAGTGGTTAAAGTAATCTCTATAGCTAATCAAAAAGGTGGTGTTGGTAAGACTACAACATCAGTAAATTTAAGTGCTTGTTTAGCTCACTTAGGAAAAAAAGTATTACTAGTCGATATAGATCCTCAAGGTAATGCAACTAGTGGTATTGGAATTGAAAAAGCTGATGTAAATCAGTGTGTTTACAATGTATTAGTTGATGATGTTGAGGCGAAAAATGTCATTTTAAACACTGCTATTCCAAATTTTGATATTATTCCAGCAACAATTCAACTTGCTGGAGCAGAAATTGAATTAGTACCTACTATTTCTAGAGAAGTACGATTAAAACGTGCTTTAGATACAGTAAAAGGTAACTATGATTATATTTTAATAGATTGTCCTCCATCACTAGGGTTATTAACATTAAACTCACTAACTGCATCTGATTCGATTATTATTCCAGTTCAGTGTGAGTATTACGCACTTGAAGGTTTAAGTCAGCTATTAAGTACTGTACGTTTAGTACAAAAACATTTAAATAAAAATTTAGCAATTGAAGGCGTATTGTTAACAATGCTAGATGCTCGTACAAATTTAGGGCTCCAAGTTATAGAAGAAGTAAAAAAATATTTTCAAGATCGCGTCTATAAATCAATTATTCCAAGAAATGTACGCTTAAGTGAAGCACCAAGTCATGGTAAACCGATCATTACATATGATCCAAAGTCAAGAGGTGCAGAAGTATATCTCGATCTAGCAAAGGAAGTGATTGATAATGGCTAAAGGTTTAGGTAAAGGTATTGGAGCATTTTTTCAAGATATAAATCAGCAAGAAGAGTTAGTTCAGGAAATTGATCTTAAAGAACTTAGACCTAACCCATACCAACCTCGTAAAGTATTTGATGAGACTGCAATGTTAGAATTAACTCAGTCAGTGATTGAACATGGAATTCTTCAACCAATCATTGCTAGGAAAAGCATAAAAGGTTTCCAAATCGTTGCTGGAGAAAGACGCTATCGTGCTGCAAAAAATGCAGGTTTAAATACAGTTCCAGTTATTGTAAGAGACCTTACTGAAGAGCAAATGATGGAGTTGGCTGTATTAGAAAATTTACAGCGAGATGATTTAAATCCTCTTGAAGAAGCAGAAGCATATCAAACTTTAATTGAACAATTACACTTAACACAAGAACAACTGGCAAAGAAACTTGGAAAAAGTCGTCCACATATTGCTAACTATTTAAGAATCTTAACTTTACCTAATTCTGTTCAAAAAAAGGTCGAAGAAGGCACGCTCTCAATGGGACACGGAAGAGCACTTTTAGGACTAAAACGAAAAGGGTTAATTGAGGCTACCGCACTAAAAGTAATTGAAAAAAACCTAAGTGTTCGTGAGGTTGAAACGTTAGTCAATGATCTAAATGAAAATGTTTCACGTGAAACATCAAAGAAAACTCCAACTAAAAACATATTTTTTAGTGAGTATGAGGATCTTTTACAAGAAAAGTTCGGAACATCAGTTAAAATTAAATCGGCTAAAGATAAAGGGAAAATAGAAATCCAATTCTTTAACAAAGAGGACTTGGAGAGAATTCTTTCAATTATAAAATGAGTTACTCATAGGGAATATTAAATGTGTTGGCTTCCAATGCAGTTAATATTCCCTTTTTTGTTTTTAACTGACTTTTTTTAATTGTAAGTTAGGAAACTATTACGTTAAAAATCTAATTGGCACGTAAATTTTCTTTCAGTTTCTTTAATTGAATTTGCAATAAACTTAGCCATTTTCATTACAAGGCTTAATCTAGTATTTTGTAGAACGTAGAATTCCATAAACCCACTAACATTTACAACCCCGGTTAAATTAATTTCGCCAACTAAAGGTAATTCTTTTTTCATTGCCGCACCGGGTTTTAACGGACCATTGGATAAACGTACGCTACCAATACTTTTTACTCTGCCTAAACATGCATCTACAGCAATGATAAATGGATTGTTATACTTGCCTTTAATTCTTTCAAGTTGTTCTGAAAGATTTAACGCATGAATTGGCTCATCAAGAGTACCATAATAATGAAACCTACTTAAGTTTAATTCTCCTAACATGGTTCCAACTAAAGGACCTAAAGAGTCTCCCGTAGAACGGTCAGTTCCAATACATACAAAAACAATTTCTTTAGTGTGTACACTTGGAAGCGACTTACATAAACGATCTGCAAATCTGTTAATAGCGTTTTCGTCATCTAGAAATACAGAATAATCATCCTTGAATAGGTTACGCAAAGGATTTGCTGAAAATTGCATAATATCGCCTACTTTTCATTTAAGAGAGTAGTATTAGTTTATGCAAAATTTAAACAATTTATACTTTCGTCAAGCGATCTTCGTTATTAAATTAAACTATTATTACATTTGTACATATTTGTAGTTTTAAAATGATAATTCGTTTAGTATAACGTTTGAAGTCACTTGAAAATAGATAGGGGGAAAAACAGTATGAATAATGCAGCAGATAAAATAGAAAATGCTGAAAAAGTAATAAAAAAAAGCATGCTAACTCCGGAACAATGGAACACAATTTTAAATTCATCAATAAAGATAGCTCTAATTATTATCGTTTCAGTATTGGCTGTAAAACTCGGAAGAAAGTTAATCCGTAATCTCTTAAAGGTTAATGCTAGAGGACCGTTACAAGTATCAGAAAGAAGATCAGTAACACTTATTAAATTAATGGAAAATGTACTTGCATATGTAATTTTCTTTATTGCTGCTTTGACGATTCTCCCGATATTTGGTGTGGAAATAAAAGGACTTTTAGTTGGAGCAGGAATTGGTGGCGTAGCAATTGGTTTTGGTGCACAAAGTTTAGTAAAAGATATTATTTCTGGATTTTTTATTTTATTTGAAGATCAATTTTCAGTTGGTGACTACATTAGAGTTCAAACTTTCGAAGGAACAGTACTATCAATTGGTTTAAAAACAACTAAAATTAGAAGCGGAACTGGTGAGCTTCATATCATCCAAAATGGAATGATTACTGAAGTAACCAATTTTTCATTACATAATGCTGTGGCAATGGTCGATGTTAGTATTTCATATGAGGGCGATATTGAACATGCGCAAAATGTAATTGAAGAGCATTTAGAAACTATGCCAGCTAGATATGAAGAAATGGTAAAACCTCCAGAGTTTCTTGGGATACAAAACTTAGGACCATCTGAAGTAACATTACGAATCTCTTCAGAAGTTAGAGCAATGACACAGTTTAAAATCTCTAGGGCAATTCGAAAAGAAATTAAGGAAGTACTTGAAAGAAATAACATAGAAATTTCGTATCCAAAGATGGTATTATATAAACAACCAGACACTAAAAATGAAAATGCGAATGTATAGTTTGTATGCTACTATTTTAAGGAAGTGAAGTTTTCACATGGAAGAAAAAGAATTTAGCCTAAATGATATAGTAGAAATGAAAAAACCTCATCCTTGTGGAGTGAACAGATGGAAGATTATTCGAATGGGTATGGACATTCGATTAAAATGTGAGGGATGTGAGCATAGCGTTTTAATACCTCGCAGAGAGTTCACACGAAAATTAAAAAAGGTTTTAGTTCGATCTGAAGAGTAGGACGATTTTTAAATCAATGGGTATCTAGTAGAGTGATTTGAAGGATCGCTCGTATTAGATACCTTTCGTATGTTTAGAATTAATATTCAGATTTTCTTGTTATTTTTTTTTGAAATCAATATAATTGTGAAAGATTAACTAAGTTCGTATAGGAGTGGGAAATATGCCATTAACAGCAGGAATCGTAGGATTACCAAACGTAGGAAAGTCGACATTATTTAATGCAATTACACAAGCGGGTGCTGAATCAGCAAACTATCCGTTTTGTACAATTGATCCAAACGTAGGTGTGGTAGAAGTACCAGATTACCGTTTAGTAAAATTAACTGAATTAGTTCAACCTAAAAAAACTGTTCCAACAACTTTTGAATTTACCGATATCGCAGGGATCGTTAAAGGTGCAAGTAAAGGTGAAGGGTTAGGAAATAAGTTTTTATCTCATATTCGTGAAGTGGACGCAATTTGCCAAGTAGTACGTTGCTTTGTAGATGATAATATTACTCATGTATCTGGAAAAGTAGATCCAATTGCAGATATTGAAACAATTAACTTAGAACTAATTCTTGCAGACTTAGAATCAGTTGAAAAACGTATTGATCGTGTAGCTAAATTAGCGAAACAAAAAGATAAAGATGCATCTTATGAACATGAAATTTTAGTAAAATTAAGAGACGCATTTGAAAATGACAAGCCAGCTCGTTCAGTAGAGTTTACGGAAGAGCAAATGAAAGTAGTAAAAGGTTTACACTTATTAACGACTAAGCCAATGCTTTACATCACTAATGTTGGCGAAGATGAAATCGCAGATGCCTCATCAAACGAATACGTTGAAAAAGTAAGAGAATTTGCAGCTAAAGAAGGTTCTCAAGTAATTGTAATTAGTGCAAAAATTGAAGAAGAAATTGCTGAGCTAGATGATGAAGAGAAACGTACATTCCTTCAAGAACTTGGAATTGAAGAATCAGGTTTAGATCAACTAATTCGTGCAGCTTATTCTTTATTAGGATTGGCAACTTATTTCACTGCAGGTGTACAAGAAGTAAGAGCTTGGACATTTAAAAAAGGTATGAAAGCTCCACAATGTGCTGGCGTAATTCATAGCGACTTCGAACGTGGCTTTATCCGCGCAGAAACAGTTTCTTTTGAAGATTTAGCGACTTATGGTAACATGACAGCATCAAAAGAAGCAGGTAAAGTACGTCTTGAAGGTAAAGAGTATATCGTACAAGATGGAGATGTAATGCATTTCCGATTTAATGTTTAATGAAAATAGCAACTGAATTATTGATTTGCTATCTTAAAAAAACTATGCTATAATTTTGACTCGTGAGTGATTATTTTAAATTGCTCCTTGCCCTTAATTGGGCCGTTAGACCAAAAGGAGGTGACATTGTGATGAATAAATACGAAATCATGTACATCGTTCGTCCAAACATGGAAGACGAAGCACAAAAAGCATTAGTTGAGCGTTTCAACGGCGTTTTAACTGAACAAGGTGCTGAAATCACAAACGTTAAAGAGTGGGGTAAACGTCGTTTAGCTTATGAAATTAACGATTTCCGTGATGGACACTACATGCTTGTAAATGTTTCTGCTAAGCCAGAAGCTGTACAAGAATTCGATCGTTTAGCGAAAATCAGCGAAGATATCATCCGCCACATCGTTATTCGTGAAGAAGAAAAATAATATTTTTTAAATGCTTTAGGGAGGTAGGAATCAGATGATCAATCGTGTTGTACTTGTAGGTCGCTTAACAAAGGATCCGGACTTACGTTATACGCCAAGTGGGGTTGCCGTTGCAACATTTACTCTAGCGGTGAATCGTACCTACTCAAATCAGCAAGGTGAAAGAGAAGCAGATTTTATTAACTGCGTTATCTGGAGAAAGCCTGCTGAAAACGTAGCAAACTTCTTGAAAAAAGGAAGCTTAGCTGGCGTTGAGGGGCGTATTCAAACTAGAAGTTTTGATGGTCAAGATGGTAAGAGAGTATATGTAACTGAAGTTGTAGCTGACTCTGTTCAATTCTTAGAACCAAGAAATGCATCAGGTAACCAAGGTGGTTCATTCGGTATGAATCAACAAAATCAAGGTTTTAACGCTGGAAATCCTTTCGAAGCACCATCTCAAAAGCCTAGCTTTAATGATGATCCATTTGGTGGGACAAGCAAAACGATTGACATTACTGATGACGATCTTCCTTTCTAATAATAAAAAGTGTAATGTTGAACGGTTAGCATTACTAAAAAACTAACTTTTAAGTAGAGGAGGGAAATAACAATGGCAATGGGTGGACGCAAAGGTGGACGTGCTAAACGTCGTAAAGTTTGTTACTTTACTTCAAATGGCATCACTACAATCGACTTCAAAGATACTGAGTTATTAAAACGTTTCGTTTCTGAGCGTGGTAAAATTTTACCTCGTCGTGTAACTGGTACTTCTGCGAAATACCAACGTAAATTAACGATTGCAATCAAACGCTCTCGTCAAATGGCTTTATTACCATACGTAGCTGAATAAGCTAAGTAATAAAAAGTACAGCATTCTCGTGCTGTACTTTTTTTGTATTTATGAAAAAATAAGTTTTATGGTAAAATAAGAAATAGTATGCTTATCGCGAAATAAGTAGGGGTAGTTGAAAGGAGCTTTATTTTGAAATCGACTCGATTTATTACCGAGGGTGCAGTACTATTAGCTATTTACTCAGTACTACTGTTAATATTTAGATTTGTACCGTTTCTCTCAATTTTTATGGCATTCCTTATGCCACTGCCATTTATTATTCTAAGTATTAAATACTCAATTAAAGAATCACTTTTACTTTGCTGTGTGGCGCTGGGATTAACAATTGTGATTACCTCATTTAATTTACTTCCAGTTACTTTAATGTACTCAACAGTGGGTATAGCATTTGGTTATCTATTGAAAAACGACCGAAGTAAAGGCGAGATTTTACTTACTAGTACTTTTTTATATTTAATACATACAGTACTATCGTACATACTATTCAAAGCTGTTTTTCATATTGATTTCGTTAAAGAGAATATAGACTTGGCAACGGAAGCTATAGAAAAAAGTAAGGAACTTAGTGCCAGTCTTGGTACAAATGCCAATGAAAAGGCATTAGATAGTCTTACAAATGCTATTAAATTAATCCCTACATTAATTCCTTCAATACTGTTAATGGTTAGTTTTATACTTGCTTTTTTAACCCAACTAGTAACTTTTCCATTAATAAGAAGATTAGGTTATAAAACACCAAAATTTAAGCCATTTAGAGAGTTTAGACTCCCAGTAGGATTCATGTGGTTCTTTTTAATTGTAATGATTTTTTCATTCTTCAATTTGAAACAAAGTAGTTTCCTCAGTACAGCAGTGATTAACTTAACTTATGTACTTCAAATTTTACTGCTCGTTCAAGGTTACGCATCGATCTTTTATTTTAGTTATTTAAAACATTTTTCTAAAGCGGTACCAATTATTATATTGATCGCAAGTTTTATCATTCAACCATTAATTTATATTGTTTTACTAATTGGAATTGTCTCAATTGGAATATTTAATAGAAGAAAAATTTAAACTTAAAAACATATTTGTTACTAATTTGTTGTGAAAAAGTGAATAAACTTTAATATGTAAGTTAGATTTTATTTGGCTTAGGGGTTGAACATATGCAAGATTTTCATAAGAAACAGATGTTTCTTATACCCGTCTATCTTTTAACTGCTCTTTCAGTGTTTCTGATCGGAACCGTGGTCTATATTCAACCTAAAATAGGGATAATTTTTATCGTTATCTTTTTATGCGTTATTTTTCTAGTTGTAAAGTTAGAAATTAAGTATCGCTACGTTTTAGATATGTATATAGAATCAGTTATGTCGAGAGTGAAAAATTTAAGCAACGAAGCAATTACAGAAATGCCAATTGGAGTATTACTTTATGATAGAGAGTACCATATTGAATGGGGCAATCAATATATTTTAAATATTTTAGATGATCGTTCATTAATTGGTAAACACATATTTGATCTATCTGAAGGATTAATGGCTTTAATTTCGAAAAAAGAGAAAAAAGAAGATGTATTGATTATAAGTAAAAGAACATATCGGGTAGTTATTAAAAGGGAAGAGCGATACATTTACTTATTTGATGTGACAGAACAAGCACAACTAGAGAAGTTATACGAAGATCAAAGAACAGTAATCGGAATTATTTTACTAGATAATTACGATGAAATGACACAGGGTTTAGATGACCAGGAGCGTTCTAGTGTAAATGGTGCAGTAACAACAATGTTAAATAGTTGGGCTAATAGTCATGGTATGTTCTTAAAACGTGTTTCATCCGATCGATATAGTGTAGTTTTAAATGAAGGAATTCTGGCAGCATTAGAAAATAATAAATTCTCTATATTAGACCAAGTAAGGGAAGAAACTACAAAGCGTAATTTACCTCTTACTCTAAGCGTCGGTGTTGGAGTAGGTAGTTTGAATTTAACCGAACTTGGCCAACTTGCTCAATCTGGTTTAGATTTAGCGCTAGGACGCGGGGGAGATCAAGTAACTGTTAAAAACATTAATGGTAAAGTAAAGTTTTTTGGTGGAAAAACAAACCCTGTAGAAAAGAGGACGAGGGTTAGAGCGAGGGTAATCTCGCATGCATTAAGAGATTTAATGAAGAGTAGTACCAATGTTATGATAATGGGTCATAAGTTACCTGACATGGATGCTCTTGGTTCAGCAGTTGGTATCTTAAAAATGGTAATGCACAATGAAGTGGATGGTTATGTAGTAATCGATAAAGATGAAGTAGATAAAAGTGTTAATCGTTTGATGAGGGAAATGTCTAAAAATGAACAATTTATGTCTTGTTTTATTTCACCTGAAAAAGCAAAAGAACTTATTTCTGAAGATACATTAATAATCGTAGTAGATACCCATAGACCAACAATGGTTGAAGAAGAATCACTTTTAAATGAAACAGATAAAATTGTTGTTATAGACCATCATCGAAGAGGAGAGGACTTCATTAAGGATGCAATTCTCGTTTATATGGAGCCATATGCTTCATCTACTGCAGAATTAGTAACTGAGTTATTGGAGTACCAACCTAAGAAAATAAAATTAAGCATGCTTGAGGCAACAGCCTTACTTGCAGGTATTATTGTTGATACAAAGAGTTTTACTTTCCGAACAGGAGCAAGAACTTTTGACGCAGCGTCATACCTGCGTTCGAATGGCGCAGATACGATTCTCGTTCAAAATTTACTAAAACAAGATATGAATGAATATATTCGCAAAGCAGAATTGATAGAGGAAGCCTATATGTACAAAGAGGGCTTTGCGGTTAGCTTTGGAAAAGACAATGTAAGCTATGATCAAGTTTTAATCGCAAAGGCTGCAGATACATTATTAACGATGACTGATGTCATTGCATCTTTTGTTATTGCGAAAAGGTCAGATAATGTTGTTAGCATCAGCAGTCGTTCATTAGGGAATATAAATGTTCAATTAATAATGGAAGAGCTTGGTGGTGGCGGTCACTTAACAAATGCTGCTGCACAAATTGAATCTTCTTCAATCAGAGAAGTTGAACAACATTTATTGAGAATAATCGATGAATATATTGAAGGGAGAACAAACAAATGAAAGTAATTTTCTTAAAAGATGTAAAAGGAAAAGGTAAAAAAGGAGAAACTAAAAATATCGCAGATGGCTATGCAAGTTTCTTAATCAAAAACGGAGATGCTATTGAAGCTACCGCAGGTAATATGAAAACTCTTGAAGCGAAAAAAAATAAAGAATTAAAAGATGCACAAATCGAATTGGAAAATTGTAAAAAGCTAAAAGAAACAATTGAAACTTTAACAGTAGAACTAAAAGCTAAGTCAGGTGAGGGAGGCCGTCTATTCGGATCAATCACAAGCAAGCAAATTGCAGATGAGCTTAATAAAGTGCATGGTATTAAACTAGATAAGCGTAAATTCGAAATGAATGATGCGATTAGAGCACTAGGTGTAACAAATATTAAAGTAAAATTACATCCTGAAGTAAGTGCAACTTTAAAAGTACACGTTAAAGAACAATAAGAAAAACAAGCATCTGGAGGACTAGAAATGAGTGATTTGCTAAATGATCGTACTCCACCACAGAATATAGAAGCTGAACAGGCAGTATTAGGGGCCATACTGTTAGACTCAGAGGCGCTAATATCAACTTCAGAACGGCTTTTACCAGATGACTTTTATCGAGCTGCCCATCAAAAAATATTTGAAGCGATGCTAAAGATTGCTTCAAGGAATGAGCCTCTAGATGTTATCACGCTTACTTCTGAACTAGCTAATCAAGGAGTGTTAGAAGAAGTAGGAGGAGTATCATACTTAAATGATTTACTGGCTTCAGTACCAACGGCATCTAACGTTGAATACTATGCAAAGAGCGTTGAAGAAAAATCTACTTTAAGAAGATTAATTAGAACCGCGACAAATATTGTAACTGAAAGCTATGCGCCAGATACTCCAGTAGATGTTGTATTAAACGAGGCTGAAAAAAGTATTTTAAAAGTAGCTCAGCGCACAAACGTTTCTGGTTTTCAAAGTATCAAAGATGTAGTATTTACTACATTTAGTAAAATTGAGACCCTATTTAATCAACGCGGCGAAATCACAGGTGTACCGACAGGGTTTACCGATTTAGATCGAATGACAGCGGGATTTCAGCCGAATGACTTAATTATAGTAGCCGCTCGTCCTTCAGTAGGTAAAACGGCTTTTGCATTGAATATCGCACAGAACGTAGCTACTAAAACGGATGAAAACGTAGCAATTTTCAGTCTTGAGATGGGATCAGATCAGCTTGTCATGCGTATGCTATGTGCGGAAGGAAATATTAACGCACAGGCATTGCGTACAGGTAATCTTGAACAAGAGGACTGGAATAAGCTTACGATGGCTGCTAGTAGCCTAGCTGGTACAGGCATATATATCGATGACACACCTGGTATTAGAGTAAATGACATACGTGCTAAGTGTAGAAGGCTGAAGCAAGAGCATGGCTTAGGAATGATCCTAATTGATTATCTGCAGCTTATTCAAGGTAACGGCAAAAGTGGAGAAAATCGTCAACAAGAAGTATCTGAAATTTCACGATCTCTTAAAGGACTGGCAAGGGAATTAAAAGTACCTCTAATAGCCTTATCTCAGCTATCACGAAGCGTTGAGTCAAGACAGGATAAACGTCCAATGATGTCTGATATCCGTGAATCAGGAAGTATTGAGCAAGATGCGGATATTGTTGCGTTCTTATACCGAGACGATTACTATGATAAAGAATCAGAGAATAAAAATATTATTGAAATCATTATTGCTAAACAAAGGAATGGTCCAGTAGGTACTGTTTCATTGGCATTCGTAAAAGAATATAACAAGTTCGTAAACTTAGAACGAAGGTTTGATGAGCAAGCACCAGGTGCCTAAAAATAGTTTGGAAACAGACAGTCACAAATATGTTCAATTGTCTGATTGCTATTACTTGGGATGCCATCTAAAAAATAATCACATAGTGAATCTATGTGATTATTTTTTTTTGTTAGGGCAAACTATTTTTATCAAATTCTTTAGTTTGTATTTACGAACAAATAAAACTTAGAACAGAATTATTCAATGAGATTTATTGACAAATCCCGTAAGTTTGGTATACTAGTTTTGGTTTTAGTTCGGAAATAGCGTATTTTAATCGGAGGTGCAGTACATTGTCATCAGTAGTAGTAGTTGGTTCTCAATGGGGAGACGAAGGAAAAGGAAAAATTACTGACTTTTTATCACAACAGGCAGAAGTAGTTGCTAGATATCAAGGTGGTAATAATGCAGGTCATACAATCGTATTTAATGGTGAAAAGTACAAACTTCATTTAATTCCATCAGGTATTTTCTTCTCAGATAAAATTTGTGTTATTGGAAATGGTATGGTTGTAGATCCTAAAGCTTTAGTTCAAGAGCTAGCATACCTACATGATAAAGGTGTTTCAACTGACAACTTACGTATTAGTAACCGTGCTCATGTTATCTTACCTTATCATTTAAAACAAGATGAGCTAGAAGAAGAGCGTAAAGGTGATAATAAAATTGGTACTACTAAAAAAGGTATTGGACCAGCTTATATGGACAAAGCTGCTCGTGTGGGAATCCGTATGGCAGACCTTTTAGATAAAGAAGAGTTTTACGAAAAATTAAAACGTAATCTTGAAGAGAAAAATAATTTATTTGAAAAAATGTATGATTCAAATTCATTAAATATCGAAGAGATTTTTGAAGAATATTATGAGTTCGGACAACAAATTAAAAAATATGTGTGTGATACTTCTGTTGTATTAAATGATGCAATTGATGGTGGAAAGCGCGTATTATTTGAAGGCGCACAAGGCGTAATGCTAGATATCGACCAAGGTACATACCCATTCGTTACTTCTTCTAACCCAGTTGCAGGTGGAGTAACAATCGGATCTGGTGTTGGTCCAACAAAAATTAATCATGTTGTTGGTGTATGTAAAGCTTACACTACTCGTGTTGGTGAAGGTGCATTCCCAACTGAGCTTTTCGACGAAATTGGAAATACAATTCGTGAAGTAGGTCGTGAGTACGGTACAACTACTGGAAGACCAAGACGTGTAGGTTGGTTTGATAGTGTAGTAGTTCGCCACGCTCGTCGTGTTAGTGGTATTACTGATTTATCACTTAACTCAATTGACGTATTAACAGGTCTAGAGACTGTTAAAATTTGCGTTGCTTATAAATTCCGTGGAGAAACAATTTCTGAGTTCCCTGCTAGCTTAAAACAACTTGCAGAATGTGAGCCAGTTTATGAAGAACTTCCAGGTTGGACAGAAGATATTACAGGAGTAAAAACTCTTAATGAACTGCCAGTTAATGCAAGACATTATGTAGAACGTGTGTCTCAATTAGTAGGTATTCCATTATCTGTATTCTCAGTTGGTCCAGACCGTAACCAAACGAATATCGTACGTAACGTTTACGGAGCTTAATATAATAAAAAGCCCTTAAATAAAAATTTAGGGGCTTTTATTATTTTTTTAAAAAAACTATTGCAAAACTATTAGAAAGTATGATAAGATAAATCTTGTCGTCATAACTAGTAAATAGTTTATGAAGTTAATCATTGTGAGCCATTAGCTCAGTAGGTAGAGCATCTGACTTTTAATCAGAGGGTCGAAGGTTCGAATCCTTCATGGCTCATCTTTTCTTAAATTAATGTGGCCCGTTGGTCAAGCGGTTAAGACACCGCCCTTTCACGGCGGTAACACGGGTTCGAGTCCCGTACGGGTCATCCTTTTTTAATAAAATTATCTTGGTCCCGTGGTGTAGCGGTTAACATGCCTGCCTGTCACGCAGGAGATCGCCGGTTCGATCCCGGTCGGGACCGCCATATAATGGCTCGGTAGCTCAGTCGGTAGAGCAGAGGACTGAAAATCCTCGTGTCGGCGGTTCGATTCCGTCCCGAGCCATCATAAAAACTACTGTATATACAGTAGTTTTTTATTTTATATCAACCTTATAGAAAATAGAATATAACAGTTCGATTTTACAAAAAAACTTACTTAATTTAAAATAGAAGTAAGTGGAGTAGACCTCTAGCAACAAGCTAGAGGTTTTTTTCAAAAATCTAGTGTTTATATACAAAAAGAATAACACGTAAGAGCGTAGTCGTATTATATTTAGATTGATAGTCCACAAAACGAAATTGCTATGATAAGTTTATTTGTTGCCTAATTTTATATTAAAATGCAAAAGATATGTATAGAATTGACGGTAGCAAAAACTGACTAGAAAAGGAGTGCGGGGAATGAATAAAAAAATATTAATAGTCGATGATGAAAAACCAATTGCTGATATATTGAAGTTTAATTTAGAAAAAGAAGGCTTTGAAATTGTTTGTGCGTATGATGGAGAGGAAGCATTACAAAAAGTAGATGAGTTTCTTCCTGATCTAGTTTTATTAGATATTATGTTACCAATTAGAGATGGTTTAGAAGTTTGTAGAGAAATAAGAAAGAACCATGAAATGCCAATCATTATGATTACAGCAAAAGACTCAGAATTAGATAAAGTACTAGGTTTAGAAATGGGAGCAGATGACTACGTAACAAAACCATTTAGTACACGTGAGTTACTTGCCAGAGTAAAAGCAAATTTACGTAGACACCAAACAGGAACTACATCTGAAAAAGAAGAGTCAGTGGAAGTTATTATTGGCTCGCTTGTTATCAATCCAAACGCTTATATCGTAACAAAACGTGGCGAGAAGATCGAATTAACTCACCGCGAATTTGAATTACTATATTATTTAGCGAAGCATATCGGACAGGTTATGACGAGAGAACATTTACTTCAAACTGTTTGGGGTTATGATTACTTTGGAGATGTACGAACTGTCGATGTAACAATCCGAAGACTTCGTGAGAAAATTGAGGACAATCCAAGTTATCCACTTTTCATTGTAACAAGAAGAGGAGTAGGATATTACCTCCGTGATCCGGAGCAAGATTAATGGCAGCTTATAATAAAGTTGGTTTATTTAAATCAATTGTATTTAAATTTGTACTTGTTTATATTTTACTAATCTTGGTGGCTATGCAAATTATTAGCGTTTATTTTTCAAGAGAGCTTGAAAAGCAACTTGTAAACAGTTTTACAGTTGCGATAAACGAACGTGCTAAGCTATTGGCTTACAATATAAAAATAGAGTATGAAAAAAAGAAAACTCTAGACGATCCAGAAGTAAAAGCTAATATTCAAAAAATAGTTTCTGACTTCGGAAAGAATATTGGAATATCAGACGTAAGAGTTATTAACCAAAATAGTGAAGTCATTGCTACTTCAGATTCTAGTAATCGATCTATTGTTGGTAAAAGGACTACTGATATTTTAGTAAAAAGAGCACTTTTAGTAGGTACTAGAACTGAGAAAGTGTTAATTGATCCTAAAAATGGTCATCGAATGAAAACGATTGTTACCCCAGTAATGGAAGGTGACGAAATTGTTTCAGCCATTTACACAAGTGCTTCTATGGAAAGCACTTATGAAAGAATGGAATTAATTAACCGTATTTTTTCAACTGGTACACTTATAGCAGTCGCGATTACATCCATTTTAGGAATATTATTGGCTAAAGCAATTACGAAGCCAATCTCTGAAATTAGAAGACAGGCCCAAGAAATGGCGAAAGGAAATTTCTCTCGCAAATTAAAGGCCTATAGTGAAGATGAGATTGGTGAATTAACGATATCATTTAATAATCTATCACGTAATTTACAGCAAGCCAGAGCTTCAACGGATGGAGAAAGAAGAAAGCTTCAATCAGTACTAGAGCATATGTCAGATGGGGTTATTGCAACTGACCGTAGAGGGAAAATTATTCTTTTAAACGATCCAGCTGAAACGATGCTTAATGTTTCACGTGAAACAGTATTAAATAAATCGATCTTAGAGGTATTGGGAATCGAAAAGATCAATACTTTAGATGATTTATACGATGAGCCAGATTCAATTATGTTAGATTATAGTGATAATAAGAGACCAATGATTATACGAGCTAGCTTTTCAACTATACAAAAAGAGTCTGGTAAAGTTAATGGTCTGATCGCCGTACTCTATGATGTAACTGAACAGGAAAAAATAGAGCAAGAACGTAGAGATTTTGTTTCCAATGTGTCACATGAATTAAGAACGCCGTTAACAACGATGAGAAGCTATCTAGAAGCATTATCAGATGGAGCTTGGGAGAATAAAGAAATTGCTCCTAAGTTTTTACAAGTAACTCAAGATGAAACTGAACGAATGATTAGGCTAGTAAATGACTTATTACAATTATCTAAGTTAGATAGTACCGAATATCGTTTAATGAAAGATTGGGTTAACTTTACAGAGTTGTTTAATCGTATAATCGATCGACATGAAATGAGCAAGTCTCAAGAAGTATCGTTCAAACGTGAGTTTATAAGTAAGACGAGATTTGTATTTATAGATGAAGATAAAATTACACAAGTGTTAGATAATATTATTTCAAATGCATTAAAGTATTCACCAGAAGGTGGGACTGTAACTTATCGTATTAAGGAATCTAGAGATCAAATATTAGTTAGTATTACTGACCAAGGTATGGGAATTCCAAAAGAAAATCTATCAAAAATATTTGATCGTTTCTATCGAGTAGATAAAGCTAGATCGAGACAAGTTGGGGGAACCGGCCTAGGGCTTGCTTTGGCAAAAGAAATGATTTACGCGCACGATGGTCATATATGGGCTAAAAGTGAAGAAGGAAAGGGTACAACAGTCTATTTCACACTTCCGGTGGCTGATGACCAAGAGGATGAGTGGGAATGAGAAGAGAACATATAAAATCAGTTATATTAACTACTCTTGTTATAGTAAGCTTAGTACTTTCATATAGCTTATGGTCATATCAACCAACATACGATGTACTTCAAAATCAAGACTATGTCCAAAAAGTTTCGATTGGTGCAAAAAGAGACTTTAAGGACATAGTAATTCCGAATTTATTAGTTGTTCATGAATCAAATAAAAATTATGAAACAACTAAACAGAGTAATATATCACCGATTTATAGATCATTGCAGAAATCCGAAATCACAAATTTTGAAAATCTGACAAATAAAACGTCTGAAGTTGCCTACCAATCAATTACAAAAGGAAAAAATAAATTAGAAATTATTTTTCCGACTGTAGTACCAGTAGAGACATTAGGTAAAGTTCTTAATCTAGATGCAAAACGACTACAAAATGTTTTATTTGACCGAATAATCATCAATTTATCTACTAAACAGGATTCTTCAGCAAGGATCTATTTTTCAAATGAAGCACAAAATATTCTCTATGGAGCAACCTTTGATAACTCTTCAATTATTGCTTCAGTTGAAAAGATAAGAGACAATTACGAAAGCTTTACTGAAAGCTTAAGATATAAGTTAGATTCAGGTAAAATAATTTATTTACCTAAAAAACCAATCAAATTAACAACGATGGAGTTTCTTACAACGGATATAGATGTTGATAAATTAAAAGATGCAATATTTAGTGATCCATCAAATGTCCGAAGAGAAAGTACTGATTCAGGAGATACATTCACAGACGGTACTAGATTAATGTCAGTTTCACCATTAAACCGTTCGATTGCATTTGTTAACCCGACAACACCTGAAAATAATAATAACCAAAGTCCTAATTTATTAGTCCAAAGAAGTGTTGATTTTATTAATGCTCATGGTGGCTGGACTGATGGATATATATTATCTGGTGTTAAACCTGAAAATAATGAAGTTTCATTTAGACTTTTTGTAAATAATTTACCTGTGTATAATAATTCAACAATTACGACGGGCTGGGGAGTAGATGATATAGAAACCTTTAAACGTCCATTGTATAAATTTACTAGAATCCAGGTGGACAAGAAGGAAAGTGAAATGGAATTAATGGCCGGTCCTCAAATTATGGAGATCATATCTAATAATAAATCTATTAATAAATCCCTTATTAAGGATATTAGCTTAGGGTACGAGACGATATTTGATGAAGATAAATCAACAATCAATCAGCCGTACTATAATAGAGCAATCCAGTTAAAACCTGTTTGGATTATAAATTACGATGACACATATAAGAAGATTGATCAAGATTTGCTAAGTAGAACTGGGGTGAATATTGTTGGATTGGAGTAGGATCAAAACAATATTTATTTTAACTTTCTTAGTATTAGATTTATTTTTAGCGATTCAATATTATCAAAAGCGAAGTAGCGATCAGTTTGATACGATGGCGGAATCGAGTATTGAGGAGCAATTAAAGGAAAATGATATCACATATGTGACATTACCTAAAAATTCTTTAAAGGAATCTTATATATCAGGAAATAGTAAGGATTTCTCGAAGAAAACTTTTGCTGATAGAAAAGGACAGAATATACAAATCTACAAAGATGTATTACAAAGTCAATTGAAAAAACCAGTTCCAATTGCAGAGACAAATAAAATACTCTTCTTAGAAAATTTTGTGAAGGAGTATGTTTGGAATGGTGGTAACTATCATTATTGTCAAATAGATCCAACGTCAAAAACTATATACTTCTGTCAAACCTATAAAGATCGCTTAATTTATAATATCGAAAGCTCAGTAGTTGAAATAAAGTATAACGATAAAAATGAGATATACGGGTATCGCCAAAGATATTTAGAAAACTTAAAAGAAATGATCGATAAAAAGAATGTGCAAGAAGCTTTACCGGCAATTAAAGCCATTGAAAATTTATTTGTGAAAGATGAATTAAAACCGAGTGATCGAATTACAAAAGTTGATTTTGGCTATTATACAGTAATCCCGTTATCGAATGGAGTTAAATTCATCGCACCAGCGTGGCATATAGTTGTCAATGAACAGCAGGATTACTTTGTTAATGCTATTGAGGGACAAATAATTAAGATCGATAAAGAACAATGGAGTGAATAGCGATGAGTCTGCATTTTAGTGTACTTGCAAGTGGAAGTACCGGAAATGCGTTATACGTTGGGACGGAGAAAACTAAGCTTTTAGTTGATACAGGACTAAGTGGTAAAGCGATGGAGTCTTTATTTAAAGAAATCAACAGGGATATAAAAGAAGTTTCCGGCATTCTAGTCACGCATGAGCATAGTGATCATATTAAAGGGCTTGGAGTTCTTGCCAGAAGATATCAAATCCCAATTTACGCGAATGAAAAAACATGGAAAGCAATGAACCATTTAATTGGAGAAATTCCAACAGAGCAAAAGTTCATTTTTAACATGGAAACGACGATTCAGTTTGGGGATATTGAAGTTGAATCATTTGGTGTATCACATGATGCTGCTGAACCAATGTTTTACGTATTTCATCATAATGAGAAAAAATTTGTTACAATTACGGATACAGGCTATGTAAGTGACCGAATGAAGGGAATCATTTCTAACGCAGATATGTATATTTTTGAAAGTAACCATGATGTCGAAATGTTACGCATGGGTAGATATCCATGGAGCATTAAACGCCGTATTTTAAGCGATGTTGGTCACGTTTCAAATGAGGATGCTGCACTAGCAATGTCAGATGTAATTGGAGATAAAACAAAACGTATTTATCTTGCACATTTAAGCCAAGATAATAATATGAAAGAGCTTGCCAGAATGTCTGTTACTCAAACATTAGAGGGAAAAGGATTTGAAGTTGGGATGCAATTTGAAATTCATGATACGGACCCTCAAAAACCAACAGATATAGTGTATGTATAAAACAAAGCGCATACTTAAGGGGAGAGTTTACTTTCTCCTCTTTTTTTTACGTTAAAAAATATAAACTGGGAAGCAGGGAGTGGTACTCGACGTAGTCGCCAATTTTAGGAATTAAGTATAAGTGCAACTACGCCTCTGACTTCGCCTAAAAGGCTCGTCAATCGACGAGTTTTCTTTATGTGCTAAAAAAAGGAGCTGTGTATAAGTGGAAAAAATAATTTTAAGCTGTGATGAGCATATAGAATGGGCTCTTGACGATTTTGTGGATAAGTATAGTGAAACACCCCTGTTGAATAAAGTCGAAAAATCGCATAATATATCCACAACCTGTGAATATTGTCAAAATGATGCCATATATATTGTATCGAACATAGATTCCCCCACTAAATGTGGATAGAAATTGTGGGTATGTGGATAACTTTTGTGTATAACTTGTTCGTAAAGTGAGGATATAATGTGAATATCTCAATTATCAGTGTTGGAAAGTTAAAAGAGAAGTATCTAAAGATGGGGATTGATGAATACATAAAACGATTATCTAGTTATGCAAAAATGGATATAATCGAAGTCCCAGATGAAAAGGCACCAGAGAATTTAAGCGATGCAGACGTGCTAATCGTAAAAGAAAAAGAAGGCGAAAGAATTTTAAGTAAAATAGCAGAAGATGCTTATGTAATTGCATTAGCAATTAAAGGGAAGGAACATACGTCTGAATCACTAGCAAAAAAAATAGATCAACTTGCCACATATGGAAACAGCAAAGTTGCATTTGTGATTGGCGGGTCATTAGGTCTAAGTGATGCTGTGATGAAAAGAGCGGATGATACATTGTCATTTTCAAAAATGACTTTTCCACATCAGTTAATGAAGTTGGTTTTAGTTGAGCAAATCTATCGTTCATTTAGAATTAATAGGAATGAACCATATCATAAATAGAGATAGTTTATTTTAAAATAGAAAAGGGAAAGTGCTACCAAAAGTTTTTTGGATCACATTCCCTTTTCTGTGTTTTTAGTTTAAATTTCCATCATAAGTGAAGAAAATCTCCCCTGGACTTAATTTGTAGGACCATTGTCAACACTAGCTTCTACGGTACTTTGAACGTTAGCCGGCACCAAGGATAGGAAGTCATAACCAGTCATAGACTCAATTGAATCTACACTTACCCTATAGTAGCTCCAAGGGTGACTAGAAGTTGTTTGATCATTTGGTAGCACTACAGCTATTACCCTCGTAGAAGCTGTAACTCGACTTAAATCATTATTCCCATTAGGTAATACAACGATCACTTTCCATGTTTTCGCTGGTACGACAACCCCATTCCCAACAGTAGTCTTATATCCATTAGACCCAGTGCCCCCGGATCCATAGCCTCCAGATATTACATATAATTCGTTTCCAGCTGATACAAGTGAACGACTATACTCCTCTAAATTAGCCCAAGTAATTTCGTTGTTATTTGGAGCTTGAGGAATCATATTGCTCATTAGAAAAGTTGCTGAATTATTAGCAACAGTAGATGTACGGTCAGCAGATGGACACATGTGACCTCGGTCAAATCCGCTTCCTGAAAATTCACTAGCAGTAACTTGATACCACCCTGATGGCAATGTAGTATCAGCACGGAAGTCATCCTGACGAGCCGCACTTCCAAGGTCAGATGAACCTACGTGCCAACTAACCCAGTTAGGCTCGTGTTTGCTATTGTTGTAAGATAAATCGTACTGAGGTTTAACCATCAAATAATTATTAGAATTAGATATATAATTTGTAGCACCACTTGGATTTCCCAATCCGATATGATCATTATCAGTGCCCGTTTGTGTTTCTGTTGAAGGTTCCGCTGTAGAAGACGAATTTTGAGGAATTAGACTGCTCGTAATCACAAAGTCATTAGCATTATTATTCGTGTCCCAACCATTCCCTTGGCCTTGGAAAGTTCCACCATTGTTGTCTTTACGTTCTACACTTGTCGTGGCAGATATAGTACCTACTGGTGTAGATTCTGAATCATTTGCAGAGCCGAATCCAACAAAATCCACCACATTAGAATTTGTCGAACCTGATACCGCTGTAGTTACTTTTGCTAGTGCAACTTTTCCGCTGCTTGCACTTAAATTTATAGTACCTGTAACATCTGCAGTCGGTAGATCAACAGTTCCGCCACCACCACTTGCTTCTTTAATTAAATAATACTGATGTGATCCAATACTACCTGTCAAATTTGTAATGCTGCTGAATGTACCAGTTGAAGAAGCATATTGGACAGACCATCCAGATAAGCTAATACTTGAGTCTGTAGGATTATAAAGTTCAATATAATCATTTTTGTAGGAAGTACCACTATTACCACCACCACCATAAACTTCGCTGATTACAACATGAGTTCCAACAGCAGCCTGTGCAGGTTTCGTAAATAAGTTTCCTAATGCACTACTAAAAAAAACTAAACTAGAACAAACGAGGTAGGCTGTCTTTCTTTTTAGATTTTTCTTAATTTTTTTAGATAACATAGTATTTTGTACCGATCGACTTTCTAACATAAAATAAAAACCTCCTACTAAGTATTGAAAAAATATTGATAGTGTAATTGAAACAACCCAAGAATAAGAACTTGATCCATTCATCGTATATGCTTGGGGGGAAATAAAATAAAAGGTGTCCTAAAGAAGGTGTTCTGGTTGTGGATTCTCGTGGTGCCCTGGACCCTTGGGTTATAAAGAAAATGGGCTGAAATGATAATTTGTACAAGAAAAAAATATGTTTATTAGGGCAAAAAAACTATTACTTAATCTAAAGCAAGTAGATTGTTTGTATACAGATAGTTCTTAAAAAAGGTTTAATCACCTCCTAATAGTATTTTCCGTGAATTCAACTTTGGCCCAAAGGCAGATTGGCAACTTTTTTGTATTCACATAAAAAACTATGAAAGGCTTTAATATGTATTGCTTTTTTATTGCCTAATTCCACAATATCATAATTTTTTTCAGAAAAATTTAAAATATTTGTAAATAATTACCTACCTTTTATTAAGTACATTAAAGAGTTATTTTTAAATAATTGATTCAAAGAACCCCCCTTTAGAAAACTGAAAGCTATATTGTTAATAATTACGAGCGGGCAACATTATAAAAGAAGTCCAAATCTGTATTTTTAATAATCCTAAGAAAATCTTAAGATTTACGTTGAATGGATTTTAAGATTTTACTGTTATCATTCTCTTAACATGAAAAATAAAGAGGTGATACAATTTTGAAAAAGGTAAATAGGAGAGAGATACATGAACATATTAGTTTGTGATGATGATCAGTCTATTGTTGAGGCAATTTGTATTTATCTAGAAAATGAAGGATATAGCATCTTCAAAGCCTATAACGGAGTAGAAGCACTAGCGACTATCGAAAACGAAGAAATCCATCTCATTATTATGGATATTATGATGCCTAAATTAGATGGAATTCGGACTACGATGAAGATTAGAGAAAATTATGGTGTTCCTGTCATTATGCTGTCTGCAAAATCCGAGGATTCTGATAAAATTTTAGGCCTAAATTTAGGAGCAGATGATTACATAACAAAGCCATTCAATCCTTTAGAGCTCATAGCACGAGTTAAATCACAACTGCGGAGATATACAAGCTTAGGCAGTCTTGAAACGAAGAACAGTTTATATCGTAGTGGAGGGCTTGTAGTCGATGATGAAAGCAAAATCATTACAGTTGATGGGGAAGTTGTTCATCTTACTCCAGTTCAGTATAAGATTGTAAAGCTCTTGACTGAAAATGCAGGTAGGGTATTTTCAATTGAAGAAATTTATGAAAGAGTATGGAACGAAACGGCTTTTAATCCGGAAAATACAGTATCTGTCCATATTCGAAAAATTAGAGAGAAGATCGAGATAAATCCTAAAGAACCGAAATACTTGAAGGTGGTGTGGGGAGTTGGATATAAGGTCGAGAAAATATAGTCATTCGTTAACTACAAAAATAATTGTATTTACGCTAGTTGTTTTATTTTTTTCAGGCATACTTAAATCGATTGCAAATGTGTCTGCTTTAACTGATGATGATTTTGGAATAGTCTTTGAAGATAATTACTTTCTTAGTAAATCCTATATGTTAGAAGTTGAGCCTATTTTAAGTAGCCTGACTCAATTAGTAAGTGAGTATAAAAGTGAAGAGAATATTTCAAAGGGTGGCGCAATTAGCACAGAGGATAAGAGAACAATTGAAGCATCTTTATATCCTGATTTTATGGCACGTTCAAAAATATACAATCAAAACTTAAGCGAAGAAGAAAATTTTAAAAATTTTAAAGAAGCTTATGCAAATGAAATTAATCAAGCAAAGAATCAGATGATAACGGATGATCTTAAAACATATCAAGGGTTAATGCAAATAGTAGCTGGAAATAAAGATCTATTATATTATGCCAATGACGGTGTTAATGAATTTACAAATAACACGCTAAAAGGTCAGTTCAAAGAGAACCCTTCCTATATCATTTATAAAGATTATAAAAGAGAAATTTATCCATCAACGATTGAAAAGAATAAAAGATTTGACTGGATTACCGAAAATTTAGATCAGTTAAATGCAAAGAACATGGAAGTTTCTATGGCATTCAAGCAAGATACTTTGAATCAAAAAATAAAAGAATGGAAAGAAAGTAAGTCAATTGCAACGAATGCATTCATTCTGTTTATAGGTTCTTCTATCGGATTATTACTGTCTTTAGTATACTTAGCACTTATTATTGGTAGAAAATCATTCAATGACCGAGAACTACAATTAAATATAATAGATAAATTATTTAATGACTTAAATGTTCTATTATTAATGGCTCTCACCGCTTCTTGGGTAGCATTAGTGGACACGCTAACAATTGATGTTTTAAGTATGTTAGTATTCTTCCTTTCGATTCCATTTTTTATTGTGGCACTAACGCTGATCTTATCAATCATAAAGCATATTAAAAATAGAACACTGTTAAAACATACATTAATCTATCTTTTATTAAGTAAGTTATTTACTTTTATTAAAAATGTCTATAATAGTGGTAGTACTGGCGTTAAAACGGTATTACTTGTAGTTGGCTATCCAATCGCAATTGCGGTAACATTTTTTATATTCCCAATCACGATCGGCTTTGCGGCATGGTTTGCGTATAAGCAAGTAAAAAAGTTCAATGCGATTAAAGATGGGGTCGAGCAAATTAAAGTAGGAGATTTCCACCATCGTATAGAGGTAGATGGAAAAGGTGAATTTGCAAGTCTTTCTAATAATATAAATAGCATAACAGATGGTTTGAAAACAGCTGTTAATCGTGAACTAAAGAGTGAGAGGATGAAAACTGAGCTTATCACTAATGTATCACATGATATTAGAACACCACTGACTTCGATTATTACGTATGTCGATTTATTGAAAAAGGAAAAGGACCCTATTAAAATACAAGAATATGTAGAAGTTTTGGATCAAAAATCGCAAAGATTAAAGCTATTAACTGATGATTTATTTGAAGCGGCAAAAGCATCTAGCGGTACGATGCCTGTTCATCTAGAACGTATAGATATTTTATCACTACTAACTCAGGGCTTAGGAGAAGTAAATTCAAAAATTGAGGCTTTAGATTTAGCATTTAAAATAAACCATCCTCAAGATAAACTTTATGTTGCAGCGGATGGAAAACTATTATGGAGGTCCGTGGAGAATTTATTATCAAATATATTTAAATATGCACTTAGAGGATCGAGGGTATATATAGATATAGAAGATATGGGTAATGATATACTTCTTACATTCAAAAACATTTCTGCTTATGAATTAAATATATCAGCTGATGAACTAATGGAACGATTCAAAAGAGGTGATGAATCGAGAAATAGCCAAGGTAGCGGTTTAGGTCTTTCAATAGCGAAAAGTCTAATTGAAATTCAAAAAGGACAGTTTGCAATTCAAGTTGACGGTGATTTATTTAAGGCAATGATTCGAATACCTAAACATAATAGTTTAATTTCTTAATCTAACATAATTCAGATCTAGCACTCCTGTTCAAATTGGGGTGCTTTTTTATTTAATGAGGCAAGAAGGTAAATCACAAGTCATGCAGAAATCTAGGAAAACAAAGTATACTAAAAATGGATAAATAGAACGACAAATTCAATTAGGGGGGGAGTTTTAGATTGAGGGGAAGAGTAAAAAGAATACTTATAACATTATTAACAAATCCGATTTTCTTAATTGGATACTGGGTTTTTGGACAAAAGTTAGCTTCAATATGCAAGTATGGAAGTATCGATAAAAATCTACCTATTTTATTAGTAAGCGTAGCCCTATTGATATTGGTCATTGTATTTACCATAATAAAAGTAATAAAAAATAGGGAGCACAAACCGAATAAACTAGCAGATTTAAAAGCATGGAAATTTATTTCTATTATCTTGTTTGTTGCAATTACATTATTTTACGGAGCGAACATATATAAAAGTGCGACAAATTTTGGCGGTAAACTTGCGTGGTATATAGAACGGCAAAAAAATCAAAGATCAATTAAATTTGAGCATAACAATATATATCAATATGGCGTAGAGGGCATTTTTGAAGATATAAATAATAAGTATACATTGCCCAAAAAACTATATATGGAAAATAATTTTTCCCTTAAATTTAATTCAGATGGAACAATTACATCCCTTGATACATTTGTGTATGGGAAGAATGACAATGGAAAAGAAGAAAGCTTTCTAATAACTTATGATAAAAATAAGTCAAAAAATATTACATTATATTTACACGGGTATGCTGCTCCTAATTATAATGACGATAAACTGTTAGAACCTTTAATTGAAACCGTTAATGTAGTTCCTATTAAAAAAGCAGTTAGTAAATGGAATGAAAATCAGTATGGATTGATCTATTCCGGTAAAAGAAATTGGGGATACAATACAAATGGAATTATTAATATTGATAAGAATGGAAGAGAATATAGCCCGGAAACAGCAAGTACTGAAATAATTGGCTATACTGTATCATTATTTGTCCCTGGAATGGATAAAGAAATTACACCTGCTAGATATAACTTAATAGGTGATCCAAATTGGAGTAAACCATCAACTACTCCAAATCAAGCTACTTCAGATGAGAAGAAAAACGAGCAAACTAATACAAAGGAACAGTTTTTTCTATCTAAAGAAGTTGGTTATAAACTAAATGTTGCAGATAAAGCATTAGGAAGCACATTTTATTCATAAAGCAAAACAACTAATGGTGGAAACACATGGACTATCATAAATAATGATCCATATAGCGGAACAGTTGGTGGAGCCTCAGGTATCGTCTTTTTGGACGACAAACTCGGATTTTTAGGAGCAGTTAATCCTTCCGGTAATGAAGGAGCCATATACCGCACAGACGATGGGGGTAAAACTTTCAAAAAAGTAAATTATACACCTCACGAAGTAAAGTTGAAAAATGGACAAACTATTAAACCTTTTGATACACCAAGTATGCCATTTATGATGGGAGGAGTTTTAAGTATGTTGGTTGGTCAAGGTTCAGATGGGGATTATAACGGGAATAGTAGCGAACTTTATCAATCAAATGATAAAGGACAAACATGGAAATTTGTGAAAGAGGTTAAAAAATAGGCGTTTTAGTCAAATAGTTAATTCTATAAAGATCAAAAGAGAGGTCTCTCAAAAAAGTTGAGAGGCCTTTTCTTTATGTTCTTTACTTGAGGAATTAGATTAAGAATTACTAATTTATTCCAAAAAAACAGAAACCATCAAAATTTGTGGAATGACAAGTTGCAAATTCCCTCAAATCCATTCCTATAAAATAAGCATGTAAATCAATGCCAAAAGAATATTGCTCCAAAAATTTAACAAAATATTACAATTTTTTTTTTTCATCTTACCCTAAAATTCCCCAATTTACTGTCCCTATAACCCAACTTATAATGAAGAATGGCGATTAATTGTCGTAAAATTTTTAACAGTATTAAAATTCTGTCATTAAAGGGGGAAAAATGGTTAGGGGGGAATAGGGCTTTTGCTCTATCTATTAAATTAAAGAAGGGAAATGAGAAAGGTATGGGCCATCGTAAAATGAAAAAGATGGTCATGTCAACGTTTCTTGCAACTTCAACACTGCTAGGCTACACAGCTCAGGCTTTTGCCATGACAGGTGGAATATCTGCAAGTAATAGCCAAACTGTTCAGTTAGACAGTAATAGCAAACTTGACTTGACTCAAGCACAACAATTGCAAAATTTATATTTAGAGAAGCTTCAGTTTGATCCGAAGCTATTAAACTCTTCAGACCAACTAGATTTAATTATTCAATTTAATGTTGATCCAGCTCCAATTCAAATGCAAAATCAACAGAAGAATGCATCTTCTGGAAAACTTTCTGTTAATCAAGAAAGCACGCCGGCTGTTACGTTAGAAAGTGCTCAAACAGAAGTAAATCAAACACACAGTGACTTTAAGAGTTTCGTTAGCAATGAGTCTAAAAAATTGAAAGCAACAGGCGAATCTAGCTCTATTCATATAGGAAGAGAGTATACTCAAGTATTTAACGGGTTAGCTGTCAAAATTCCTAAAAGTTCACTTAATGATATATTGGCACTACCTTACGTAAAGAGTGTCTATCAAAATGTTAAATATTCTCCAATTCCAGCTTCACAGTCAATCGATATTCCAGCAAGCGTAACAGGTGACGGAAATGTTTCTGATCAAAAAACAAATCCAAATGTATTACCTGCTATTCGTTCAAATCGATCTAACATACAATCAGCAAGTAGTACTTCAGATAGCTCTTCCGTATCAGAAAAAGCAGTTAATACGCAGTCTGGAACAATTCCACCTCCGGGTCCAGAAGGCCCACAATCTGGTGAAACAGCAGTTCTCGATTGGTTAAAAATACATGATTTACAAAATGAAAACATCACAGGGAAAGGCGTAAAGGTCGGCGTTATTGACACAGGTCTTGACTATAATCATCCAGATATTGCTGGAGAATATCAAGGCGGTAAGGATTTTGTAGACAATGACAATGACCCGATGGAAACGGTATATTCTGACTGGTTAGCTGCAAAGAATGCCAATGATTCACTTCCATCTGATCAACAAGATCCGGATTTTCCAACAGATTACCATAATTATATTACTTCTCACGGAACCCACGTAGCTGGAACAATTGCAGGTCAATCAAGAAATAGTTCTCCTTATGCAGTTAGAGGAGTTGCTCCTGAAGTTCAGTTATATGCTTACCGTGTATTAGGTCCTCACGGTGGTACAGATGAGGCAGTTATTGCAGGGATTGAGCAATCATATAAGGATGGGTGTAAAGTAATTAACTTATCACTTGGTGCAGCTTATAATGATTCATTGTCGCCTAATGCTGTTGCAATTAACAATATTTCTGACCTTGGAGTAACTGCAGTTATTGCTGCTGGTAATTCTGGGCCAGGTGCTGGAACAGTAGGAACTCCGGGTGCAGCAGCTAAGGCAATAACTGTCGGCGCAATTGCTACACCTACTCAAGTTCCAACGTTTGACATCCATTCATATGGAGCATCAGGGGAAGATTCATTTGCGATTACAAATACGCGTTTAATCGGAAAGGATTTTTCGGAATCGAATTCAAAGCTTAGTGGATCGACTCAGTATGATATCGTAGATGCTGGATACGGCACACCTGCTTGGTATGATGATCTTCGTAATAAAAATATTGATGTTAAAGATAAAGTTGTTCTTGTCAAGCGCGGTGGTTCATCTATGGACCAACTAATGAAGTACGCGACTAATGAACATGTTAAGGCAATGATTTTGTGGAATCCATCGGACAATCCTAATCTTCTATTTGATGATCAGGGGTTTTATCCATTTTATTTTGGTTCGTTGGGTAGTACGGTTTATACTTTGCAAATAGGCAAGAATGATGGAACAAAATTCTATAATGCTTTTAAGGCCGGTACGATTAAGAAAATATCTGTATCGAATGCTGGAAATTTCACAATGCCAGGGAATTCACTTGCTAGTTTTAGTTCAACCGGTCCAGTTACAGGTTCATTAGCAATTAAACCTGATGTTGTTGCACCAGGTGTAGATATTTTCTCAACAGCTCCTTATGATATCTGGGAACCAGATAGCAAAGATTATTCGTATAATTACCAAACAATGTCAGGTACATCAATGGCTACTCCTCATGTTGCTGGTATGGCAGCATTGATTTTATCAGCTCATCCAAACTATAAGCCTGAGGATGTCAAAGTAGCATTGATGCAAACGGCTGATCCTATAGACTCACAAAAAAGTTTATTCCAAATCGGCTCCGGTAAAGCCGATCCATATCAAGCAGTGCATTCTGATATGCAATTTAAGGTAAAGGATTTTATTCAATCACGCTCATCAGCTGATGATTCATCAAGTTCAAATATTATTAACATAGCAAATACAACAGGTTCATTTTCGTTTGGGTATACTGCTCGCTCAGTAGATGGTTCTGTTACGAAAACAGGCGATTTGTATATTACTAATAACGGAAATGCTGCTAAGACCTTCAACGGATCGAGCGCTTTCTTTAAGGATGCGTTCATGACAAATGGACAAGATGGTGTAGAGCAAGGTGCTAAAATTAGCATAAGTAATGCAACATCACCTGAGACTGAAATAAAGTCAATTACAGTTCCAGCAGGAGGAACTATTCATCTTACAGTAAAATTTACTGCTCCTACTTCAGCTGCAAGTGGATATTACGAGGCATATATTAACTTTGTTAATCAAGCTAATCCTGATGAAACTTACCGCATGCCTCTTGCAATTAATGTTCAAAGTAGAGGACTAGATTTTAGAATCCAAAGAAAAGCTTTTACTTTAAGTGGCGATAAAAATTTTAATCCTAATACATTTGCTGTTGTTCCTCAATCTTGGGCAGAGGTTCGAGTAAAAAGTCCACTAGATCCTTCATTTGGTTTTAGGCTTTATATTATGGATATAACAGGAAGTAAATATATCGGTTATATTGCTACATTTAATCTATCTGCTTTTACTCTTGGTAATTTGGTTTATGCACCGTTATTACTTAATGGTAATTATTACCCTTATAAAGATCCTATTTCTAAGGATGATCCTAATTTATCAGTTAAACTTACACAACAACAATCAACTCAAAAGCAAGTTGGAGAAGGTGGCTATACAATACAAGCTCGTGCTTTAGACGCTACTACTGGTCAGTTATATGAAAAAAACAGCACTGTTTATGTTGATAACACCGCCCCAACGGTACAAATGGATAAAGGTAGTGAACCGGGCATTTATGAAATTGATCCCAATGGTCCTATGACAGATGGGGCGTTAAAGTGGTTCTCAGGAAAAGCTTACGATTCAAATGTTGATTATATGAAAAACGTTGGACATGAAACGCAAGTTCCAGCACCACCTAACTATGATACTGATACAAATGTAAGTCAGTCTTTAGGTAGAATTGACGGAATGCTTGGTGATTCAAACTCAGCACCGTACGTCAACTATTTCCTTACCCCTAGTGGTGATGGACAATTTAAATTTGGTATTAGTAAAGAAGACCTTGTGAATACTTCTGATGACCCATTAAAAGAAAATTACGGTGTACAGTTCAGAATTTATCCTGAAGATTATTCATTTGCAGGTAATCTTGAAACGCAAGGACAATTTTATTATTTTGTTAAAAAAGGTAATGAGTATGTAGTTAATCGATTTGCGCGACTAGATTCGCCGGGTTCAACTACATTAAATGGAGTCGATCCTAACTTCCTTGTTGATAAAACATTAGTCTCTAAAGGAGATAACTTTAAATCAACATTATCTATTAAATATCCTAAAAATCTTGTTGGAGCGAAGTTCTATATTGATAGCCTTCCTTTTGCGGATATAAATGATATTGATTTTAGTCCGGAATACAAAGCCTTTTTAGCAACAAAGGGTCTTACAGCTGATAAGACTTGGATTCAAAAAGACACGGATGTAAATGGAGATTTTATATTCAGTTTCAATCTTCCGAAAGATGTACAAGCTCAAGGTGTATTAAATACAACGGACACAATGAGCGGTGGTGTTGCTAAAGAAATGCCTCTTCTTGACATTAAATACAAAGTATCAAACGATGCGGGATACGATACTTTATGGCTTGTTGGTTCTGCAAATATACCGGAAATCACAACGTATGACGGCGGGAAAAATGGAATGGATCGAGTCCCTACATTCCTAGATAAAAAACTTTACATTAGAGGCTCAGCATATATTAGTGGAAGTATTAGACCGGAAGGTTTCCAAAACTATCCGACTTCTAATTCATTCGGTAGATCAACGCCAATAACAGCTGATGGTTCGGGGGTTGAGGTTAAGTTTGAAGATCCTAATGCAGGTGGTATTACGTCTAAATTGTCAATAGCTCAGGATACTACAGCCAGCGCTTCAAGTGCAAATCCAGGAATTATTCAGACTGGTTTATTCACAACTGACCTTCCTATGCAAGCAGGAGACAAACCATACAACTTTACAATGAAAATGCCAGGTCATTTAACGTTCTATGGTACATTAGCTGTTAATACTGCAGGGCAATATAATTATGCATCGGGAGGAAGTTATTCTGTTCCGAATGCAATCATGCTAGCAGGTGATGTAAATGGTGACGATGTAATTGATATGAAAGACATTGAGGCTGAAATTACAGCTTACAATAGCTTTGTTGCACTGTTGTAAAACCAGTGCCGTATATTAAAACAAGTGATAGCACCGCTTTTGTATATTATGGAAAAGTAAATCCGTTTCAATTATTTTCTGTAGGCTATAAAACACCAGACCCTGTAAACGGTGCTACTACACTTACACAAATTGAAGATACAGCTTGGAGAACTGCTGTAGACGGAGATGGTGGACAAATTCTGATTGATGGAGTCGACCGAAAAGCAGCTACGAATGCATATAATGGCGTTTCAACAAATTCGATTATTGAAAAAGTAGTATCTAACAAAGGACAATATGAATTTGATCCATCATTGTTCAAAAAAGCAGGAGTCCACACAATCGTGTTCAAGGCTCCAGGTTATATGGATCGTTCTTTAAAATTCAAAATGCAAGATGGTATAGGAACCAGCTTTTCACTTTTATCACCAAACAACGTTGCAACAATCGGAAAAGCGTTGACATACACTCGATCAGATACAACAGGCTCAACAGCTGCGCACTATCGTGATATTTGGCAGCCAAATATTAATTCAATAACAATAACTGACCCTAACAATAACTGACCCTAACAATAATGTTGTTAAAAACTATACCGGAGCTGAATTAGCAGGACTCTTTAACCAATTGACGCCAGCAAACGCAACAACATTTAACTTTACTATCCCGGCAGGTATTTTCACGACGCCATCGTCGAGTAGTGCGGATTGGAAGATTACAATCTCAGCTGACAATTACACTTCGTATTCATTCACACAAAGAATTAATGCGTTCTCTTCTCCAACGTTGACTGCTGAAGCAAATCGTTATTTTAATGATAGCAATTCAAATCCAATCTCAATTGGAGTTGGAGCTACAAACGATACACAAGCGTGGAGAGATGCGATTACAGCCATTCAAATTGGCGGTACTACAATTAATAGAGCGGATTTTGAAGCTAATAAAATCATAGTAGGTGCTCCTGGAACACCAATTAAGATTGATGAAGCGCTAATCACTGCTCCAGGTAGTATAAAAATTAATATAATCGCATCAAATTACCAAACTACGTCTGTTGATCAACCTCTCTACAAACAAGGGGTAACACTTACAAGTCCGGCAGGTACGATTTATGCTGGAAAAGACCTTGTAATGACATTTAATCCAGGTGCAGCTGCATCTGATTGGATATCTGTTATGAAGGCTGGCGGTGATATTAAATTTGGCGGCAATTCAATCAAAACTAGAGCTGTGATTGATGAAACATCAGGAACGTTAAAGATTCCATATGATTTAGTAAGAACAAATGGAGGAGCTGCAGTTTCAAGGAGTTTAGTTGTTTCAGCTCCGGGTTATGCTGACGTTAATGTAAATGCAACTGTTACACCACAAACTGCACCTGTAATTGCACTTTCGTCAACTACAGTAACACCTCAGTTTGGTGATACCATTACTTACTCTATTAATGGGGATGATAATCCGTTATGGAGAAGTTCAATTTTACTTGCAGCGACGTCAGATCAATCGATAGATAACGGTGACGTTACAATTCAATTATCATCGGTTACATCAGTAAAACCTTATGTCACAACATCCGTAAAAAGCGGTACAGGATCAGTAACTATTGATGGAAATGCAACACAATCTACTACTGCTGCAGGTAATAAGAACGTTAAGTTCATATCACCTTACTTTACGCCAATCACAATCGCTCAACCATTTGCTCAAAGAACGGCACCAACACCGAGTTTGACGCCAAGTGGAGTGAATAAACCAGTAATTATTACCGTACCTAATAATACTGAAAACATGAGATGGGCAAATGCTATAAAGGCAGTTACAGGAGATATTACAGTAGATGGAGTGTCAACTAAATCGGATACGACAATCTCATCAGATGAGAGCAATATTACAATTACTCTACCAGGTACTGCGTTCTCAACAACAGGTAATAAAGAGATTAAGTTTACAGCTTATTGCTACCCAGATACAAAGGTAACTCAAGTAATTAAGAAAAATCCACCAGTGTTTGCATCAAAAATTGCTTATATTCAAGAAGATACACCAATCACTATTAACTATAATCAAGATTCAGATTGGCTTGCAGCTTCACCTGTTGTTTCACTTAACGGTAAAGTAGTTGATTCTAGCAAGTACACTCTTACAGCTAAGGAACTAACATTTGTTGATCGCTCTTTATTTAAAGACCTAGGTGATTATAACTTTACAATTTCTGCGCCTGATTATATCGATACTTCATTTACGATTATCATAAGTGATGATTTATCACATTTGATTTCGGCAACATCAGACAGCAATGGAAAAATTGATCCAGACGGCTTCGTTTCGATAAAGCATGGATCTAACCAAACGTTTAAAATCACTCCGAATACTGGATTTGAGATTGGAAGCGTTAAGGTTGACGGACAAGAAGTGACGGTAACAAACGGCGAGTACACATTTACAAACGTAACGAAAAATCATTCAATCAATGTAACATTTAAACAAATCGTTCACATCATCACGGCAACTGCTGGAAGCAACGGAACGATTAGTCCGAACGGTAGAATTGCTACGAATTATGGAACGAACCAAACATTTAATATCACGCCTTACGAGGGTTATGAAGTTTCAACGTTTAAAGTAGATGGTGTAGATGCACAGTTAACAAACAATGCGTACACGTTTACGAATGTAACAAAAGATCATACGATTAATGTAACGTTTAAACAAATCGTTCACACAATCAATGCAACAACTGGAAGCAACGGTATAATCAGTCCGAGCGGCAGTGTTTCTGTGAATCATGGAAAAGATCAAACATTTACGATTACACCGAATAAAGGATATGAGGTTGCTACATTTACTGTTGATGGTGTAAGTACAAATCTTACTGGTAATTCGTATACGTTTACAAACGTAACGAAGGATCACACGATTAACGTTACATTCAAGAAAATCATTTACACAATCATAGCATCAGCAGAAGGTAATGGAACAATTAGCCCGAGTGGCATACTTTCTGTAGATGAAGGAGCAAATCAAACGTACAAAATTACACCTGATAAGGGTAGTTATGAGGTTGCAACGTTTAAAGTAGACGGAGTAGATGTACAGTTAACAAATAATACGTACACGTTTACTAATATAACAAAGAATCATACAATCAGTGTAACGTTCAAGCATAAAGGTAGCGGTGGAAAATAATTGCACAACTAGACCATGCAGCAAGGCTTCAGCGATTCACGGAGCAAGTAAATTTTTAAAGAGAAATAAGTATCGTTATACAATTAGCAAATATATTTTTTCAAATGGGGAATTAAAGGGCTCATTTTGAGTTGCATTAGGCTGTCGGGACCTTCCCGGCAGTCTCTTTTTTTTGTACAAATCAATTAAGTGAGAGTAAATTTAGACTAAAATTTGGTTCAATTAAATAATTTTAAAATAATAAGCAAAACTTTCCTTCAGTTATTTTATATTGTTCACGAGACAAACTTAAAATAAGCGCTTACTATAAAGAGGTAGGATTCATTATCTAATAGTGAGTCAGAATTTATTTTTCTAAAATAAGGACCTTAATGATAGATTTTTAACTTTTTTACATTGTTTAAATAGTTTATAATTATCAGATAAAGAAAAAATTTTTTAGGACAGTTAATAATAGAAATATACTATTAATTGGATATAATTAAATAGTGATATACTATTATTAAAATGTAGCTTAAATGTGTTATACTATTAATAAGATATAATTGAGACAGAAAAGGTGTGTTCCTAGGTGGTGCCTTGCTTTTTGTGACACCTAAGCAGGAAAACCTACTTTTTTGCAAATAAAGGGGAAAAGGAAGGTTATTATGAGCAACAGACAAACTAGAACAGACATTATCTTAATTGGTGCTGGAGTCATGAGCGCGACTTTGGGATCATTACTAAAAGAGTTAGCACCGGAATTGGAAATTAAAGTATTTGAGAAATTAGAAAAAGCAGGAGAAGAAAGCTCTAATGAGTGGAATAATGCAGGAACGGGACATGCTGCATTATGTGAGCTTAACTATACAACAGAAAAAGCTGATGGATCGATTGATATTAGCAAAGCAATAAAAATTAATGAACAGTTTCAACTTTCAAGACAATTTTGGTCATATCTTGTAAACAACAACTTGATTGGTAATCCACAAGACTTTATCATGCCAATTCCTCATATGAGTTTAGTGCAAGGTAAAGAAAATGTGGAATTTTTGAACAAACGATTTGAAGCGCTTTCTAAAAATCCTCTATTCAAAGGGATGGAATACTCAGAAGACGCTCAAAAGTTGAAGGAATGGATCCCGCTAATCATGGAAGGACGCACATCTAATGAACCAATAGCGGCAACAAAAATAGATTCAGGAACGGATGTAAACTTTGGCGCTTTAACACGTATGATGTTTGAGCACTTAGAGAGTAATAATGTAGAGATAAATTATAGACATAGTGTTGAGGACATTAAACGCACTAGTGATGGCCAGTGGGAAGTAAAAGTGTATAATATGAGCACTGGTAACATCGATTCCCACATTGCAAAATTCGTGTTTATCGGAAGTGGAGGAGCTAGTCTACCTTTACTGCAAAAAACTGGTATCCCTGAGTCAAAACATATTGGAGGGTTCCCTGTAAGTGGGCTATTCTTAGTATGTAAAAATCCAGAGGTCGCAAAGCAGCACCATGCAAAAGTATACGGAAAAGCTAAAGTTGGTGCACCACCAATGTCTGTTCCGCATCTTGATACAAGATATATTGATAACCAAAAGTCGTTATTATTTGGACCTTTTGCTGGGTTTTCACCAAAGTTCTTAAAAACAGGTTCTAATATGGATCTGATTAGTTCTGTAAAACCAAATAACGTCATGACTATGTTAGCAGCAGGTGTAAAAGAGATGTCATTAACTAAATATTTAATCCAACAAGTCTTATTATCGAATGAAAAACGTATGGAAGAATTACGTGAATTTATTCCAAATGCTAAGAGTGAGGATTGGGATATCGTAGTTGCTGGTCAACGTGTACAAGTTATTAAAGACACGCCAGCTGGAAAGGGAACACTTCAATTTGGTACTGAAGTAGTTAGTGCTGCTGATGGTTCGATCGCGGCATTACTTGGAGCATCTCCAGGTGCTTCGACGGCTGTTCATGTAATGCTTGAAGTATTAGAAAAATGTTTCCCACAACATATGATGGAATGGGCTCCAAAAATTAGAGAAATGATTCCTTCATTTGGTTTATCTCTAGAGGAACATCCAGAACTTTTAGAGGAAATTCAAGTTTCAACTTCAAATACGCTAGGATTAAACGAAAAAGAGCTAGCTTATAGTTAACTTTTTTCAATTAATTAGCACAATAAAGGTAAGAACCTTCAATTTGAATTGGATTGAAGGTTCTTTTTGTTGTCATATATAATTGGTGAATAGGAGCTAAATAACGAAGATAATGATGAATCATGTCGATTTAAATTTTTTGAAAAGTTTAAAAAAAGTATTCATGATTTAAAAAAGAGGTGATATACTACATACAACTGGTAATGACATCATTACTAAAGTTAATTTATGAAAGCTATATAGGTGGTGAATGTTTTATAGTAGAAATTAAATATTTTTTGTAAGCTTTTTCAAATTAACTGGTAATAACATCATGACATCGTGTTCATGGAGCGCAATATTCCAAATCATGTCTTTTAGAGCGACTACTGGATTAAATGGCTATTAAACTTTTAAGAGAAAGAAGGGGAATGGGATGAAAAAGTGGCTTATTATGCTACTAACCTTAGCTTTAGGCTTACTAGGATTAGCTGGATGTGGTAGCAGTGACACATCGGGGGATGCAAAAGATGGAAACGTTGAAATTACTTACGGTTATTGGGATAAGAAGCAAGTTCCGGCGGTTGATGAAATTATAAAATCATTTAATGAAAAGTACCCTAATATTAAAGTGAAAACTGAGCTTACTCCATATGCACAGTATTTCCAAAAGCTAGAAACGGCTGCAACAGGGGGAGCATTGCCTGATGTTTTTTGGATGAATGGCGCACATGTAGTCCAATATGCGGAGGGTAAAGTAATAGTCCCACTTAGTGACTTGGCATCAAAGGACAACTATAGTCTAGACAATTATCCTAAGTCATTAGTCGACCTTTATACAGTTGACGGAAAACTTTATGGTATTCCAAAAGACTTTGATATAACTGGATTTTGGTATAACAAAAAAATTTTTGATGAAGCTGGTATACCTTACCCAGATGATACTTGGGATTGGAATAAGTTAAAAGAAGTAGCTAAGAAGCTTACAAATAAAGAAAAAGGAATTTATGGATTTGCAGCTTTAATGGGTAATCAAGGTGGATATTATGATTTCATTTGGCAAAATGGTGGACATATTATTTCCGATGATGGCAAATCAGTCGGATTTGATCAACCTGAGGCTATTGAAGCACTTAAATATAACATTAGTTTTATAAAAGAAGGGCTTTCTCCAACACAAGCTCAAATGACAGAAACAGCACCATCGGAGTTATTCGCTTCAGGAAAAATTGCAATGATGTTTGATGGACCATGGATGGTTCCGGAATATAAGAAAAATCCAGATTTAAATGTAGCTGTTGTACCAAAAGGAAAACAACGAGCAGTTTCTATTCATGGATTATCAAACGTGATTGCGGCAAATACGAAGCATAAAGACGCTGCTTGGAAGTTTGTTCAGTTCCTAGGTTCTAAAGAAGCGGCAGAAATCTATGCTAAAACAGGTACAGTGATTCCTGCTTACAATGGTACACAAGATGCTTGGCTAAAATCTGTTCCAAGTTTAAATCTTCAAGCCTTTATTGATGGAGTTGACTACTCTGTTCCTTTACCTAGTGTGAAAAATACGGGCGAAATCTGGCAGTATGAAACAGATATCTTGAAAAAGGCATGGAGTAATGAAGAAAGTGTTGAAGATACTGCAAAAGAATTAACGAAAAAGGCAGACGAGGCACTAGCTAAGAACTAAAAAAATGAAGAGAAGAAGCTTTCTAAAGCCTAAAATTACTTCTTCTCTTTATTTCCTTAAAAGGAGTGAATATAGTGAAAGAAATGCCTCTACAAGTTGAAGTGAAATCAAAAAGTAAACTAAGAATACCAAGCTTAACAAAGACGAGAAAACGATCAGATTATTTTTGGGCGTATTGTATGATCGCACCAACAATGATTGGTTTAACTATTTTCTACTTATGGCCAATCATTCAAACCATTTACTTCAGTTTTACAGAATGGGGAGCATTTGGGCAATATGAATGGACAGGATTAGACAATTATAGACGAATGCTAGAAGACTCTAACCTTTTACAGTCGTTTAAAAACACAGGCATTTATATCATTTTTACGGTTCCAATTGGTATTTTTTTATCAATTCTTATAGCAGTTCTCTTAAACCAAAAAATTAAGGGCAAATCTGTTTATCGAACCTTGTATTTTTTACCTGTTATTACCATGCCAGCAGCAATCGCTATGGTTTGGAGATGGTTATATAATTCTGATTATGGGCTCCTAAATTATCTTTTATCTATCTTTGGAATAAAAGGTCCACAATGGGTAAGTGATCCAAAAATTGCACTGTATTCAATTATTGTAGTAGCAATTTGGAGTGGACTTGGTTACAACATGGTTATTTTTCTTTCAGGGCTCCAAGGGATTCCTAAAACATATTACGAAGCAGCGGAGATAGATGGTGCAGGGCCGATCAGGGTCTTCTTTAAAATAACACTACCGTTACTTTCCCCGGTTATATTCTTCGTAACAATCATGTCCTTCATTGGAGCGTTCCAAGTGTTTGATTTAATTTTTATGATGATTGGGAAAAGCAGTACAGCACTCGAAAATACTCAATCAATTGTGTACTTATTTTATCAGCATGCATTCGTGTTAAACGACAAAGGTTACGCTGCTGCAATTGCAGTTTTACTATTAATCATTATTTTAATCATTACAGCGATCCAAATGGTTTTACAAAAGAAATGGGTTCATTATGATTGAAGGAGGAGTAACCATTGGAGAAAGCAAGACAACATATCACAAGTAAAACAATCTTAATTCATTTAATTCTAATTGTCGGCGCCTTGGCGATGGTCTTCCCTTTTATATGGATGCTACTAACTTCATTAAAAACTTATGCTGAGTCGATTCATGTTCCACCTGTTATTGTTCCAAAGCATTTCCAGTGGGTGAATTATAAAGATGTTTTTGATTTACTACCATTCTTTAAATTTATGTTTAATACGCTAATCATTACAGTGATTCGCACAATTGGACAATTATTATTATGTTCTTTAGCTGCATACGCTTTTGCAAGAATTGAATTTCCAGGTAGAAATTTTCTTTTTTTAATAGCTTTATCGGTTTTAATGGTACCAGGGCAGGTCTTTTTATTGCCACAATATATGATAATGGTTAAATTAGGCTGGTTAAACACTTTACAGGCAGTAGTCGTTCCAGGTTTATTTAGCGCATTTGGTACATTCCTTTTAAGACAATTTTTTATGGGGTTACCAAAAGAATTAGAAGAAGCAGCTAGATTAGATGGTTGTAATCATTTTCAAATCTATTGGAAAATTATGCTTCCTTTAGCAAAGCCAGGTTTAGTTGCTTTAGGTATATTTACAACATTATGGAGCTGGAATGAATTAATGTGGCCAATGATTGTTAATAGCTCACCAGAATCAATGACGTTGTCCGTCGGTTTGTCGTCATTACAAGGACAATATTTAACTAATTATCCAGTTTTAATGGCAGGATCATTTTTAGCAATTTTACCAATGCTTATTTTATTTATGATTTTGCAAAAACAATTTATTGAAGGAATTGCGGTTACAGGAAGTAAATAAAAATCTTACAAAGCTTGGAGGAAACTAATTATGAAAGCAGCTTTAATAGGAGCGGGAAGTAGAGGATTTTACGCATACGGTTCATACGCTTTACAGTATCCACATGAAATTCAATTCGTTGCTGTAGCGGAGCCAAATAAAGAAAAAAGAGAAAAGTTTGCAGAAGCTCACAATATCCCTGAGAATATGAGATTTGAAGACTGGACTGAGCTATTAGAAAAAGAACAGATATGTGAGGCATTATTAATTTGTAGTCCAGACCGTAATCACTATAAGCCTGTTATGAAGGCAATAAAAAAAGGATACAATATTTTATTAGAAAAACCGATGTCACCAGAACCAATTGAGACGTTAGAAATAGCTGAAGCGGCAGAAAGGCATAATACATTATTAACGGTTTGTCATGTTATGAGATATGCGCCATTTTATCAAGCATTAAAAGAAGTTGTTGATCGAAAAGTAATCGGCGACATCGTATCGATCCAGTGGAATGAGAATGTAGGTTATTTTCACCAAGCTCATAGTTTTGTACGTGGTAACTGGCGTAATTCATCTGAATCTAGCTCAATGCTCTTACAAAAAAGCTGCCATGATATGGATATGCTTGCATGGCTAATTGGTACAGATTGCAAGAGTGTATCTTCATATGGAAGTTTAACTTACTTTAAAAAGGAAAACGCGCCAGAAGGTTCAACATATCGCTGTTTGGATGGTTGTAAGGTAGAAAAGGAATGTCCTTATTCAGCAGCTAAATGGTATTTACATGACCGTGATGTTTGGCCAGCAAATGTTATTTCAGCAAGTTCAAGTCTTGATAGTAGACTTAAGGCAATTCAAGAGGGACCATATGGTCGCTGCGTATATCACTGTGACAATGATGTTGTTGACCATCAGGTAGTTAATTTATTATTTGAAAATGACGTAACAGTTGCATTTACTATGACGGCATTTACAAATGAAACATTCCGTAACTTTAAAATTATGGGAACAAAAGGCGAAATAATTGGAAATGATGCTAAAAATGAAATTGAAGTTAACTATTTTTCAGGTAAGAAGGAGTTAATTAAGCCATCAACTGTAGATGGTGGCCATATGGGAGCTGATACAAGTATTATGGCTGATTTCATTCAACGAGTAACTAAGAAAGACAAAGGCAGCTTAACTTCAGCTATCGTATCAGCTAAAAGTCATATGATTGCTTATGCTGCAGAGGAATCAAGAGTTTCAGGAACAATGATCTCACTTGGTGACTATGAGAAAAAAATAAGAATGACAGAAGAGGGAGTTTTGTAGAAAATTCTGTTGCGACATAATGTGGTATCTTTTTCAATATTATGTATAATAGATGTATATTTAACTGGTTATGACAAAGATACCACTAAAGGAGCTAATCATGGTAGAAAAGGATTCCCGACTTCCTCTTTATTATCAATTAATGGATATTTTATTAGAAAAAATCGAATCAGGCGAACTTGCTGAAAACGATCAGCTACCATCTGAACGAGAATTATGTGATACGTATCAAGTTAGCCGAACAACGGTAAGGCAAACGATGCAAGAGCTTGAAAAACAAGGCTATATTTATAAAGTTCATGGCAAGGGGACATATGTTTCTCCAAGAACGTATAACCAAAGTCTTGTAAAATTTTATAGTTTTACAGAAGAAATGAAAAAAGCAGGGAAAGTCCCAACGACAACGGTCGTTTCTTTTGAAAAAATCAATTGTGACAGTACAGTAGCAAAGGTCATGGATATACCGGTAGAAGAAGAGGTATTTAAGATTGTTCGGTTAAGACTTGCAGATCAGGAACCGATGTTATACGAAACCTCCTATGTACCAGTAAAGGATTTTAAAAATCTTTCGAGTGAAGAATTGCAACATACGCCGATGTATGAAATCTTCAGAACTCAATATAATGTGAATATTTCTAGCGCTTTAGAAAGCTTTATGGCTGTTAGTGCAAATAAAGTGGAGTCAGAAATGCTAAACATAATCGAGGGTGCACCATGTCTAATGCTTAAACGAGTAACTTATGACCAAAGCAAGGTAATTGAGTATACAATTTCTATTGCAAGAGGGGATAAATTTACTTATACAGTAGAGTTAAAATAGACCTTCAGACTGCCTGCCATACGATTGCGTGCAATCAGTCTGAAAACCTGCTTTTAAAGATTTTGTCTACACACTAAAAATAGATACAGAAGTATCTATTTAAACTAACTGGTAATGATGACATTAACAGTTAAAATAGGAGGAAATAGTATGGAGCTATTAAAATCGAATGAATATGAAAGAATGAATGTTGGCGCGAGTCATACAGCTAAAGAAATAGCCCAGCAACCTAGATTGTGGAACGAAACAAAGGATATTCTTTTATTTAATAGAGACCGAATTCTTACATTTTTAAAGAGTATTGAAAATAAACATGATCAGTTACGAATTATTTTAACTGGTGCGGGTACATCTGCATTTGTAGGTGACACCGTCCTTCCCTATTTAAAACAAATCGTTAACAACAAAAAAATAGTAGTAGAGAGTATTGCTACGACAAATATTGTGTCAAATCCATATTCTTATTTAAGCAAGGATCTTCCGACAATCATGATTTCATTTGCTCGTTCAGGAAATAGTCCAGAGAGTTTGGCTGCTATTCAATTAGGAGAACAGGTTATAGATGATTTTTATGGAATTGTTTTTACATGTAACCAAGACGGACTACTGGCTCAAAAGAAGAAAAATGATCACAATCATTTGGTCATCCATATGCCAAAAGAAGCAAATGACCAAGGATTTGCAATGACGAGTAGTTTTACGACTATGCTTTTCTCAACTTTACTACTTTTCAATATTGATGAGATTCATACGTGGGAGAAGAAAGTTGAAGAACTTATACATGCTGGTCATTCAATTATTAGCGGGAGCGAACAAAGTATCAAACAACTGGCGAACTCGTCTTTTCAAAAAGTAGTTTATTTAGGTTCAGGGGTTTTTGAAGGATTGGCAAGAGAAGCATCATTAAAATTATTGGAGTTAACAGGCGGGACAATTCCTTCTACTTTTGATACTTCATTAGGTTTTAGACACGGCCCTAAGTCCATTTTAGATAAAGATACCGTTGTATTTGTGTTTTTATCTTGCAACCCTTACACAAGACAGTACGATCTCGACATTTTAGAAGAGATTTACAAAGAAACCAATCGAGGGAAAGTAGTAGCAATTTCATCTTTAAAGGATCAGGTTGCTGAAGAATATAGTGATCTTTTCTATTACGTGGATCTTCCTAAAATTAGTGAAGATATTTTTCTAACTTTCCCTTTTATCTTATACGCACAAACTTTTGCTATGTATAAATCTATTAATCTCGGCTTTTCTCCAGATAACCCTTCTCCATTAGGAGTAGTTAACAGAGTTGTTAAAGGAGTTACGATTCACCCTTTCACAAATGAGACGAAGAATGGAGGAGATGTATCTTGATTACATCAAGAAGTACGATTCTTTTAGAGGCACAATCCAATGGCTACGCAGTTCCGGCATTTAATATTCATAACCTAGAAACAATGAAAACAGTTTTAGAAACAGCTCAGGAGCTGCGTTCGCCGGTTTTGATCGCAGCTACACCAAGTACGGTTAGTTATATGGGGGAAGAATTTCTAATTAGTATGATGGAGGCCGCAAAAAAAAGATACGATATTCCAGTTTGTTTTCATTTAGATCACCATGAAAAAGTTGGGGATATTAAAGCATTAATTGATAGTGGAATTCACTCAGTCATGATTGATGCCTCTCACCATGACTTTGAAGAAAATATTCGAATCGTTCGTGAAGTAGTCGATTATGCTTCTTCGTTTGGAGTTGCTGTGGAGGCGGAGCTTGGCCGCCTAAGTGGGGTAGAAGATGATCTTGAAGTGGATGAAAAGGATCAAATTTATACAAATCCAGCACAAGCTAAAGAGTTTGTTTCAAGAACAGGAATTGATTCGTTAGCCGTTGCCATTGGGACGGCCCACGGTCTATATAAAGGAGAACCTAAATTAGATATTGAACGATTAAGTGCAATCCAAAGAGAAGTTGATATTCCGCTAGTTCTTCATGGTGCTTCGGGCTTGCCGGATGAATTAGTACAAAAAACGATTAAAAGTGGAATATGTAAAGTAAATATTGCTACTGAATTAAAAATAGCTTTTGCTAATGGTTTACGTGGTTACTTAAAAGAACATCCAGACGCCAATGACCCTAGATATTATTTTAAAGATGCAGTAAGAGAAATGAAAATAGTCGTTGCTGATAAAATTAAAATGTGCGGTAGTATGAATCGGGGTTAGAAAAATGATTGCTACAATTACATTAAACCCAGCTATTGATATTCGGTATAATCTTCCCGACTTTCATTTAGATGGCGTTAACCGTGTTACAGCTGTAGATAAAACAGCTGGTGGAAAAGGACTTAACGTTTCACGTGTATTATCTCAGCTAGGGGCTAATGTTACTTGTACCGGATTTTTAGGCGGAAAAAGTGGCGAGTGGATAGCTGATCAGCTCCCAAATTATAATTTAATTAATCGTTTTGTAGGAATAAAAGGAGAGACAAGATTTTGTTTAGTAATTGAATCAAAAGAAGGTCATACAGAAATTCTTGAACAAGGGCCAGAGATATTGGAGAATGAAAGAGAAGAATTTTTGAAAAATTTTGATACGATTATTGAATCGAATAACTATATTGTAGGTTCTGGCAGCTTGCCATACGGAATCGACTCTGATTTTTATAGAGACCTAATAGAAAAAACAAAACAAAAAGGGAAGTATTTTCTTTTAGATTCAAGTGGAGAATCACTAGCCCATGGCATAAAGGGAAAACCTTTTTTAATTAAGCCGAACAGAGAAGAGTTTTGCAAATTGATCGGGTTAAACCAATTATCAATAGAGGATATGATCTGGTATGCCCAAGATATATGCCAAAAGGGTACTCAATACGTTTTACTTTCTTTAGGAAAAGAAGGTGCTCTTTTGGTTAGCAAAGACGTCACACTGCAGGCAGTTATTCCAGCTTTGACAGATGTGCACCAAGTTGGATCAGGAGATAGCATGCTTGCAGGCTTTACCTTTGCTCATTCGAAAGGTTATTCAATTGAAGACATTTTAAAGTGGTCATGTGCCTGCGGGATTTCCAATGCTGCCTCAGAGCGGACTGGATCAGTTGAATTAACAAAAGTTCAACATTACTTTAATCTCATTAAGGTGAAGGAGTTAACAGGGGGCGATCAAGGTGGAAAATATAGTTTGTTTTGATATCGGGGGTACATTTATCAAATTTGGACTAATAAATCGTGATGGGCAAATAGTCTACAAAGATAAGGTACCAACACCTAAAAATAATATACAAAAGCTGCTTCCTGAACTTTTAGCTGAGAAAATAAAAAAGCTCCAAAATGATTTTTTAATAGCAGGAATCGGAATTTCCTCGTGTGGTCTTGTAAATCATGAAATAGGTGAAATTTTATTTTCCAACAATATACCCGACTATTCAGGTATGAAGTTGGGCGATATACTTTTCAACTTATTTAAATTACCCGTTAGTGTAGAAAATGATGTGAAAAGTGCTTGCCTCGGTGAAATGTGGAAGGGTGCAATTCAAGGGAAGAAAGATGTAGTTTTTTTAACATTAGGAACAGGTATTGGAAGCACCATTATCATAGATGAGAAGATTGTAAGCGGATCTCGTCATTTAGCTGGAGAACTAGGTCATACCGTCATCATTAATAACGGACGTTCTTGTGGATGTGGACGGAGAGGGTGCTTTGAAAGATATGCTGCTACTTCAGCATTAGTAAATGACTTTATTGATGAAAAGAACAAATATGGTGAAGTTATAGAGAAAATCTCTGGAGAAGAAATTTTAGCTCTAGTAGAAAAAGGAGATTCAATTGCAACAAGCGTATATAAAAGGTTTATCCATTATATAAGCATAGGTCTATCAAATATAGTCCATCTTCTAAACCCGGAGGCAATTATTATCGGGGGAGGGATTGCTGAGCAGGGGGAGCGGTTAATTCAGGACATCAACTCTGAGATTAAAAAGGAAACCATGCCGATTTATCATCAAGAAACAATCGTATTTCCTTCGATTCTTGGGAATGACGCCGGTCTGTATGGAGCATGTTACTTAACTTTAAAAAAATTAAACTACTTACAGGTATAAGTAGTAAGCAAACAGGCAGCATCCTATTTTGGTGTTGCCTATTGTTCTTCTTGAAAAAGTATTCCTGCGAACAATAGAGGGGGAAGTGTTATGAAAGCAATTAAGGTAGAAAAAGTTTATACACCTGATAAAGTAATTGAAACTGGATATATACTGATTAAAAACGGAAAAATAAGTGAAGTAACAACGAATAGACCCTCTTGTGAGATTTTGGATTATTCCAGTTTTGTAGCCATTCCAGGCATGATAGATATACATATTCATGGGATTGCTGGGAATGACACGATGGATGGTAGTATTCATTCATTACAAGAAATGTCTATGTCACTTGCACGGCATGGAGTTACTGGATTTTTGCCAACTACACTGACTCATGATTTCGAAAAAATTAAAAAAGCTGTAATAATTGTAAGTGACGCGTTGGGACAGACAGAAGGAGCAGAAATCATTGGTTCGTATGTTGAAGGCCCATACATTACAACTGAGCATCGTGGTGCTCATCCAGTCAAGTATATTCGTGAACTAAATACTGATGAGTTAATTGAACTCATAAAGGTTTCCAATAATACGGTTAAAGTAATCACAATAGCTCCAGAAAAAGAGCATGCAGATGAAGCTATTAAATTGATTACAGATAAAGGAATTCACGTGTCTATGGGTCATACAAATGCAGATTATGACACAACGAATAACGCAATTGAACATGGGGCAAGAATTTCTGTTCACACTTTTAATGGCATGAGGGGATTTAATCATCGTGATCCTGGGTGTCTTGGTGCTGTTCTAACAAATGATCAATGTTATTGTGAATGTATAGCAGATTTACAACATGTCCACCCTGGAGCAATTAAGCTGCTATACAAAACAAAAGGGACAGAACGTATTCTTTTAATAAGCGATTCAATGGCAGCGGCTGATTTACCGGATGGATCCTATACTCTTGGTACATTAGACGTTAAAGTGGAAAATAAAATTGCCCGAACAGTAGAAACAGGCTCATTAGCTGGAAGCACGACTAATTTAATGGATTGTTTAAAAAATGTAAAAGAGGTTTTAGAGGTACCTTTAGAAACTATTTTACCGATGGTCAGTCTTAACCAAGCAAAATTACTTAATATTGATAATGAAGTTGGAAGCATAGAATGTGGAAAAAAAGCAAATATCGTTTTAATTGATCGTAAGTTTAATGTTCAAGCTACTATTGTGAATGGAGAATTTGTATTTAGGAAAGATCATAAATAATATGGCGGATTTTAATAAAGAAGTAAAATTTAATAAAAGGTAACTAATTGAAGTATGTACAGAAGAAATTAATAAATAATAATGATGACCTTACTATAAGTGATTAATTGATCATTTTTGGGTGGGTCATTTTGCTTTTTGTATGAACGAAAATAAGTAATTGAAATGAAATAGAGATGAATTTAAACGAGGAACTATTGCTTAAAAGGTAAAAACGTGGTAGATTAATACAGTATATATAATAGAAATATATTGGAGGTCATAATTTCCCTACTTTAATTTTACTATATAAATCCTCTTGAGTCAACCCCCATTTTTATCTTTTAAAGGAGTGCATGAAATGAACAACGAACTTCAAAAAGAACAGGTAAGAGTAAATGATGTACTAGATTTAATCACAGACAAAATTAGTAAATTAACAGACGAAACTGCCCAGCGTAGAAACGAAGTAATCAATGTTCGTAAAAATTTTTGGGATGAGGTTAAAGTTAATACAGATAGCTTTGATGACTACTTAGAGACGGTTATTAGTTTAAGACAACAATCTCAACTTTTGGCAATTGGCCAAATTAATCATAAGCAATCTTCCAACCGACTATCAGCACTTCGTCGGATGAAAGAGGTTCCTTATTTTGGTCGCATTAACTTTACAGAAGAAGGTATGTCTGAAACGGAGCGTATTTATATAGGCGTTTCAACGCTAATGGATGAAACTGGAGAGAATATTCTAGTTTATGATTGGAGGGCCCCGGTTTCGAGTGTTTACTATGATTATCCACCAGGTCCTGCTGAGTATGATACACCTGGGGGAAAAGTTAGTGGCGTCTTAGACCAAAAATGGCAATACATTATACGGAACGGTGTAATTGAATCAATGTTCGATACAAGTCTCACTATAGGTGATGAGATTTTGCAGCATGTGCTTGGCAAAGGAACAAACAAGCATATGAGAAGCATAGTAGCCAGCATTCAAAAAGAACAAAATCAAATTATTCGTTATGACAGAGGGAGACTACTGATTGTTCAAGGAGCGGCCGGTAGCGGAAAGACATCTGCAGCTTTACAAAGGATTGCCTATTTACTCTATAAATATAGAAATTGGATAAAAGCAGATCAAATTATCTTATTTTCTCCTAACGCAATGTTTAATAACTACGTATCGAGGGTTTTACCTGAACTAGGCGAAGAAAATATGCAACAAGTTACATTCCAAGAATATTTAGTTCATAGGCTAAGTGATGCGTTTCAAGTTGAGGACAATTATGAGCAATTAGAATATGTGCTAACTGCTATAGATGATCCTTCCTATAAGACTAGGACTTCAAGCATTCGATTTAAAGCATCAACTCGTTTCTTTGAGACAATTAAGGCATACAGACAATCACTGGAATTATCCGGAATGGTCTTTAGGGGATTTAAATTTAGAGGCAAACCAGTCGTTACAGCTAAACAGATATATGAAAGATTTTATAGCACCGACACTTCTTTAAAATTTAACAATCGATTAGAGAAGTTGACGGAATGGTTAAACAAACAAATCAATGAAATGGAAAAACTAGAATTGAAAAAAACATGGGTACAAGATGAAATCGAGTTACTCAGCAAAGATGATTATCAAAAAGCATATAAGTACTTACAGAAAAAACAATCTAAAGAAGACTCATTCGATGATTACGAACAAGAAACTAAGGTATTAGGTCGAATGGTCGTGCGTAAAAAGCTAAAGCCACTACGTGAATGGGTTCGAGGATTGCGTTTCATTGACATAAAGGGTGTATATAAACAGTTATTTTCCAACCCAACTCAAATCGAACAATGGATTGAAGGGGATACCCCTGAGAATTGGGAAAACATATGTCAGTTAACAATAAATATGTTAGATGAAGGCAAATTGTTTTACGAGGATGCTACACCTTATTTACTTTTAAAAGAATTGGTTCAAGGCTTCCAATCAAATGTTACGATTAAATTTGTACTTGTAGATGAAGCTCAGGATTATTCTCCTTTCCAATTTGAATTTTTGAAGAGATTGTTTCCTTCTGCAAAGATGACCGTTCTAGGTGACTTTAATCAGGCTATCTTTGCGCATGCCAGTGAAATGGGAGATTTTAATGTCCTTAAAGGCTTATATGGGCCAGATGAAACAAAAGTGATCAATCTGACTCGCAGTTACAGATCGACAAAACCAATTGTAGAGTTCACACGTAGACTCATACCTGGAGGTAATCTAATTACACCTTTTGAACGAGTTGGGGATAAGCCTGTGTTAACACAAGTTTCTAATCGAGAAGATTTGCACAGTCATATTGCATCTAAAATCGAAGACTTAAAGAAAAGTGAATTTAATACAATTGCTGTCATTTGCAAATCTGCTGAAGAAAGTTTAGAGGCATATGAAGCATTAAAAGTTGTAGAAGGAATCAAGCATGTGAAGAGAAACTCAGTTGAATATGAACAAGGTGTAGTCATTATTCCTGCATATTTAGCAAAAGGAATTGAATTCGATGCAGTGATTATATATGATGCATCAGCTCAAGTTTATGGAGATGAGCGTCTCCGAAGACTATTCTATACTGCATGTACACGAGCAATGCACCAGTTGCATCTATATAGCTTAGGTGAAGCGACTCCTTTTTTACATGATATAGATTCAGAGTTTTTACTACTAAATCAGACCATAGTACATGAATAAATTTAAACTTCCCTTAATTTATATAAGGGAAGTTTTTTACATTGAACCATCTAGCTTGTAATTATGCGTAAAGAAAATTTTTATTTGAAGTTCATACTTAATTCATAATTAATGGATATATTCATCTTGTAATAAGTAGTAAAGGAGGAAGTAAATTGGAATATTTAAATAAAAAAATAATTACCCCAAATAATGGAGATTTGGCTGTAGAAGCGAGTGGTTTAGTTAAAATATTTGGTGAAAATCGTGCGGTTGATGGAGTGGATTTAAACGTTCGTGCTGGAAGTATTTACGGTGTACTTGGACCAAATGGTGCAGGGAAAACAACCACAATTAGAATGCTAGCTACATTACTTAGACAAGATGCAGGTACTGCACGCATATTCGGACATGATGTTTTAAAAGAGGCTCAAATTGTACGTCAATTAATTGGTGTTACTGGTCAGTATGCCTCAGTAGATGAGTCACTAAGTGCTACAGAGAATCTTATTATTTTCTCAAGATTACTAGGTCTAGGTAGAGCGGAATCGCGAAAGAAAGCAGCTGATTTATTAGAGGAATTTGGCTTAACGGAAGCAGCCAAACGCCCACTGAAAAATTTCTCAGGTGGAATGCGTCGTAGGCTAGATTTGGCTGCAAGTTTAATTGCTCAGCCTCCACTTATCTTCTTAGATGAGCCGACAACTGGTTTAGACCCTCGTACTAGGAATCAAATGTGGGATACTATTCGTCGTTTAGTAAAAGAAGGTTCAACAGTTCTTTTAACAACACAATATCTTCAAGAGGCGGATGAACTAGCTGATCGTATCGCAGTAATCGATCGTGGTCTTGTAGTTGCGGAAGGGACTGTTGATGAATTGAAGGCTTCAGTTGGTAGTTCATCGTTACAATTAAAAATTCAAGATATAAAAGATGTTCAAAAGGCGCGTCAGACAGTAGAACATGTATTAAAAGTAAAATCCAATATCACATCAGTAGAAGGAAAGATTACTGCACCTATGGCGGATGCTGACCGAGTAACCGACCTACTAATCGCTCTACGCGATGAAGGTATTCATTTAGCTGAAATGAGTGTACAAAAACCGACTCTTGATGAAGTATTCCTTACGATTACTGGTAACAGCGTAGACAATGATGGATTAAAGGAGTCAGATAAAACAAAAGAATTGGAGGGAGTAAGGGTATGAGCACTTCAATAAAACCAGCTGCTTATCGTGAATTAAAAAATAAAACTAGCTTTAGTCAATCAGTAAAAAATTCATTTACGATGGCTTATCGTGGCTTATTAAAAATAAAGCGTACACCAGAACAATTATTTGATGTTACGTTACAACCTATTATTTTTACACTTATGTTCACTTATATCTTTGGTGGGGCAATCTCTGGGGATGTTAAGAGTTATTTACCGGTAATCATACCAGGAATCTTAGTGCAGACTGTCATTACTACTTCGATTGTTACAGGTGTACAATTGCGTGAAGATATGGATAAAGGTGTATTCGATCGATTCAAGTCGCTGCCAATTGCACGTATTGCACCACTGGCCGGAGCCTTATTGGCGGATACGATACGTTATACAATCGCTACTGTTCTTACTTTCACTATGGGGTATATAATGGGATATCGCCCTGAAGGTGGCTTAGGCTATGTCGTTTTAGCCGGACTACTTGTAATTGTATGTTCATGGGCGATTAGCTGGATTTTTGCCTTTTTTGGAGTAATTGCACGTACAGCATCAAGTGTACAAGGGATTTCTATGCTAGCACTATTTCCATTAACATTCCTTTCAAATGCCTTTGTACCAGTCGATACAATGCCAAATTGGCTTCAATGGTTTGTAAAAATAAACCCAATTTCTCATCTGATCACTGCTGTAAGAAATCTTACGAACACGGGAACTGCAGGTTCAGATCTAATCATTTCGCTTATTGGAGCTGCTGTAATTGTAGCAATTTTTGCACCACTAACTGTAAAAGCTTATATGCGTAGAACATAATAGAAGGTGTTCCGTTAGTTTTTTTCTAATGGAGCACCTTTTCTTGCATTTTCTACTTGAAAATATTGAATAGCATGTGTAACATAATCAAGGTACAAATATATAAATAACTCATATAATCATGGGGATATGGCCCATAAGTTTCTACCGGACGACCAATATAATCGACCGACTATGAGTGAAAGCACATCTAGGGTTCCGCATTATTGTATAAGTAAAATGGCTGGTCCGAGCGATGTGGGCACTACACGTGCTACACCATTAGGGATAAAAACCCAGAAGGACAGGTTTCACTTGAGAGAAACATACTCAAGTGGAACCTGTCCTTTTTTGTTTTATAAAGAGTACTACTGTACGCCAATCAATATAGATAAATTAAAGCAATGACAAGGGAGAGAATCAGATTGTTAAGTAAACAAAAAGCATTTACATTAGGTTTTCAACACGTCATGGCTATGTATGCAGGTGCAGTTGTTGTACCTCTTATAATAGGTGGCGCGCTTAAACTTACGCCAACTCAAATCGCTTATCTGATAGCAGCAGATTTATTTACTTGCGGTATCGCAACAATCCTGCAAAGCATGGGGACTAAATACATTGGTAGCAGATTGCCAGTCGTTTTAGGATGTACTTTTACGGCGGTAGGTCCGATTATTGCAATTGCATCCTCTTCAAACTTACCAACAGCATACGGTGCAATAATTATTTCTGGGATTTTTGTTGTATTAGCTGCTCCTTTTTATGGCAAGCTTTTAAAATTTTTCCCTACAATTGTTACAGGATCAGTAGTAACGATAATTGGGCTTTCTCTAATTCCAGTAGCTATGAATAATGCAGCAGGTGGACAAGGGAGTCCAGACTTCGGTCAAATACACAATTTATTACTAGCCCTTCTTACACTTATCGTAATTTTAGTTGTTAACAGATGGGCTAAAGGATTTTTACGTACAATTTCCGTACTTGTTGGTTTGGTTGTAGGAACAGTTGCAGGTTATGCAATGGGATTCGTTCACTTTTCAAGCGTATCGGAAGCATCATGGTTTAGTATCGCTCAACCATTCTATTTCGGAGCACCCAAAATCAGTATTACAGCTATTATCACAATGATTATCGTTTGTATCGTTAGTATGGTTGAGTCTACTGGAGTCTATTTCGCAGTCGGAAAAGCGACTAACCAAAAAGTAAAACAGGATCAGATTGTAAATGGGTTACGTTCAGAAGGTCTTGCGATTATGCTTGGTGGTATTTTTAATGCATTTCCGTACACAGCGTTTTCACAAAATGTTGGTTTAATCTCACTTACAAAAGTTAAATCTAGGGAAGTTATTTATGCTGCGGGAAGTATCATGGTTGTTCTTGGATTATTACCTAAATTAGCAGCTTTAACGACTGTTATTCCAAATGCCGTTCTTGGAGGCGCAATGATTGTTATGTTCGGATCTGTCGCAGCTGCCGGGATATCAATTCTTTCAGAAGTCGATTTAGGTAAAGGCGAAAACCTATTAATCGCGGCTTGTAGTATAGCAGTAGGGTTAGGTTCAGCAACCCTTCCACAAATGTTCGACCAACTACCTGACTTTTTAAAAATGTTAATGCAAAATGGAATTGTGACAGGTTCATTAACTGCAATTATTTTAAATTTATTCTTAACAAAACAAAATGTGGCAGTAGAAGTACAAGTTACGAAAAAAATATCATAAACTACACACTGAGACCCCTATTAATCGTAGGGGTCTCAGTATGTAGAGAAAGTACTAATAACTTGATTTTCAGTCTAAGACCCCTAACTAGTTGTAGGGGTCTTTTTAGTACTTATTACTAATAAACTTCGATTTTAAATAATGCAAAATCATGTACGAACTTACAACTAACCTTGCCGTGCTCCCATAAACGCTTATAAATTTGCCTTGAACGGCTGAAATCTCAATATTAAATTGCATACGTTTCGAATATCGATCCCAACACCCAAGCAGTATGACTGTGAGGAAGCCGATTTGTGGAGAGAACACTGGCTCATCAAATACCCCTGTAAACAAAATAATTGGTAGGCCGAGTAAAAAACTGTTGAAAAAACATTTTTTGCTGCGCTCAAAAAAGAATAAGTGAATGCATTTTACAATATTTATACTAATCAATGTTATAAAAGCCAATCCTCCTAATGTTCCGTATTCCGCAAACATACCCAGCAGTAAATTATGTGCATGGGGGATGAAATGACCATATTGTATTACATATTCTTGACCAAATCCTATCGGTGTCACACCAAAGAATGGGTGATTTTGCCATATAGTATATGCGTTTTTCCAAATGTCCAACCTTTTATGCCCTGCTTGAATAACTGAATCGGCCCTTGGCATTATATAGAGCAACCATTTCGAAAAGAATAGTCCGATTATTGTACAAACAAAGAAAAAGATTCGATTAAGTCGGAAGATAAAAAGTAAATAAATCAGAATCATCGTCGCAAAGCCAGCTCTTGAACCCGTAAGATAAATTCCATAACTAAGTAGAAGTTGAATTGGAAGCTGCCACGCTAAGTTAATATAATGTTTTCTCTCTAAACTAGAAAGTATGCTTGCTAAGAGAAAAGAAATAGCGATTAATAAAATAAAAACAGTAAAGTTGGGATTATATGCACAACCAATTAGACGGTTAAAATTCTTAGGTTCCACTTCTCCAAAAAGCACTGTTCCCAATAAATAACCAACAATCTTAGGAAAAACAAACCATTTAGATACCCATCCAATTACACAACTATATATGCCTCCAAAGATTATGACCATGCGAAATCTCTGAAATAATTGACCTTTCTCAGTTACTAAAATCCTACAATAGATTCCCCAGTAACCAAGAATCATGATACTGACTAATAAAAACAATATATTTCTAAATAACAGGGCAGCACCAATAGTAGATATAAGTAGGCATAAGAAAAAGTACGAACTAAACGAATAAATAAACCGTTTATTAATAAACCATTGAGTATAGAGTGTACGAAGCCCGATGATCAATAGCAATGAAATACCTACTGGAGGTATGAGAAAGCAGAGAAGTGCGCTTTTCTCCACTAACGAGAAATTTTTATAAAACTGTATAAACTTTTTCATTGTATACCCCTAGTTAAGTGACATAAATATCCTTAATCATATGGAGGATGTTGTCTTCTCATCTTTAAAATAAATTGTATTTTAGTTAAGTTGTCATCAAATTAACAAACATATTTTAAATACATAGGTTTAAAATACCACAAGAGTTTATTAATTATGTTTTGAAATTGTAAATTGAGCTTAAACTTTTTTGCTAGACAAATTAATGTACAGATTATAAATTTATGCATCTTTTAAAAGAAAAATTGTTTGTGGTGGTTTGATGAATATGACATTTATTTGAACAAAAATACGATTTAATAATATGAAATTTCTTCCTTATGAATTTAAGTATTGAAATTTTATTTCAAAGATAGTTATAATATATATGAAATTAAATTTACTTTTAAAAAATTACTTGAGGTGAAGCAAACATGCTTGAGAATTTAACAACCGAAACAAGAAATGAAAAAACAATGAATTTAGATGAAATGTCTATAGAAGAATTTTTAACCGTAATGAACGAAGAGGATGCTAAAGTTGCCGCTGCCGTTCGAAATGAAATTCCTAATATTTCTAAGGCTGTTGAAAAAATTGTAACTGCTTTCAAAAGTGGGGGTCGCTTGATTTATATAGGAGCAGGCACAAGTGGCCGCATAGGACTTTTAGACGCAGTTGAATGTCCTCCTACATTTGGAACAAGTCCAGAAGAAGTAGTAGGGTTAATTGCAGGTGGAGAAAAAGCTTTTATTAAAGCAGTTGAAGGCGCAGAGGATAGCGAAGAACTTGCAATTGAAGATTTAAAGGAAATTAAGTTAAGTAAAAATGATATTGTAGTCGGGATTGCAGCAAGTGGTCGTACGCCTTATGTCATTGGTGGTTTAAAATACGCCAAAGAAATTGGTGCTTCTACTGTAGCGGTTAGTTGTAACAAGGGATCAAAGATTGGTCAAGAGGCAGAAATTGCAATCGAAGTTGTTAATGGACCTGAAGTATTAACTGGTTCAACTAGATTAAAGGCAGGTACTTCTCAAAAGTTAGTATGCAATATGTTATCTACAGCATCAATGGTTGGTATTGGAAAAGTATACGGTAACCTAATGGTTGATGTTCAATCAACAAATGAAAAACTAGTTGAGCGTTCAAAGCGTATTGTAATGGAAGCAACTTCTTGTACGTATGAAATTGCAGAAGAGTATTTAACGAAGTCGGATCAAAGTCCAAAAGTAGCAATCGTTATGATTCTTACTGGATTTAGTTATGAGCAAGCAATTGAGCAATTGAAAAAATCAGAAGGATTCGTTCGAAAAGCAATACAAAAATAAAAATTGTTGGGGGAGTAGAAGATGGATAAATATCAAAGATTAGCTTCTGAAATCGCTGATGCAATCGGCGGTACTGATAATGTAGTTTCATTTACAAACTGTATGACAAGACTTCGTGTTAATGTTGCTGATCGTGATTTAATCAATGAAGATCAAGTTAAAAAAATTAACGGGGTTTTGGGAACTGTTGATGACGAGACTTACCAAATCATTTTAGGTCCTGGTACAGTAACTAAAGTTGCAGAACAATTTGGTCATCTGAAAAACAGCTCATCAGGAAAACAAGAAACTTCGTCAGCGGCTTTAAAAGAAAAGGGCTCAGATCTTAAAGCTGAATTAAAAAAGAAAAATAACACACCTTTTAAAAATTTCTTACGAAAAGTCGGTAACATCTTTATTCCATTAATTCCAGCATTCGTTGGTGCAGGTCTAATTGCTGGTATTGCTTCGATTTTATCGAACAATATTACTGCTCAAAACCTAGATGCAGCAACTTGGTCACAATATGTTACAGTTTTAAATGTAATTAAAAACGCAATTTTTGCTTATTTAGCGATTTATGTTGGTATCAACGCAGCGAAGGAATTCGGGGCGACACCATCTCTTGGTGGAGTAATTGGTGGGGTAACACTTTTAACAGGTATGCTTCCTGATCAACCAATTAAAAATATCTTTAATGGTGATCCATTAGCTCCAGGTCAAGGCGGTATTATTGGCGTACTACTTGCAGTCTATTTATTATCACTTTTAGAAAAACAATTACGTAAAGTTATTCCAGATTCTTTAGATATTATTATTACACCAATGATTGCTTTATTAGTAGTAGGTTTGCTTACAATTTTCTTCATCATGCCATTCGCAGGATTTATTTCTGATAACTTAATTGGCTCAATTAACTGGATTATTGCAAAAGGCGGTATTTTTGCAGGATTTATTTTAGGTATGGGATTCTTACCATTAGTAATGTTAGGTTTACATCAAGTATTAACACCAATTCATATCGAATTAATTAATACAACTGGTGCAACAGAATTATTACCAATTCTTGCAATGGCAGGTGCTGGACAAGTTGGTGCAGCATTAGCATTATGGTTACGTTGCAAAAAGAATAAATCATTATCAAATATGATTAAAGGTGCTCTTCCAGTAGGTATTTTAGGTATTGGTGAACCATTAATTTATGGTGTTACATTACCTCTTGGTCGTCCATTTATCACTGCATGTATCGGTGGTGGTATAGGAGGTGCAGTAATTGGAATGTTTGGTAATGTTGGAGCAATTGCAATTGGTCCATCAGGTGTAGCGTTAGTTCCACTTATTGCGCACGGAATGTGGCTTCAATATGTGATCGGATTACTTGCTGGTTATGCCGGTGGTTTCGTCCTAACGTATTTATTCGGTACTCCAAAGGATGCAATGGCTGAACAAGAATAAATAACAAATAAAACCCGAATAATTAGACCTCTCAAGTCTACTATTCGGGTTTTTTATTTACTATGAATTAGAATCAATATACTGAACGATTCTTTCGCAAATTTCATGAGTGATTAAGGAATCATTTATAGAAGGGTCTGGGGTTTTATTCTGTTCTATACAGTCAAAAAAGTGATCAACTATTTGGTAAAACCCACGTTTATATAAGGTTGGTTCCCAATCACCAAATTTTGTAAAATTGATTTCTTTATTATGATAATGGGTGGTTTCGACTAAACTACTCACTACATATTTATTTTGTGGTGTCATATATTCAATAATTTCTTCTGTAACACCGTTGTTTCTGTTCATTATTCCAATTGCCGTACATCCCTCACCTATAAGATGAATGACTAGGTGTTCGAGCATATTATCTTTTTTTAAGAAATTGACTTTCAAATCAACTATATTAGTGGACATTAAATACCTAAGAGTATCCACCACATGAATAAAATCCTCTACAACAAATCTTCTAGTGTATTCAGGAAAGTTAAATCTATTTTTTTGCATAATTATTAAGCTAGCCTTTCCATGCATAGTAAGCTCTCTTACTCTAGGGGTAAATCGTCTATTGAATCCAACCATCGCTATTTTTCCTAGTTCTCTAGCTAGATTTACAATTTGCTCAGTTTCTTTAAAATTCATCGAAATAGGTTTATCAATATAAACGTTTATACCATTTAATAATAGCTTTTTCGTTATCATATAATGTGCTTCCGTAGCTGTACTAACAAATGATGCATCAATATTCTTTTCTAGCAATTCATCTACTGTATTAACAGTTTCACTGATTCGATATTTGTTTGATAAATAGTCTAGTGTCTCATTACTTCTTGTACATAGCACCAACTCGATCTTTTCTTTTTCAAAAAGGACCGGTAGATAGGCCTTCGCAGCTATATCTCCTAAACCGATTATTCCAATTCTCATATACTAACACCTCACTTGTTATTAATTGAAACATAGAAAAGTGGTAAAGTAAGTCATTGTATGTAATTTTACTTAAAAAATTTTCGATACTCAAATCAAATACCTTGGTTAAAATAAATAGTTTTTTAAATTTTCAAAAAACTATTTATTCATTTAAGCTTTTCCATTATAATAAGGTCTAAAGTTGATTTTGATTATGATTTACTATTCCATTTTCCATTCCATTCTGCCTTTCTACATAGCAATTGCCTCATTTTGCAATTTACTTTTAAATAATTTCAAAGATCCTATTATAAGTGAATAATTTGTAAATGCTTTCTGTTAGGTGGTCATTCATTAATTAGGCATCGTATATGAATAATTGCCCTGAATTTTTTTGTTAATGACTAAAGTTTCATACATACAAGAAAGAGCTGTCCATATTAAAACTTAATATAAAAAAGGTACATAAGCGAAAGGGGAAAAATATGAGTACTTCACATTTTGCACATTGGCCAAAAAGGGTTTCTAAATCTTTAACTTTACCTGAGACAACACTTTATGATAATTTAGTCGTTTCGGCAAAAAGGTATCCAAATAAAACTGCAATCGAGTATTATGGCGCTTCAAAAACGTACAAGCAGCTTCTTGAAGAGGTTGATCATTTAGCAGGTTATCTTGAGCATAGGTTAGAGATATCCCCTGGCGAACGTGTAATGCTTTATATGCAAAACTCACCTCAATATGTCATCGCCTTTTATGCAATATTAAGAGTAAGAGGAATTGTAGTACCAATTAACCCGATGAACACCACTGATGAACTTGAATTTTACTTAAATGATTGTGAAATTAAAACCGCAATCATTGGCCAAGAACTATCCCCTCAAATTGAACCTTTACAAGCTACAACTGGATTAGAGAATTTAGTAGTTGCAGTCTACTCTGAATATTTACCAACCATTCCTTTAGTTTCTGATTTAACGGCTGAAATTACTGAGTCAAAGAAAATCTATCAAAACGAAAATTTATTTTACTGGGAGGATGCAATACAAACAAAGCTTACCCCGTCACTATATGAAGGTAATTCAGAAGATGTTGCAGTACTTCCATATACTTCAGGTACAACAGGTTTACCAAAAGGCTGTATACACACACATAAAACGGTACAAGCAAATGTAGTAGGATCTGCCGTTTGGATGAATATTTCTGCAAATGCCGTTAGTTTTTCAACTTTACCGCTATTTCATGTAACAGGAATGGTTCATGGGATGCATACACCGATTCTTACTGGCTCAAGTATGGTATTGCTAACAAGATGGAATCGAAACCATGCATGCAAACTGATTGAAAACTATCAATGTACCCATTGGGTAAATATTAGTACAATGCTAATCGACTTTTTAGCAAATCCAAATTTAAATACAGAAGACATCAAGTCTCTTGTAAATATTGCAGGTGGTGGGGCTCCTCTTCCAGAATCAGTAGGTGAGCAGCTATTCAAATTAACAGGTTTAAAGTTCGTAGAAGGGTATGGATTATCAGAAACAATTGCTCAGACGCATTTTAATCCGCCAGATCGACCAAAACTTCAATGTCTTGGAATTCCATCATTTGATGTAGACGCCAGAATTATCGATTCATTAACAATGAAACAGTTAGGTGTCGGTGAGGTTGGTGAGATTATTGTTAATGGACCACAAGTATTTAAAGGCTACTTTAACCGACCAGAAGAAACAAATGACGCCTTTATTGAAATAGACGGAAAACTGTTTTTCCGTACAGGAGATATCGGTCGGTTTGATGATGAAGGGTACTATTTTATCGTTGACCGTGTTAAAAGGATGATTAACGCATCAGGCTTTAAAGTTTGGCCAACCGAAGTGGAAAACCTACTTTATAAACATCCCGCCATCCAACAAGCTTGTGTTGTTAGTAAACCTGATGAAAAAAGGGGCGAAACAGTAAAGGCATATGTGATCCTAAATCCTATTTACTCAGGCAAAGTAAGTGAGGATGACATTATCGATTGGTCAAAAGAGCATATGGCAAACTATAAATATCCGAGATATGTCGAATTTATTGATAAATTACCAACTACTGCAAGTGGGAAAATTTTATGGAGGACTCTTCAGGAGGCGGAATGGAGTAAAGTTGAACAAGTTAATGAGTGAAAAAAGTCAAAGCACAGGGAAGGCGTAAATAAATAGTAAATAAGAAAATGAAAGGGGAGCCTCAACATTATATGTTTAGGTTCCTCTTTTTCGTGTTGATTTTTTGTTTAAACTGATTCCTATTATCCCAATATTGCCCTTAAGCGATCTGGTAGTTATTACTAGATAGGTGTTTTTAATATTCAGACTAATACTTAATATAGTATGATAATTTTTAAAGAAAACCCTTACATTAACTTACTACTGAAAAGGTGATTACAATCCTCAAAATTAGATTACGGTTAAGAAAATTAAACACCTTACGAAATCAAATATTGGCTGTCTTCTTGATTGTTATGGTGATTGTTTTATCTATTGTATCCATTATGGTATATAACCAAGTTGGAACTTTAATGAAAGATACAACAGAGAAGCAAATCAAACAAACCGCTGTTGAAGCAAATGGAAGAATGGAAACCTTGTATAAGCAAATTGATACATTATCAAATCAATTAATGACCAACGAGACGGTTCAACAAATTTTACTCGGATTGAAAAACGGAGAAAGTGTTGATTTTGCAAAAAGGCAATCACTAATTAGAGTCATAAATAACTTTTTAGCTTACTCAAATGGAATCTCTTCTTTTGAACTATATTCTTCAGAAGGTAATCGTATTTTTCCATTCGGTGAAAAAAATTTATCTAGTGTAATCGATGAGAAATGGGTAAAGGAAGCAGAAGCCGAGAAAGGAAGATTAGTGTGGGTAGGGAAAGATCCTAAAAATAGTAATTATTCTTATGCAATAAGAAGGGTTAGTTTAATGGATCGATGGTTTTCAAATGGAGGATATTTAGTCGTAAGAATTCTTAATAGTTACTTTCAGGTCGAAGAAAGTAATTTATCTCCTGGAGAAAAGGATTATATGATGCTTCTTGATCGGGATTTAACTCCGATAACGGATAATTACGGCATTGATATTCAAAAGTTTTTAGTAGAAGGATACGAATCGATAAAAGTAAATAAAAAACAATATATGATTGTTACACAACCATCTACAAAAACAGGCTGGACCCTTGTTATTTTAAAGCCTACAAGCTTTTTAAATGAGCGGGTAACACCGGTAAGAAAAGCGACCCTATTATCTGGTGCGATTGGATTTATCATTTTTGTCATATCATCAATAATTCTAGCAACCATGATCACAAGACCGATAAAGAAACTTACAAAAACAATGAAGAATGCGAAAATGGACGAGTTAAAAATTAATAAGGAAAGCGCAGCTTCTTTGGAAATTATTGAATTAAATAGAACATATAACCAAATGGTAGAAAATACGAATCATTTAATACAGGTCGTTTATGAAAAAGAATTACTTCGTAGTCAAACTGAGTTGAAGGCGCTACAAGCCCAAATTGATCCGCACTTCCTTTATAATACCCTAAATGCACTTTACTGGTCTTTAGATGATAGAGGTGAAGAGGATTTAGCAGAAATAGTGATTGCAATGTCAGGATTATTTCGGTATACAATTGGCAATGCAAACAGTAGTGAATGGGTAACTATACAAGCTGCTCTCGATCAAATTGAACGTTATTTACAGATTATGAAAATGAGATTAGGCGAACGGTTGTTATGGGAGATATCTGTTGAGCCAAATCTATTAACTATTAAAATACCTAAACTGCTAATCCAACCTTTAGTTGAGAACGCCATTATGCATGGTATTGAAAGTAGTCGAGAACAAGGGATTGTTTTAGTGAAGATAAAACGGATTAATGACTCATCTAATTTATTAGTGACTGTTAAGGACAATGGACCGGGGATTAATAGAAAAGCTCTTGAAGCCCTTAATCTAGCAATTAAAAATGATAATGTATCATCCTTTAAAGGGATGGGTATGGCGCTTACTAATGTAAATAAAAGAATCAAATTATATTACGAAGGATATGACTTAAGTGGTCTTCGTTTAGAAAGTGAGATCGGTAAAGGTACAACTGTATTATTCGAAGTTCCAGACAAAGGTGGAGAATAATTTGGATACAAAAACGATTTTAATTGTTGATGATGAACAAGTGACTAGGCAAGGATTAAAAAAAACATTAGAGAAATGGTCAAACGGTAAATTCGAAATTCTTAGTGCGGCAAATGGTCAAGAAACAGTAGAACAGATGAACAGAACAAAAGTACATCTATTAGTAACTGATATTTGTATGCCTGAAATGAATGGTTTAGAGCTTTTAAAAAGCCTAAAGGATAAAGGACATAAGTTTGTTTCAATTATTATTTCTGGACACCCTGACTTTGAATATGCACAGGAGGCTATTCGTCTAGGAGTTGTAAATTACTTATTAAAACCGGTAAGTAAACAGAAATTAATTGATGCTATTGAGCAAGCGCTTGAAAAGGAAGCAAATATTGAACGGATTGAATATATGGAAAAAGTGACTGATCAGAAATTATTAAAACTAGATCAAGTTAATAACCGCTCTAACTCAATTAAAGGAGCAAAGACCTTTATTAATGAAAATATAAGCAATCAAATTTCATTAAAGGATGTAGCAGAAGCGGTTCATCTAAATGCGAGCTATTTTAGTGTGTTATTTAAAGAGCAAGTGGGGCTAACATTTAGTGAGTATTTGACTAGAAAGAGATTACAAATTGCAAAAAATCGTCTACTGACAACAGATTTACAAATTGAAGAAATTGCCCTAGAAGTAGGCTATCAGACAGCTAAATATTTCATTAAGATCTTTAAGAATTACGAGGGTATTACCCCAAGTAAATTTAGAAAAGTATCGGAACTTGATGATTCACTAATCCAAAAATAGTGGAATTTTATCCAATCGTGGTGACCTTACCGCGTTTTTTTTTTAGTGCTAGAATTTACTTGTAACGAAAAATTCAAAAAATGGGGGTTAGACATGTTTAAGAAAGCGTCTTCATTAATGTTAGCACTAGTTCTTATTCTGATGGTTGCTTTAACTGGCTGTGGTAAATCGAATAACGCGTCAACTGAAAGCGGTTCCAAAAAAGTGATTAAGTTTATGCATCTTTGGCCAGCTGGAAGTTCTAAGCAACAAAACTTAATTGTATCTGACATTATTAAGCAATATGAGGCTGAACATAAGGATGTAAAAATCGAAGTAGAAGTTCTTGAAAATGAGCAATACAAGAATAAGATTAAAGTTCTTTCTTCTTCTAACGAACTTCCTGATGTTGGGTTTACATGGGCAGCAGGATATATGAAACCATTTGTAAAAGGTGGCCTTTTTGCTGATTTAGATGATGTGTTAAATAACGGATTAAAAGATTCTTTTGTAAGCGGAACAACAGAAGCATATGCAATCGATGGTAAAACATATGGATTACCTCTAGAACTAAACATCGCTCCAATTTATTACAATAAAGCAATTTTTGAAAAATATAACCTTCAAGTACCACAAACTTATAGCGAATTCCAAAATGTTGTTAAAACACTTGCTAAAAATGGCGTTGCTCCAATCGCTTTAGGAAATAAAGATCGTTGGACAGGTTCACTTTGGTATATGTATTTGGCAGACAGAATTGGTGGAGCTGATGTACTAAATAAAGCAATTAACCGTACAGGAACATTCGAAGATCCTGCACTTGTTTCAGCGGCATCAGAGGTTCAAAATCTAGTTAAAGAAAAAGCATTTAATAAAGGCTTTAATGGATTATCGAATGATGAGGGGAAATCTGAATTCTTAAATGGAAATGCAGCTATGTACTTAATGGGAACATGGGAGCTTCCAAACTTCACGACAAACGAAGAAATCCCAAAAGATTTCCGAGACAATGTAGGTTTCTTTAAATTCCCTACATATGAAGGCGGAAAAGGAAATATTAATAGCTGGGTTGGTGGTCCTGGAGTAGGTTTATTCGTAGCAGAACATTCAAAAGTTAAAGCTGAAGCTAAAGACTTTGTTAAATTCTTTGTAGAGAAGTGGGGAGAGCAATCTGTTGAAAAAGCGGGTGTAATCCCAGCGACTAAGGTTGATACTTCAAAAGTAAATTTACCACCATTATATATTGATGTGCTAAATGAATTAAATAAAGCTAGCAACTTAACACTATTTGCCGACGTTCAAATGAGTGCTTCTGTAGCAGAAACTCACTTAAACTTAATCCAATCTCTATTTGGAAATGAAGTAAAACCTAAAGATTTTGCTAAACAACATGAAGAGGCTTTAAAGGCAGAAGATAAATAAATTTTGATGTCTTAAAGAAAAGGGCATATGGATTCATTATAATATGCCCTTGATTTTTAAATATAGGGGAAGGAGTTGAATTGAAGTGAATAAAGCTATGTCAAATAAAAAAATAATCGCCTTGTATATTACACCAGCTCTTTTTCTGATCCTTGCTTTGATTTACGTTCCAATCGTACAAACTGGATACTTTGGCTTAATGAAATGGAATGGAATTGGGGAAAAGGAGTTCATAGGTTTAAAGAATTACTCCCACTTATTACATGATCCTCTATTTTGGAAAAGTGCTTTCCACTCCTTTTTATTAGCAGTATTTTCGGCAGTAAGTTTAATTGGTTACTTGTTCATCTCATTTATACTTGCTGGAAAAATTAAAGGTGCAGACATTCTTAGAAAAATATATCTTATTCCGATGCTGCTTGCTTCTGTGGCAATTGCTCAGCTTTGGCTTAAAATTTATCATCCTACTAACGGTATTCTAAATAGCTTACTTGTTTCTCTAGGAGTTCATAATCCACCAGCCTGGTTAGCAGAAACAAACATAGCATTATATGCGATTATTATTCCAATTATTTGGCAGTACGCCGGTTTTTATATTCTGATTTACTATGCAGCTCTTAAAAATATTCCAGACTCTCTAATCGAGGCTGCAAGAATTGACGGCGCAACACCAATTCAAATTGCATTAAAAATAAAATTACCATTAATTATGAATGTTGTTAAAGTAACGATTGTTCTTGCTGTCGTAGGATCACTGAAATATTTTGACTTAATTTATGTTATGACAGGTGGGGGCCCTAATGGTTCAAGTGAAGTAATGGCTTCCTATATGTATCAAAAAGCATTCAAAGGTTTTGACTTTGGATATGCAAGTGCAATTGGATTTTTCTTATTAGTTATTTGTTTAGTAGTTACTTGGATTATTCGTAAGTTTACTGAAGCAAATAATGACATTTACTAAAGAAAGGGGGATTTTAGGTGGATACGGTAAGAGCTACAGGATCTCAAGCCATTGTAACTGAAAAGAAAACTGACCGTAGCAAACATAGTATTTTTAGTAAAACTGCTTACGGATTTATGTATCTTTTCCTTATAATCGTAGCGATTTTTCAAATATTTCCGATCATATGGTTATTTCTTTTTTCATTAAAAAATAACCAAGAAGTTTTTAATATGTCACCTTTTTCTTTACCTGAAAGCCCAAAGTGGGAGAATTATACGAAAGTTTGGACTGAGGGAAATATTAGTCAGTATTTCTTTAACAGTGTAACTTATACAATCGCTGCTGTTATTTTAACGGTTGTATTAGCTAGTATGGTAACCTTCGCAATTACAAGGATGAATTGGAAAGCAAGTAAATGGGTACTGGGATTATTTATGGTAGGTTTAATGATTCCAGTCCACTCTACACTGATTCCTTTGTTTAATACTTTTACAAAAATAAATTTAATTGATAATCCACTCTCGGTAATCCTTACGTACACGGCTTTTAACTTGCCAATTACGATCATGATTTTAATTGGTTTTTACGAAGCTCTCCCTAGAGAGGTAGAAGAAGCAGCGATTATGGACGGGGCATCAATTAACCATATCTTTTTTAAGATTACTTTACCAATGACATCACCAGTAATTGCTACAGCAGCAATTATTAATATGATTTACAACTGGAATGAGTTTGTCTTCGTTAATACATTTATTAGCTCAGATCAATTTAAAACACTCACGGTTGGTATACAAAACTTTATTGGGCAGTATACGACTGATTGGGGAGCAATAGGAGCTACGTTAGTTATTAGTATTCTACCAATCCTAATTGCCTTCCTTATATTAAGTAATCGAATTGTAGAAGGAATTGCTTCCGGGTCAGTAAAAGGTTAACCACATTAGATAAAGCTTTAGATGAATTTGTAAAGGAGGCTGATTAAATGATACTCGGAAAAACAATGGGTAAATTGTTTGCGCTATGTGAGTGGGTTATGAAATTAGCATATGTCAACCTACTATGGTTCCTCTTTACAATTGCAGGACTAGTCATATTTGGTTTTTTCCCTGCTACAGTAGCCCTTTTTACAATTGTTCGTAAATGGATAGGAAAAGAAACGGATCTTCCGATTTGGAGAACATTTTTAACTGTCTTCCTGAATGAATTTAAAATTTCCAACAAACTTGGTTTGGTATTCATTTTTAGTGGAATCTTCCTAACGTTTGATGTATTTTACATTCGAACCATTGAAGGGGTGCTCCAATTTATATTAATCATTCCTTTATTAATCATTGCGGCAGTTTATTTAATGGTTTTCCTTTATATTTTTCCACTATATGTACATTACGAATTTAAACTTAAAGACTATTTAAAAAATGCATTCTTTTTAAGTGTTTTTCATTTTCACATTACTTTACTAATGCTAGTAAGTCTAATCGCTATATTATTTTTGTTGCTGTATCAGCCAGGGCTAATTCCATTCTTTAGTGTCGTATCAATTGCTTGGATTTTCATGTTCTGTGGTATGTATAGCTTTAATCGAATAGACCAAAGACAAGGTAAGATTAGTAAAGTCTAAGTGTAGAAATTATGACAGAACGGGGAATCTAGATGAATACCTATGCTGAGGAAATCTCTTTTTTAAACAAACCAGCGATTAAAGCAGGTAATAGCGAATTGGAGATTATCATTATTCCCGGATGGGGATCAAATTTGATTTCGATGGTTCATAAAAAATCAAATACTGAGCTTTTAAGAGTCCCTAACTCAACCGAGGAGTATTTGAATAATCCAGTTTTATACGGTACTCCAATCCTGTTCCCTCCAAATCGAATCGATCAAGGTAAGTTTCGATTTGGCAAAAGAACGTATCAGTTTGAAATCAATGAAATGGACAAGCAGAATCACATTCATGGTTTTGCTCACACAAGGGAGTGGAATATCTCGAGTGTAGAAGTTAATGAGCAAACGGTGAAAATTATTACTGAGTTTGATTCAAGTAAGCATGAAGATGTACTGACCCAATTCCCGCATCATTTTGTGATCAGGATGAGCTTTATTTTGAATGATAATTTATTCGCTAAAAAAGCAGAAATTATTAATAAAAGTAATGAAGTTTTACCGTTTGGTTTTGGATATCATACTAGTTTTGTATTCCCAGAAGAAACTTCAATCTTCAAGCTTCCAGTCGATAAACGTTGGAAACTAAATGATCGATTTTTACCAACGGGAGAATTAGAGGATATTGAGTACAAATATGAGTTGAGTGAAGGAATGAGCTTGTACGGGTTAGATTTAGATGATGTTTTTCTATCTAACCCCAATAACAGTGGTCTACAGACTGCACAAATAACGAACAAATTAACAGGAATTGAGATTAATTATACTGTTGACCAAAGTTTTAAGCACTGGGTTGTTTATAACAAAGATGGGAGAAGCGGCTTTTTATGCCCAGAGCCCTACACGTGGGTAACAAACGCTCCTAATCTTGAAGTAAATAGAAAATTGACTGGCTTACAAGGAATTGAGCCAGATGATATGAAAGTATTGCGCACTTGGATTGTCATTTCACATAAGTCATAAAATACAAAACTACTATTTTAGGAGGAATTAAACATGAGTTACTTTACTAATATTAACAAAATTAAATTCGAAGGTCCTAAATCAAAAAATCCATTTTCATTTAAATATTATGATCCTCAAAGAATAATTAATGGCCAAAAAATGGAGGATTTACTTCGTTTTTCAGTTGCTTACTGGCATACATTTACTGCAGATGGTTCAGATCCATTTGGAGCAGGTACAATGCAACGTCCTTGGAATCATTTAACGGGAATGGATCTTGCTAAAGCACGTGTAGAAGCATCATTTGAGTTTTATGAAAAGATAGATGTTCCTTACTTCTGTTTCCATGATTCAGATGTTGCACCTGAAGGAAATACATTAGGTGAAACTTATAAAAATTTAGATGTCATTGTAGAAATGATAAAAGAATATATGAAAACAAGTAAAACAAAATTGCTTTGGAATACGGCAAATATGTTTACTCATCCTCGCTATGTAAATGGAGCAGCTACTTCAAATAACGCGGACGTATTTGCATATTCAGCTGCAAAAGTAAAAAAAGGATTAGAAATTGCAAAAGAGCTTGGTGCAATTAACTATGTGTTCTGGGGTGGGCGTGAAGGGTATGACACGCTTATGAATACAGATATGAAGCTTGAGCAAGACAATCTTGCGCGTTTCTTCCATATGGCTGTAGATTACGCAAAAGAAATCGGATTCGATGGTCAGTTCTTAATCGAACCAAAACCAAAAGAACCAACGAAGCATCAATATGACTTTGATGTGGCAACTGGACTAGCGTTCTTACAAGCTAATGGTTTAGAGAAACAGTTTAAATTCAATATTGAAGCAAATCATGCAACACTTGCTGGTCATACATTTGAGCATGAATTACGCGTTGCCCGAATTAATGGAATGCTTGGTTCAGTTGATGCAAACCAAGGTGATAAGTTAATTGGTTGGGATACAGATGAGTTCCCTACAGATCTTTACTCTACTACATTAGCAATGTATGAAATCTTAAAAAATGGTGGCTTAGGAAAAGGCGGCCTGAACTTTGATGCAAAGGTAAGAAGAGGATCATTTGATGTAGAAGATTTATTCCATGCACATATAGCTGGAATGGATAGCTTTGCAATTGGTACATTAGTAGCTAATAAACTAATTGAAGATAAAGTATTTGAAAGCTTTATTGAAGATCGTTATAGCAGCTTCACTTATGGTATTGGTAAAGAAATCGTAGAGAATAAAGCAAGTTTCCATACACTTGAAGCATATGCATTAAATTTAGGTGATATCCAAAATAAATCTGGTCGTGAAGAACGTCTAAAATCAGTGCTAAACCAATATTTATTAGAAGCGATTGCTGAATTCGCAACAGTTTAAAAATCTTTTGACCATATAATGTGCTGGGAAATTCATTATTCCAGCACATTTTTCTCATACGATACGATAAAGAAACAATAAAAGGATGATTGTTATGAAATATGTAGTAGGTATTGATTTAGGTACAAGTGCCGTAAAAATTTTGTTAGTTAATCAGTCCGGAGAGGTATGCCAAGAAGTATCTCGTGCCTATCCATTAATACAAGAGAAATCCGGATATAGTGAACAAAGTCCAGAAGAATGGGTTGAAAAAACAATCGATGGACTTACCGAACTTGTTAGAGACTTTAATGGTCATCCGAATGATATACAAGGAATTAGCTTCTCAGGTCAAATGCATGGTCTAGTTCTATTGAATAAAGAAAGTGAAATCCTTCGTAATGCAATTTTATGGAATGACACACGAACGACTAAGCAATGTGAAAAGATCAATGAAATAGTAGGCAAAGAACGTTTACTTGAAATAACGAAAAATCCAGCACTTGAAGGATTTACTTTACCAAAACTTTTATGGGTAAAGGAATTTGAACCGGAGATCTATCATCAAGCAGCAGTATTTTTATTGCCTAAAGACTATCTTCGCTATCGCCTGACGGGAGAAATTCATACTGAATACTCGGATGCTGCTGGAACTTTACTTTTAAACGTAAAAGATAAGCAGTGGAGTGAAGAATTATGTACTAAATTCGATATACCTTTACATCTTTGCCCACCACTTGTCGAGTCTCAGATTTGCGTTGGAACAATTACAAAAGAGATTTCTAATTTGACAGGACTTAGCCGTGAAGTGAAAGTATTTGCAGGCGGAGCCGATAATGCATGTGGCGCAATTGGCTCAGGTATTTTAAAAGAAGGTAGTACGCTATGTAGTATTGGTACTTCAGGAGTTGTTCTTTCTTATGAAGAGCATGGAGAATATGACTTCAAAGGTAAAGTTCATTATTTTAACCATAGTAAAGAAGATGCTTTCTATTCAATGGGTGTAACGCTTGCTGCAGGATTTTCATTAAGCTGGTTTAAAGATACTTTTGCTGAGGGTGTGAATTTCGAACAACTATTAGATGATGTTGATCGTGTTTCAATTGGATCAAATGGTTTAATGTTTACTCCGTATTTGGTTGGTGAAAGAACGCCACATGCGGATTCAGTTATTAGAGGGTGTTTTATCGGTATGGATGCAGCACATAAGAGAAGTGATTTTGCGAGAGCTGTCATGGAAGGCATTACTTTTTCATTGAACGAGTCAATTGAAATTTTCCGAAATAACGGTAAAAAGATCGATTCGATTACTTCAATTGGTGGTGGTGCTAAAAATCCTACTTGGTTACAAATGCAAGCAGACATTTTTAATGCGACAATTATTAAGCTTTCAAGTGAGCAAGGTCCTGGTATGGGTGCGGCGATTCTTGCTGCTTATGGATGTAATTGGTTTGAATCATTAGAAGCTTGTGCAGAAGAATTCATAAAGCCAATCACTTCATATAAACCAGTTAATGAAAATGTTAAACAATATGAGAAGCTTTATGCTATTTATAAGCAAGTTTACTCCAGTACGAAGGAACTAAATAGAATGTTATCTGAATTTAGAAAGTAGTATAAGACGTTAAAAATGCACTAGAGGGGGAGTTTTACTTGAATTATCGAGAACTTGGTAATACAGGTTTAATGATTAGTGAGGTAAGTTTTGGAACTTGGGCAATTGGTGGAGCATGGGGAAAAACAGATGATACTGAAGCTTTAAAATCATTACAACACGCAATCGACCAAGGTGTAAATTTTTTTGATACTGCAGATGTTTATGGTGATGGTCATAGCGAAGAACTATTGGCTAAAGCAACAAAAGGACTTGAAGATAAAATTTATATAGGCACAAAGTTTTGCCGAAAAGGTAATATCTTTTCACCGGAAAATTACTCATATGAAGCGGTTAAGTCTTATTGCGAGGATAGTCTAAAACGCTTAAATCGAGATGTGATTGATTTATATCAAGTACATTGCCCAGCAACTGAAATTTTAAAGGATGGACAAGTATTTGATGTACTTGACCGTTTAAAAAGTGAAGGGAAAATCCGCCATTACGGGGTTAGTGTTGAAACGGTTGAAGAAGGAATGATTTGTTTAGAAAACCCAAATGTGAAAAGCTTACAGGTTATCTTTAATATTTTTAGACAAAAGCCATTAGAAGAATTACTTCCCGAGGCTTATAAGCGTGGGGTTGGTGTTCTTGTAAGATTACCGTTAGCCAGTGGACTCTTATCTGGGAAGTATAAGGCTGATCATATTTTTGAGGAAGATGATCACCGAAACTTTAATGAAAATGGAGCGGCCTTTAATATCGGAGAAACATTTGCGGGCTTGGGCTTTAAAAAAGGAGTAGAATTGACAAATCGAATTAACTGGATTGCTGAAGGAAGGTCATCGATGGCAAGTGCAGCACTTAGATGGATTTTAGATCAAAAGGAAATTACATGTGTAATTCCTGGATTTAGAAACCAAAGTCAAGTGGATGGCAACTTAGAAGCAATGAATATACAATCTTTTTCGAAAGCGGAATTAGATCAAATAGAGCTTTTCTATCAAAAAAATGTTTCTGACTTTATCAAAGGTGCTTACTAAAAAAGTAATGTACTGAACTATATAGATGCAATGGAGGAATAAAAAATGGCCAAAATCAGTAATCCTATTTTACCGGGATTTAATCCGGATCCAAGTATTTGCCGAGTTGGGGAAGATTATTACATTGCAGTTTCAACTTTTGAATGGTTTCCAGGAGTAGGAATCTATCATTCAAAGGATTTAAAGAACTGGCGTTTAGCATCAAGACCTTTGAAACGTTTAAGTCAGTTAAACATGACAGGTAATCCAGATTCAGGCGGAATTTGGGCTCCCGCATTATCTTATCGTGACGGACAGTTTTGGTTAATTTACACTGATGTAAAAGTAGTTGAAGGTCAATGGAAAGATTGTCACAACTATCTTTCAACATGTGAAACAATTGACGGAGAATGGTCGGACCCAGTTTACTTAAATAGTACTGGATTTGACCCCTCATTATTTCACGATGAAGATGGAAAAAAATATTTAGTGAATATGGTTTGGGATCATCGCGTAGGAAATCATCATTTTTATGGCATTTCATTACAAGAATACAGTGTAGAAGAACAGAAACTGATCGGAAAAGCAGAAGTTATCTTTAAAGGAACCGATATTAAACTAACGGAAGCACCACATTTATATAAAATAAATGATTACTATTACTTATTAACGGCAGAAGGTGGTACGAAATATGATCACCAAGCTACAATTGCTAGGTCAAAACAGTTAATGGGACCATATGAAGTACACCCAGAAAACCCGTTAATTTCGTCATTCCATGCGCCAAGAATTCCCCTTCAAAAAGCAGGACATGCATCAATTGTTCAAACACATACAGATGAATGGTTCCTTGCGCATTTAACAGGAAGACCATTACCAAGAGAAGGTCAACCGTTGTTAGACCCAAGAGGTTTCTGTCCATTAGGAAGAGAAACTGCTATTCAAAGGCTTGAGTGGAAAAATGATTGGCCTTATGTCGCAGGAGGGAATAGTCCATCACTTGAAATAGAGGGTCCAAAAATAGATGAAGTAAAATGGGAAAGTGATTATCCTGAGATGGACGACTTTAACTCAGAAATCTTAAATCCTCACTTCCAAAACTTGAGAATTCCATTAGGAGAAAATATCGTTTCACTAAAAGACAATCCAGGGCATCTACGTCTTTACGGAAGAGAATCTCTAACATCTAAATTTACTCAATCATTTATAGCAAGACGTTGGCAACATTTTAACTTTACTGCAGAAACAAAAGTAGCATTTAGTCCAAATACATTCCATCAATCAGCTGGTTTAGTAAATTATTACAACACTCAAAACTGGACTTCATGCCAAATCACTTGGAATGAAGAAAAGGGCAGAATTCTGGAATTAGTAACATGTGATAATTTTAAGTTCGATCAACCTCTTCAAGGCAACGAAATTATCATTCCCGAACATGTTGAATATGTGTATCTTCGAGTAGATGTGAAAACGAATATTTACAAGTACTCTTACTCATTTGATGGAGAGGAATGGAAGGAAATACCTGTAGCACTTTATTCATATAAACTGTCTGATGATTATATTCAGGGTGGTGGATTCTTTACAGGTGCATTCGTTGGAATGCAATGTCAGGATACGACTGGTCAAGGGCTACACGCAGATTTTGATTATTTTATTTATAAAAACTAATAAAAAAGTTCAACCAATTTTGGTTGAACTTTTTTAGTCTGAGATTTACTTTATTAATTCTCTGCTAACTTTTTCTTAAAGTTAGTACTAGTATTAGTATTTTCGTTCACTACAGGTTCTTCTGCAGCTGTTGAACGTTTGATAAAGAATGCAAGAACAAGAGCAACTGCGGCAACGAATACCGTCACATAAAATGAGAAGTTAATTCCTTCTAACATTGCCTTCATTGTGATCTCTTGCTTAATTTGAGCAAGCATTTCAGGTGTAGGTTTACTAGTCACATGCTTCATTGCTTCAGCAGCAAGTTCTTTCGCTTTTGACTCTGTACGATTTGACATAACTGTTATCAATAAAGCAGTACCAATCGCACCAGATACTTGCTGTAAAGTATTATTCATCGCAGTACCATGTGGATAGAATCGTTTTGGTAATTGATTTAATCCATTTGTTGATACTGGCATCATTACCATCGACATACCTAACATACGTAATGAGTATAAAATAATAATATGCGTATAAGTTGTATCCATTGTTAATTTACTTAAAAAGTAAGTAGTAACAGTCATAATCGCTAAACCAGTTACTGCAAGTATTCTTCCGCCAATTTTATCAAATAATTTACCTGTAATTGGCGACATAACTGCCATTAATAAAGCACCTGGTAACAGCATTAAGCCTGCATCAAATGGTTTAATGCCTCGAAGCGTTTGAGTGTAAATCGGTAAAAGCATCATTGCTGAGAACATAGCCATTGTAACAACAATTGAAATCGCTGATGATAATGCAAACATTGGGTAGCGATAAATTCTAAAGTTTAACATTGGCGTATCAAGTTTTAATTGACGTAAGATAAATAGTACTAATGAAATAACCCCTACAATTAAAGTAACGTAAGCTTCTGGACTATCCCATCCTTTTGTTCCTGCAGTACTAAAACCGTACAATAATCCACCAAAACCTATACTTGATAAAAGAACAGAGAAAAGGTCGATCGTACTGTTCGATTTCTCTTTTTTATCTTTAAGTAAGAAAAAGCCAATAATTAAAATCGTTAATGCAATCGGTGAAACAACATGGAAAAGCATTCTCCAGTCATAATGTTCAATAATCCAACCAGATAATGTTGGTCCGATTGCTGGAGCACCCATCATTACTAAACCAAAGAAGCCCATAGCAGTTCCTCGTTTTTCAACAGGGAAGCTAGTTAGCATAACATTCATTAATAATGGCATTAAAATAGCCGAACCAGATGCTTGAATCATACGGCCCGCTAATAATAAAGGAAAAACATGTGCAAATCCTGCGGTTAAAGTACCGATATTAAATAAAAGTAGTGCAGTTATAAATAAATGTCTAACAGAATATTTTTGGATTAAGAAAGCAGTAGTCGGAATTAAAATTCCATTTACTAGCATATATCCAGTAGAAAGCCATTGAACAGTCGAAGGCTCAACGTCCAAATCCTTCATAATAGAAGGTAAAGCAATATTAAGTAAAGTATTGTTTAAGAAAGCAATAAAAGCACCAATCATTAGAATTGTAATAATTCCATATGGCGGATTAACTGATTTATTCATGGAATGATCCATGATTTCCCCTCCTTTGTACATCTAGTTCATTTTTTTGAACTCCGTTTCCATCTTCTATATAAGATAATATGATATACCATTCATTCATTAGATGCAATTATAATAACCATTAGAAATCTTTAATAATCTAATCAGATATTTACTAGTTAAAAATGTTAAAATAATGTACTATGTTTTTTAAGCAGTAATTAACTAGAACCAAGGTGATTATATGAATGATCGTAAACAGCATGTTGTAAAAATAGCTCATGAATTGTTTATTGAAAAAGGATTTCAAGCAACGTCAATTCAAGACATATTAGACTATAGCGGTATTTCTAAAGGTACATTTTATAATTATTTTTCGTCTAAAAGTGATTTAGTAGTCGCATTATTTAATATGATTTATAAAAAACTTGAACATGAAAGAAATGAGTTGTTGATCGGACAGAGCCCTTCAAATATTGAAATTTTCATTAAACAAATAACTTTATTAATGGAGGCAAATAGAGATAATAAATTGATTTCTCTATTTGAAGAAGTAATTTATATAAATGACTTAGATATTAAACAGTTCATTAGAGAAGGTAATTTTAAGACATTAAATTGGGTGTATACACGTTTTCTAGACATTTTTGGCAGCGAAAAGAAAGATTTTTTATTAGATAGTGCCATTATGTTTTTAGGAATCATACACCATAATGTGAGATACTATGACCTCGCCAAAGATATGAATATTAGTATGGATCAAGTCGTCCGATATAGTGTAAAACGTATGATTAAGATCGTTGAGGATGTTGAGGAATCTGGTGAACAATTATTCAATTTGGAATTATTAGATAGATGGTTACCAGTAAGAAAGACCGAAGAAAATCTTCAACAAAAGCTTTGTGGTATTATTTGTACAATGAAAAAATCAGCATTAAATAGTAATGAACAACAAAAGTACAATGAATTACTAGATTTTTTACAAAATGAATTATTACAATCAAAAACACCGCGAAAATATTTAATTGAGAGTGCTCTGGTATCCTTAAACGAAGGGAAAACGTTACTAGGAGAAAAAGAACTACAAAGGCTGAATGAACTGATCGACATTAATTTTATACAACATGTAAAATAACTTAATTAATATGAAAGAAAACCATCCTTTAGCTTTTAATGCTTGTAGTGCACCCCAAATGTTAGACACAGTCTAACATTTGGGGTGCACTACAGCTTAGGGTGGTTTTCTTTTGTGTAAAAAATGATGAGTTCTAAAGTTGTATTTTCCCTTGAAATTCTTTAATTAGATAAGTTCAATACAACTTTCGTCTAATTTTATAGAGAAAAATTAGCTTAAAATCAGTATAAATGTCGTTATTATACTTTTTTTACCATTAATTGACAAAAAATTCTGAATTGGTGATATACTTTCTTTTATAAATGAAAAAGGAGGTAACTTGGTTTGAAATCTTTAAAGTCAATAGTTGTTTGGGGATTAATTTCAATACTTGGAGCTTTCTGTTTTTCTGTATTAGCTTTAAAAAGAGGGGAAACAATAAATGCAATTTGGCTCCTCACAGCGGCAGTTTGTACATATGCAGTGGCTTATCGTTTTTACAGTAAGTTTATTGCAGAAAAAGTATTTAAACTTGATGAAGATCGTAAAACACCTGCCGAAATTAATAATGATGGTAAAGACTTTGTACCAACGAATAAGTGGGTATTATTTGGTCATCATTTTGCAGCGATCGCAGGGGCTGGTCCACTGGTTGGACCGATTTTAGCTGCGCAAATGGGTTATTTACCCGGAACGATTTGGATTATAGTAGGAGTTGTATTTGCTGGGGCTGTGCAGGATTTTGTCATATTAGCAGCTTCGACACGTAGAAATGGTAAATCGCTTGGAGAAATGATTAAAGAAGAGATTGGTCCTATAACAGGGGTCATCGCGTTAATAGGAATATTAGGAATTATGGTTATTTTATTAGCTGTATTAGCACTTGTCGTAGTTAAAGCGCTTGCGGGAAGTCCGTGGGGAATGTTTACGATTGCGGCAACTATTCCAATCGCGATTTTCATGGGTATTTATATGCGATACATACGTCCAGGCCGAGTAGGAGAAGGGTCTTTTATTGGTGTGATTTTATTACTACTTTCATTATTTGCAGGACAATATGTAGCGGAAAGTCCAACATTAGCGGCAATGTTTACGTTTAAGGGAGAAACGATTGCTCTTATGTTGATTGGTTATGGGTTTATAGCATCAGTACTTCCAGTTTGGTTATTATTAGCTCCACGTGATTATTTAAGCACATTTTTAAAGGTTGGTACGATATTAGCTTTAGCAATTGGCATTATTATTGTAGCACCAGATTTACAAATGCCGGCCGTTACAAAATTTATTGACGGAACAGGACCAGTATTTGCCGGAAATCTATTTCCATTTTTATTTATAACAATTGCTTGTGGATCTGTTTCTGGATTCCATGCATTAGTTGCTTCAGGCACTACCCCTAAAATGATTGAACGTGAAACGCATGCACGTGCCATTGGTTATGGTGCTATGTTAACGGAGTCTTTTGTAGCAGTAATGGCTATGATTGCTGCTTGTTTATTAACTCCAGGAGCATATTTTGCTATAAATAGCCCACCTGCCATAATTGGAACTGACGTAAACCAAGTGGCTCAAGTAGTTTCAAGCTGGGGCTTTACAATAGCTCCAAATGATTTGACCACACTAGCCAAGGATGTAGGGGAACAAACAATTCTTTCTCGTACTGGTGGGGCACCAACTTTAGCAATCGGCATGGCGGCACTTTTCTCTAAAGTAATTGGTGGTAAAGCATTAATGGCTTTTTGGTATCATTTTGCTATATTATTTGAAGCATTATTTATTTTAACAACAATTGATGCTGGAACTAGGATTGGACGTTATATGACGCAGGATATTTTAGGTAATGTGTATAAGCCATTTGGAAAGACGGATTCACTTCCTGCAAATTTAATTGCAACAGCCATTTGTGTTTTCGGTTGGGGCTATTTCCTTTATCAAGGTGTTATTGATCCACTTGGGGGCATTAATACCTTATGGCCATTATTCGGTATCGCAAATCAAATGCTTGCAGCGATTGCCTTATTACTAGGCACAACTATCTTGCTGAAAATGGGGAAAAAGGCATATGCATGGATTACATTAGTGCCAACAATCTGGATCTTAATCGTCACAATGACTGCTGGTTATCAAAAGCTATTTCATGCATTACCAAAAATAGGGTTTTTAGCGCATGCTAAAGTTTTTAAAGATGGATTAGATGCTGGCAAAATCCTTGCACCAGCAGCTAGTAAAGCACAAATGAATCAAATTATTTTAAATGACTATATTGACGCAACAATTTGTGGCTTGTTTATGGTGATTGTGCTTTTAGTTTTAATTGCTTCGATTCGAAATTGGATAAATATATTGTCTAATAAACCGATAAAATTACATGAAACTCCGTACATTAAACGCGAAGAAAGTGAACCGAAAAATTATGCACTATAAAGTGAAGGAGTTCAAAAAATATTATAAACAGTTTATTAGTTTATTAGTTGGTGTACCGAGCTATGAGAAATATGTTGAACATATGAAAACACAACACCCTGATCAACCAATTCAATCTAGAAAAGAGTTCTTTATCGAAGCGCAAGAGTCACGTTTTAACTCTAAAGGTGGTAAAGTTACTCGTTGTTGTTAAAAAATCTGCACATCTATCTATTAAGTGAACAAAATCCACAAGATTATTTCTTGTGGATGTTTTGATTCTATTTTTTATCTCTACGATATAAATCCAGCGTTTTGTATCCAGCACCTAAGACCATTTTCATTTCTTCACGTCTTTTTGTTTTCGTTGCTTCTTGCTTAGCGCTATAGACATGTCGTGCCCAATCTTTACGATACCCAGGAGTTAGAGACTGATAGATCGTAAGTAATTCAGGGAAATCTTCTAAATCCTTTTCAACGTTCGGAATCATATAGATATAATCATCTACACATTGACTTGCTTTCGATGAGTTTGCACCTTTTGTTTTTGATTCGTCTTTTAATCCAACAACCGTAAAGACGTCATCCAGTCCAACCATACGAGCAAATTTAATTGTACTTGAACCAATATAGCCGCTCTCATCCGCACCTAATCCTTCGAATAAATCATCACGATGAATATAAGTGGGATATACTTTGTTTCCTTTTTTAGGGTAGGCAATAAAAATATAGCCATTTTTATCTAAATAATGATTCTGGATAATCTTTGTGACTAGTTTTTTTAGTGAGTCCATATCAAGTACAAAAGCAAATATCAGATCGTAAGGATGGTTTTGTAAATCCGTATCAAAATGTGGTAACTCTGCAAAATAATTTGCATCACTTGGTTGATTTAAAACAGTAGCTTTTTTATATTTTTTTAAGTTTAGCTTTTCAACAATGGTTTTAGTCATCCCGATCCACCTTTAAAGTAGTATGTATAAGGCTATTATAAATCAAAATAAGTAAAAAAATAATAGAAGCTCATATTCGAGCTTCTATTATTTATTAGGCAGTATTGCAAGTCTAAAGAGCTTCTTTAATTACTTTTTTATAATAAAGAACGGATAAAAGACCAAAGACCGAGTATAAAACAGCATATAAAACCATGACGATAATCATTGGTGTCCAGACTTCAGTACCGAATAAGAACCATCCAGATTGAACGGCAAAATAGCTATGAACTAGTCCGACTACTAATGGTATACCGAAATTAAACAATTGCTTAGAACGGATACCTCTTAATAAGTCTCTACGGGAAAAACCTAGTTTACGTAAAATAGTATAATTTGGTTTTTCGTCAACACTTTCGTCCATTTGTTTAAAGTATAAAATACATCCAGATGTCATTAAGAATGTTAATCCTAAAAATCCGACGATGAACATAATAAGGCCCATATTTGCTTTCTGACTTTTAACGATTTCAAGTCGAGAAGCATTAGGATAATTCTTATCAAATTGATGGTCCATATAAATATTATTTGCTTTTTCAATTTGTTTTTCATCACTTATATTAATTCCAATGTAGACAGTTGAGTCTTTTTGAATTGATGAATCAAGATTTTGTTTTAATGTTTTAAATACTTGATTGTCTACAATAACAGTAGGAAATCCTCCATTTGTGAAGTAGGAAGGTATAATCTTTTCACGTTTTAATCCTAAATAGTTTAGATTAAATTTTTTCTTGCTACTAGTTAGTTCAATATGCCCTGAATCCTTTAAGGTCATAAATTTTTGAAGCATATCATCGTATCCAGTAAATAAGGCTTCATTTGAAGCAAGGTTTACTTTTACTGACTTTTCGCTTACTACTGCTAGTGGGAATTTGTCAGCATCCTTCATCATGCCTTTTAACTGTGTATCTAGTATACTCTTTATATTTGTATTAACTTGAATAACCTCGATCTGTTTTTCGTTATATTTAATACCATTTGCATTTAAAGCGGATGTGAAAGTTTGTAAATCCTTTTTATTATTTAAGAAAAAGTTAGCAGGGACATGGCTCTCTGCAGTTTTTTCTGCAGAATAATAAGATATATAGCTTAAAGATAATAATCCAATCGCTAGTGCTGAAACGGTTGTAATAATTGTTAATAGCAAGGCATTAGACTTCATTCTAAACATAATTGAAGATAAAGAAAGGACATCATTAATATTTAAATAGCCATTTTTCTTTTTACGAATGATATTTAAAATAAAACGAACCGAACTTTTATACACTAAATAAGTTCCAATAATGACTGACGCTAAAATATAGATCATTACCGAAAATAGTTCAGTCATAGTAGTAAAATCGCCATCAAATAATTTTGATGATAGAAAATAACCTGAGATTATTAATAAAATACCTAAAATTCCAATAGAAATCTCGAAGATAGACATTTTTTTAAGCTTTCCTTCAGTCGATGAGACTACTCGGAATAAAGATAAAATAGTTTGTCGTTTAATAAAAGCATAATTCATTAACATAATGAACGCGTAAATTACGACAAATACAATTAATGTCTGTACTAATGCTTGTGAAGAAAAATGTAAAGTAGCAATCGCTTTTACTCCGACGATTTTATATAAAATCATAATGATTAGCCTTGAAATCGAAAAACCTACTAAGATCCCAAGAACCAATGAACTAAAATATAGAATACAATTTTCAACTGTTAAAATACCGAAAATCCTGTTTTTAGTCATTCCAATTAATTGAAACAAACCAATTTCTTTACTTCTTCTTTTTATAAAAATCATATTTGCATATAAAAGGAAAATCGAAACGATTGCGACAAGTAAAATCGACGCCGAGCGAATTGCTGCTGCTCCTTTGATCGAACCCTTTGTCGCTTCCATTGATGGGTCATACTGTAATGTAACAAATGAGAAGTATAAGGCAGCACTAAAAATTAATGCAAAAACATATAGATAATAGTTTTTTAAATTCTTTTTTAAATTTCGGAATATCAAATGATTAATGCTCATGGTGAACACCACCTAATACACCTTGGGTTTTCATGATATCTTTAAAGAAATTTTGTCTCGTTTCATCGCCTTTGTGTAGCTGTGAATAGATTTGTCCATCTTTAATAAAGACAACTCGATTGCAAAAGCTTGCTGCTACTGGATCATGTGTAACCATTACAATTGTCGCGTTTCTTTTCTCATTTAATTCACTTAGTTTATTTAATAAATCTGAAGCAGATTTTGAATCCAATGCGCCTGTAGGTTCATCTGCGAAAATAATACTAGGTTCATGAATAAATGCTCTAGCGGCTGAAGTACGCTGTTTTTGTCCCCCAGAGATTTCGTTAGGATACTTATCTTTTAATTCATAAATTCCAAGCTCTTTAGCAATAACATCAAACTTTTGATTGGCTTCACTTGGTGACGTTTTAGTTATTGATAAAGGTAGAAGTATATTTTCCTTTACTGTTAATGTGTCTAGTAAGTTGTATTCCTGGAAAATAAAGCCCAAATAGTATTTACGAAATTCTGCTAATTGTTTTTCTCTCATATCTGTAATATCTTTACCTTCAATTGCAATCGTTCCGCTATTAATCTTATCGATCGAGGAAAGAACGTTTAGTAATGTAGTTTTACCAGATCCAGACGGACCCATGATACTAACAAATTCACCTTTTTCGATGTTTATATTAATGCCACTTAACACTTCTTGTTTATTAAATTTATTTCCGTAACTTTTATGAATTTTATTTGCCTCTAAAATATTCATTTCGTACACTCCTTTATTTTCATTCGATAAAATTAGTATAAATGGTTACCAAGACCGTTTCCTTTGATTAACCGAACAATAAACAAAAGCATGTGACAATTTTGTCACATGCCTGTTATTTTTACAAATTCATTTCGTTTAGAGAAGGTTAGTGTGAAAATTGAACCTTTATCTAACTCAGACTTTACTTGGAACGTAATATGTAGGGAATGGGCAGCCTTCTTTGCTAAATATAACCCCATCCCTGTAGAGGCATTATCTTGATGCTGAATCGTTGAAGTAAATCCTTTTTCGAAAATTCGTGGCAAATCTTTTGAATGAATACCTCGACCGAAGTCTTCGATCTCAAGAATCACTTGCTCATTTTTTTGCTTACTTATAATCCGAATGTCTGAGGATGGACTATATTTCACTGCATTTGTTAATAGCTGTCGTAGTATATATGATAGCCATTTAGCATCACTGAATACTTCTAGCTCCTCTAATTCAATATCAAATCCAATCCCTTTATGTATACACCATGATTGCAAAGTTTTAATCTCTGGATAAATGACATCTTCAAGTTGAATTTTTTCGATATAAAGATCATTTTCAATAAAAGGTATTCTTTTTTGGTGAAGTTGTTGATCTAGTAATAGGTGAATACGTAGCCATTCATATGTTAAATTTGATTTCAACTTTTCATCCTTCATACGATCAATCATTAAGTGCATTGCTGTTAAAGGTGTTTTTACTTCATGGATCCATGATAGGAGTTCATCTTTTTCTTGCTCTAAATAAGTTTGATTTTGAATAGCTATTTTTTTTAATAGGCTTGTTTGATTTGTTAAGCTGTTTTCAACAATTTCTTCAAATGGACTATTTGGTTCTTCAATTCCCGTCAAATCAAGGTTATCCTCACGTTCAACAAGGCTCTTATAAAATTTTATTTCTTTAGGATATCGAATGACTAAAAAAATGATAAACAATAATAGTGATAGAAAGACAATGTAAAGTAATGATTTTAAAGGAATTGACGAATCAATAAATGAAACAAATACAACGAGTAATTGTGTTAGTAGAAAAAAAAGTATCCAACTAAATCGTTCAATTAGAAATGTTTTAATCATTAGATGTCCTCTTCTAAAGCAATATATCCTTGACCAACCTTTGTTTCAATAAATTGTCCTAATCCTATTTCATCTAGTCTTTTACGCAATCGATTTACGTTTACTGTTAGGGTGTTATCACTAATAAATCGCTTGTCATCCCAAAGGGCATTGATTAATTCCTCACGACTTACGATTTTATTTTTTTGTTCAATTAGCAGTTTTAAAATATAGATCTCATTTTTTGTAAGTTCAATTGCACCAGTTTCATTCGATACAGTATTTTTTTCATAGTCGATGGTTGCACCACACCAAGTTTTAAGAGCAATTTTTTCGGTATTGTAATTATATACGCGTCTAAGTGTAGCCTGGATTTTCGCAATTAGTACATCAAAATGGAATGGCTTTTGTATAAAATCATCTGCTCCAAGCTGCATCGACATGACCATATCCGAGGGGTGATCTCTTGAAGATAGAAAGATAATTGGTACATTTGAATGGGAACGAATCATACGACACCAGTGAAAACCATCGTATTTTGGTAGTTGTATATCAATGATGACTAAATCTGGTTTTATCACTGTAAATTCTTGAATTACCTTATTAAAGTCTGTTATCCCATATACTTCATAGGACCATCCAGATAAGCGATCTTTAATCTCAGTGAATAGAGAAGAATCATCTTCAATGAGTAATAGTTTAAACAAATGGTTTCACCACACTTTTTATTTACTTTCCATTAATTGTAAAATAAAAACAAATTAAGTGCCATAAACGAATATAGTATTTACCTGAATAAAAAAAGTACACTGTTTTTTATACAGTGTACTTTAAAGTGATTTTTTTATCGATTATCAATCTTCTCAGGGTATAAATCATGGTTCATCATACGATGTTCAGCCATTTTTTCGTATTTTGTACCTGGTCGACCATAGTTACAATATGGGTCAATTGAAATTCCGCCACGTGGGGTGAATTTACCCCAGACCTCAATATAACGAGGATCCATTAATTTGATGAGATCATCCATAATAATATTCATGCAATCCTCATGGAAGTCACCATGATTACGGAAGCTAAAGAAGTATAATTTTAATGATTTACTTTCAACCATTTTTTTCTCAGGAATATAGCTTATATAAATTGTCGCAAAATCAGGTTGACCAGTTTTTGGACAAAGTGAAGTAAATTCAGGGAAATTAAATTTTACGAAATAATCACGATCTGGGTGAGTATTATCAAATGTTTCTAATATTCCTGGATCGTATTCAAATAAATATTTTGTGTTATTGCTGCCAAGTAATGATACATCTTCTAGTGAACCTTTTGATCTTCCTACCATTTTGGTTAAACTCCTCTCTTATTTCCCCAAACAAATGCATGTAATTGAGGTAAAACTTTTACATTTTTAAATACCTTCGATTTCATAGCTTCATCTATAAGCCATTCGTAACGATTTAACATGTATTGTAATAAAGTGCTATCATCCGCATTTAGCCAACTATTTCCGACTTGTAAAAAGAATGGAACATGTGGGAATTTTTGATGAACTGTTTCCGCATAAGCTAAATCTTTTTCATCAAAAATAACAACTTTTAAGCAAAACTTTGGATGATTTTCTAAATTTTGAATAATGCTTCCTAGCATATCGAAATCAGTATTCATGCCACTGCTAGGCGGTTTAGGCGATAAAGTAACTTCATCAATAGAAGGTAACCATGGTTGCCACTTACTACCTTGGGTTTCAAGAGCTAAAGTCATATTCTTTTCCTTTAAAAACTCAACTACAGGGCCTAAAGATGGAAGTAAGGCAGGGTTTCCACCAGAAATCGTAATATGAGAGAATGTATCGCCGCCTAAGTTGGTTAAATTCTTCCAAACTTCTTCTGCGGTCATCCATTTTATATTTTCTTTTTCACTACCATCCCAAGTGAACGAAGAATCGCACCAACTACAAGAGTAATCACAACCCGCCGTACGAATAAACATCGTTTTTTGACCGATTGCCATTCCTTCACCTTGTACAGTAGGTCCGAATATTTCAAGTACTGGAATTTTACTCATTGATCATCCACTCCCTACGAGCTTCTGCGTAGCAAGTAGGCGTTTCAAATAAACGAACAAACTCTACTCGAATATCTTGTGCAGGATTTGTATGATCCTTAAGTGCATTTTCCATTTGCTCATAAATCCAAACAACCATATTTTCGGCTGTTGTATTCATCGGAGGTAGCATCTCATTTAAATAACGATGATCTAAATAGATTTCAATTTTTTCCTTCCAAATCTGTTTAATATCACCAAAATCGATTACTAAGCCGATGTCATCAACAAAACCACTAATTCCAAAAATAACTTTATATGTGTGTCCGTGTAAATTCTTACATTTACCTTCATAGCAATGTAAGTGATGTGCAGCATCAAAGGTAAATTCTTTATTAACGAGGACTCGTTTATGGTGATATTTTAAGTCTTCTTTTTTTATATGCTCATCAATTTTATGAAGTCTATCTACGATACGAAAATCAAACATGCTTAGTGGCTCCCTTCGATTGAAGGTAACGATCTAAACCAGCCTGACGAAGCTCACATGCCGGACATTCTCCACAACCGTCAGAAATAATGCCGTTATAGCAAGTTAATGTTTTATTTTTTACGTATTCAAATGCGCCTAATTCATCAGCTAATTTCCATGTGTCAGCCTTATCGATCCACATAAGTGGAGTATGAATAACAAATGGATAATCCATAGATAGATTAAGAGTTACATTTAATGATTTAACAAAGATATCTCGGCAGTCAGGGTAACCGCTAAAGTCAGTCTCACAAACGCCAGTAATAATGTGCTTTGCTCCTTTTTGTTTAGCAAGTACTGCTGCAAAAGATAGGAATAATAAGTTACGTCCATCGACGAATGTAGAAGGAAGTTCGCCTTCTTCGTGAGTTATATCAATATCTGATCTTGTTAAAGCATTTGGTGCAAGCTGATTTAACAAGGACATATCAAGGATATGGTGGGGAATATTTAATTCCTTACAAATATCTGCAGCTACATCTAATTCTAGTTTATGGCGCTGATTGTAATTAAACGTAACAGCCTCAACCTCACCAAATTGTTGCATAGCCCAGAATAAACAAGTAGTACTGTCTTGGCCACCGCTAAATACAACGATTGCTTTTTCATTTTTCATATTTCTTCTCTCCTTTACATGTTTAAAAAGAAGAGGGCATCCCGAATAACAAAAATAAAAACAATACGACAAATATTGTTTTTCGCCTTATTTTTTTGTAGAGGGGAGTTTGCGACCTCTACCATAAGCAATAAAACTTATGGATTTTTCTATTAAATTTTCTATCTATTAAATTGTACTAGAGAAGTACAATCATAATTCCCATTATAATCGTTTCATGTTAAAAGAACAAAAACTTTTGTAAGAAAGTAAAAAATTACATATATGGGTAAGAAAAACACTGTTAATTTATTTGTATTTGCTGATACTAGTTTTTATATGGGAGTTGCATTATTGAATTTAGTAAATTAGGTGATTAAAATTGAACAAATTCATAAGCCTTTTGTCGGAGTTTGTATTTTGGTATCCATTGGTTATGTCTTTATTTTGGGTGGCCGGATCTAGTCTATTTTTCCGATACCGAGAAAAAGGAAAAGATGTAAATTTTGAAGGGATTGATTGGCCATTAATTAGCATCTTAATACCTTGTTATAACGAGGAAGAAACAATTGAAGAAACAATTCAATATTTAGTGGAACTAGATTATCCATTAAAAGAAATCATTGCTGTAAACGATGGCAGTAAGGATTCAACCTTTAAAATTTTAGAAAGTATGGCAAATAAACATCGCGAGGTTAAGGCAATTGATTGTAGAGAAAATAGGGGGAAAGCAAATGCTCTACATATTGCTTGCCATGCATCAAAAGGGGAGTTTTTAGTTTGTATTGATTCGGACGCTATATTAGCGCCTAAAGCTGCACAGTATCTTATTTATCATTTTCTACATAGTGGGGAAAGATTAGGTGCCGTAACGGGTAATCCAAGAATTCGAAATCGTGATACGCTACTGAGTAGATTACAAATAGTAGAATATTCTTCTATTATTGGGGCCATAAAAAGAACCCAAAGAATGCTCGGTAAAATTATGACTGTATCAGGCGTAGTCGTTGCATTTCGAAAAAAAGCACTTGTAGATGTAGGATTATGGGACCGCGACATGATTACAGAAGACATCGCAGTATCCTGGAAGCTACAAGAAAGATTTTGGGATATACGCTATGAACCTCGTGCACTTTGCTGGATGTTAGTTCCAGAAACATTAAAGGGAATTTGGAATCAAAGAATTCGTTGGGCACAGGGTGGTCAAGAGGTAATTATGCGGTATTGGCGTTTATTATTGGACTTTCGGCATAGAAGGATCTGGCCAATCTATCTTGAACAATGGGTTAGTTTAATTTGGTCATTTTCTTGGGTATTCGTGACAATTTACTATTTAATAACTGCTAACAGTGTACAAGAATTAATAATATGGATGACTTTTTCTTCTTTCTCACTTGTTTTCATGAGTCTTATACAGCTTTGGATGTCGATAAGAGTGGATTCCACATACGATAACATAAAAAAATATTACTTATGGGCCGCGTGGTATCCAGTTATTTATTGGGTTTTAAACGCAATAATTGTAATGTTTGCATTACCAAAAGCAATTAAATCAAGAATAAAAGGTGGTTATGCAACATGGACAAGTCCAGACAGGGGAAACAGGAAACTGGAGTAATCGTTCATTCAAAGAAAAATTGGATAAATGAAGTGATGATTACGATTACCACATTAGTAGTTTGGATCTATTGCATAATTGTAATAGCTTTTTTCATTAGTTCGCTAATAAATTACAATAATCGATATATAAATATAATAAAGTCCTATTTCAAAATGACAAATCGCGACATACGTTTTTTTATTTTATTTACAATCCTTTTGTGGATCGTTTTTTATTTTGGACTTTTAAGTTGGAAATTTTATAATCTAAAAAGATTTGGATCATTACGGAGAAGGTCATATCCAAAATTTACGACAAAGGAGGACATATTAAATTTAAAGCTTATGTCTGAAGAGGATTACAATAAATTACAGGATTCAAAAATAATAATCTTCGAAAATAATCCTATTCAAGAGTTAGTTAATCATAATAAAAATAAGTAATCCACATGTGGATATTTTTAATCAAGGGACTTATCCACATATTGACAGGTAGAAGCCATCTATCTGTTTTTTAATTTTTAGAGAAAAATACTTTGAATAGAGTTGTACACATGTTTGTACACAAGAATACATTTCGTAAACAAATGTACACGATAAAGTGTACTTGTCCACATAGCTGTAAACTTTTTATAAAATAATTTTTTTTAAAAGTCTCAGAGGTAGGAAACAAACATCTTAAAAATAATTCTAGAATAAATGAAATGTAGACTTAACTGTATACACGTACACATTTTTGTAAACAATTGTACACAAAAAAGTAAACTTTACATTCTGTCGAAAAAAGGTTATCTAATCCAATAATTCATCATTATTTTTGACATGAATAATTTCACAGATTATTTGTTTCTATATAATGATAAGTTAGTTGCTTTTCATTAAAGGATTTGGGTTTTCGTGGAGTGGGAACCGATCATTCCCATCATTGACTAAAGACTGGAATCTCAACTTTCCCGCATTCCCTACAGGATTCGAGTACTCTTGGTTGGCATGAACTTCTTCATAAAAAAATTTAATTTAAATAAACATCTAAAATAATTATAACTTTGAAGAATTGCCTTTTAATAAACGAAGCACACTTGATATTCGATCTCGAGTTACACATCTATACAAGCATAGTAAACAGGTTAATATTTTGAGGCTCTGGAAAAGGCGCCGGCAGTTATGTTTGCATTTAGTTTGAGAATTTAATTTCAGCAAGTTGTTCAAAAAAATTTTACCAACAAAAACCACTATTATATCAAAGAAGTTCACTTAGTGTTCGTACATTCAATATTTGCTCTAATATAGCTCATCTTATTGGTTTAAAATATCTAATTTTTATAAAGTTCTCAGAGGTAGAACACAATCGTCCTAAAATAAATTAGACAAAAGAGAGTTGTATACATTTTTGTATACAAGTACACGTTTTTGTATACAAATGTATACAGTTTTGTAAACATGTATACATTTGTGTAAACGAATAATGTGTTTACGTTTTTGTATACAAGATGACAATTCGTTTACATTTATATGATACTTAAAAATGATGATTGACCGGTTATCTAAAGTTAGATACGATTTTAGTAGAACTACAAGTAAGACTATAAATCTATTAATAATGAAAGGGATGATTTATATGGTAAATGCTCGTATAGCTGCTATTGATGTTGGAAACGATTCACTCAAAGGAATTTTTGGGAAGATGGAAGCTGAGATTAATATTCCTAATATTATTGCTAGGGATACAGAAGATCGTCCGATCATTGGAATAGAGGAACTAGACAACCAAGATCCAGTTGATGGAATACATATTCGCGTTCACTCTCCTACGTTAAAAGAGAATAATACTGTTTACCGAGTAGGTAACTTAGCAACAAAAAGTAGTAATGCAACTGAATTAGATCCTGGAAGTAACAAGTCTGAAGAAGATCAAACACTTATTATGTTATTTGCAGCGTTAGCATTAGATGCAGCAAGAGAAGAAAATAAACAAGTAGTAAAGAACTCCAACAATGTAATTGAGGTAACTTACGTACTAGGTACTGGCCTTCCACTTAGAGAAGTAAAGGAAGGGAAGGATGTCGGTTATCGATCGCGTTTACTAGGTTCAGTTCACCAAGTAGAGTTTTTAGTAACGCCTAGATATCAAGGATTAAAAGTTAATATTAAATTTGAAGATGTTAAAGTTTACCCTGAAGGATTTGCCGCTTTTATCAATCTAGTTATGGATAATCATTTAAACATAATTAACAAAGATCTTATTGATAAAAAAATCCTTATTCAAGACATCGGTGGGTTATCAACTGATATCGCCGTCATTAGAAATAGGAAGGTAGATGACGATAAAGCTCAAGGCTTTAATCTAGGAGTAGCAGAATCACTAGAAGCAATTCGTGAAGAGATTCGTTCTAGACATGGTGTTGAACTCGATAGCCGTAGAGATGTAGTAGAAATTATTACTAAGAAAAGCGACCGAAATCACATTTATGTTAAAGGTAGTCGGACAAGCGTTCATGATATTGTAGACAGAATTTTATTAGAATTAGCAAAAAAACAATATCGTCATTTAAGAAATATTTGGCAGAAAAACTCTCAAACGGAAATATGCTATTTCATCGGTGGAGGTTCCCTAATCTTAAAGGATTATCTTAAGACACTAAATAACAACCTAGATGGATATAATATTGATTTCTTTGAAGATGAGAAGGAAAGTATCTGGATGATGGCGAATGCTTATTATAAACTAATTGCCGATTTTGAAATAAAAAGAATAAGAGAATCCCGTAGAGAAGCAAACCAAAACCAAAACCAAAATCAAAATCAAAGAGAAGCACAACAAACTCAAAAAGAAGAACAAAAAATGTCTAAAGCAAAATAAGGTGATTCCATGAAGGAAAAAGAATTGACGAGGGGACAACCTATTACATTTCGTATCCCTTCCGATACGCCTGATCAGATCATAAAACATTTGCAACAGCTTAAGCAAAGCGAAAGGCGAAACTTTTCAAGTAAGATTGCTGAGTACGTAATAAGCGGAATTAATGACTCATTATCAAAGCAAAGGCAAACAATAGCGATTCCACTTCCGAAAAGCCTAGATAAAGCTCAAAGAGATTGGTTAAAACATGAACATTCTGAGGCATTATTAGGAAGTATTGTGTACCAACTATTATCCAATCCAATTCGAACTGCTTCTCTTATTACATCGCTCAATAGTAATAGTCTAGCGATTGAAGAAGCTCTATATCTTCAAGAAGAAATGAATGAGTTAGAGCCAGAATTGGAACCCGTTCAGACAGAAATCCGTACAAGCGAACGGAATGCAACAAAATTAGGTAATATTGGAAGAAAAGCCGATCGTGATGATGATTTAGATAACTTTAATTGGGAAGTTGCAAGCAAAAATGAAATCTCTGCAGCTGAAGAAGATATAGAAGAGGAAGATATGGATAGTCTCCTCGGTGATTTTCTTTCACAAATGAATAAATAAGAAATCATATATAAGGGACCGAATAAGTTTACGGTCCCTTTGTTCATTTTTAATTATTTAATATCGTTCTGAGAGATTTGTGACAATGCTTCGCCAGCACTTTCATCTGATTGTTCTTGTACAGCTAAATCTCCAAGTGAAAGCATTCCAACAAGATTGCCATTTTCTACGACTGGCAATCTTCTAATTTGATGCTGTGCCATTAAACTCGACGCTTCTTGAAGACTGGCATTACAATCAATCGTCACAATGTCATTGGACATTACTTGAGAAGCATTTGCGTTGTCATTTTGACCAATTCCACGTAAAGCTAAGTCACGATCTGTAATCATTCCTACTACTTGACCATTTTCAACAACTGGAATTGCACCTACATTCAATGATTCCATTTTACTTGCTACTGATTGTAACGAATCTTGATTTGAACAACATTCAACATTACTCGACATGACGTCTCTTACTTTCATAAAAACACCTCCATAAAAATAACAAAGATATTACTGTGAATATCTTTGTTTATTGAAAAAATCCAAAAAATTGATTTTCAGACTAATTGCAAGCGATTTGCGAGCAATCTGAAATATTATTTGAAATATCAATTTAATTATTCGGAGTATTAGCAGATTTATGATGCATAATGTATTTTTACGAGTTTAATGTAAGAAATTTTTTTATACTGATTGAAGTGACTTTCTTTTAAAGAATTCAGGTAAAGTGATACCGATTAAAATTAAAATAATACCAAAGTATTGTGGAGCTCCAACCGTTTCCTTTAATACAATCGCTGACATTAATGTAGCTGTCGGTAATTCTGCTGCACCTAAAATAGAGGCAAGACCAGAACCTGTTAAAGGAACGCCTTTTGAAAACATTAAAGTAGAGAAAAATGGACCTAGAAAGCCAAGGATCAGCCCGTACTTTAATGAAAGTTCTGCAAATAAGCGCCAATTTGTGAAAAACGTAGGTGGGAGGAAGATAGCACAAATTATAAACCCACCTGTAATCATTAATGCCGTTTTTGTTATTGGGTTTGCTTTTAAAGCGATTCTACCGCTAAGTAATATAAAAGTACTGTACGAAACCGCGGACAACGCCCCAAATAAAACTCCTAACCAATTCAATGATCCAATACCCTCGGTTAAAACATTTGTCGCAAAGATCGTGCCGATAACGAGAGGAATCAATGAGAGCAATTTACTTTTTTCAGGAAGTTTTCGATTGACTACTGATTCTAATAAAACGCCAATCCAAGTGAATTGGAACAACAGCACAATTGCTAATGATGCAGTAATATATTGTAAAGCCAAATAATAAAACATCCCAGTTAAGCCAGTGGTAGACCCTAATACAACAAGTAATAAAACATCCTTCTTTGTAGGCTTTAAATAGTGTTCATTATTTGATTTAGCGGATTTACTTTTATTAAAAAGTACGATGGACCATAACAATATAGCTCCAACAAACATTTGCATACCAACTACATCATTTACAATAAAACCATCACCATACGCCAATTTTACGAAGGTAGACAAAACACCATAACAAACAGAACCGATAATAATATATAGTATACCTTTCAAAATAACACCCCGTTTTAATAAAAAGAAGTAAAGAGGCAGAGCCTCTTTACTTATATCTAATTTCATATTTTGTTACTGTCTAATTGAGCAAGATATTTCTCCGGTAATACTCTCTCCAGAGCCACTCGAACGCTTTCCGCATTGTCTAGCTCCAGGCGTTAGCCCCTCGAGGTCATAAGCCGAAGCTCAATAAAGGTAAAAACCAACCTTTATCGTTCTTCATCTTATGCTTGTCGGGGCTGATCAAACGCCTTCCGCATTTCGAATTACATTTCTTCTAAAATGCCCTTAACTAAGTTAACGAATTTTGTTCTAACCATGCTTGCTACTTCAATTACTTCTTCGTGGTTTAATGGTTGGTCTAGGATGCCACAAGCCATGTTTGTTAGGCAAGAGATACCTAAAACTTTCATACTTCCGTGAACGGCTACGATTGCTTCTGGAACCGTCGACATCCCAACAGAATCAGCACCTAGTGTACGGATCATACGGATTTCAGCAGGTGTTTCGTATGAAGGGCCACTCCACCAAGCATAAACACCTTGTTGTAATTTAAGATCTTGTTTCGCAGCAACATTTAATGCAAGGCTACGTAATTCTTTGTTATATACTTCAGAAACGTCAGGGAAGCGAGTTCCTAGTTCTGGGTTATTTGGTCCAATTAAAGGATTTGTTCCAACTAAATTAATATGATCAGTAATTAACATTAAATCGCCTGGATTAAAGCTAGTGTTAACAGCCCCACAAGCATTAGTTACGATTAATTTTTCTACTCCAAGTGCTTTCATTACACGCACAGGGAACGTTACTTCATCTAAAGTAAAGCCTTCATAATAATGGAAACGGCCTTTCATTGCTACCACAGCTTGGCCTTTTAATTCACCGATTACTAATTCATTTGCGTGTCCAACTGCTTCAGACTTTGCAAAATGAGGAATTTCACTGTAAGGAATTACAACAGAGTTTTCGATTTCATCTGCAAGAGTCCCTAAGCCAGAACCTAATATTAATCCAACCGTTGGACGGTAGTTTGTTTTATTTAATATAAAATCTCTTGTTTCTAAAATATGTTCAGTTTTATGCATTTATTTTTCCTCCTAAAATGAGCGATCGGGATTGTAATAAGAATTCTAATAAATATTAATGCTTTCACCATAAGTCTAAAGGAAAATTCCTTACTTGTAAACAGACTAAAAATCATTTTGGAAAAAAGATTATTCCTTTTTACTAAAAACACTGTGAATATAGCGTGTAAATAGCTATACTTAATTCATAAAATATAAAAAGTTAAATGGATGTAAAATAAGATTATATTTTTGGAGGAGTCAATGATCAGGCAATTTATAGGCTATCAGTCGCCTAAAATCAAAAGTTTAAAGCTTTTATATAGTTTAATACGAAAATTAGGGCCAATTAAAGTTAGTTCATTAACTGAAATGACAGGATATAAACATACTACATGTGTACGGTTATTAGATGAATTAGTACAGGAAGGGCTTATATATGACAGTGGTTTAGGGGTTTCTAGTGGTGGAAGGAGACCAGCAATGTATGTGATTAACCCAACTGCATTCTACTTAATCGGTGTCGAAATCACGAATTTATTTACAACAGTACTACTGCTTGATCTAAATCTAACAATTATCGATTCAAAAAAATTAAAAATGAGCAATGTAAGTACTGGAGAATATACTTTAAATTTTGTAACCAAAAGTGTAAGTGAATTATTAGATCAAAATAATATTAATAGAGAACAATTATTAGGAATTGGTATTGGAGTGTTAGAACCAATTGATCAAGAAAAAGGTGTAATGATTAAATCGGGATCATTTTTAGCAGATGGATGGGATGATTTAAATATTGTTAAGCACTTAGAAGAAGCTAATCAGTGCCCGGTGTTACTAAATAACGGTACAAATTTAGCTGCCTTAGCAGAGTACAGACTAAATTTCAGTAAAGAAAACGAAAATATTGTTTTCGTTTCGAGTGACATGGGAATACGTTGTGGAATTATTCAACAAGGTAAATTAATAAGCAATAAGAACGAGATGGACGATGCTTTTGGACATATGATCGTTGATATTCATGGAAAGCTTTGTTCATGTGGTTCATATGGTTGTCTACAAGCATACAGTAGTTTACCTGCAATTCGAGAAGAGGTAATCAAACGTGTTAAGCGCGGTGAGATTACTTCTTTGATGAGGGAATTAAACGATGTCGAAAATATTAGCTATCATCAAATTCTAGAAGCTTTAGAAAAGGAAGACCCACTTTGTTTAGAGGTCATAAAAGAGGCGGCTAATTACTTTGGAATTGGACTGACTAATCTTATTTATATTGTACGCCCTGATATTGTCATTTGTGGAGGTACATTAGTTCCAAAGCCATTATTCTTTGATGTAGCATGCGAAACAGCACAAGGAAGATTGAAAAGTTATCCAAACAGCCCTGTTCAAATCATTAAATCATCGACAGCGTATAATATCGTTGCACAAGGAGCTGGATGCATCGTATTTGATCAATTTACAGAGGAAACTATGTAATAAAAACTAAAAACCGTTAATGCTCTACCTGGGAACAGATAGAGGTTAACGGTTTTTTTATGAATTGTTTTGTTTCAATAAATGGTGATAAAAGAATTTATTTGTAAATTGATTAACGATTTCCATGGAAATTAATAAGAAGTGATAACGTTTACAAAAAACGCTTGCAATCCTGTACGTACAAGAATATACTAATCTTGTACGTACAGGATGAACTTAAAAATTATAAAATAAATAATAGATTGCTCGAGGAGGGGATATCATGAGCCGATTTAGTGATGAAGCAAAACAATTACTTCAGTACATTGGTGGTAAAGAAAACATCGCTACCGTAACTCATTGTGCAACGCGAATGCGTTTTGTGCTGAAAGACGTTAAAAAAGCTGATGAAAAAATGATTCAAGAAATTAAAATAGTTAAAGGTACTTTTACGCAAGCAGGGCAATTTCAAGTAATTATCGGTAATGAAGTATCTATTTTTTATAATGAATTTGTAAAATTAGCTGGGGTAGAGGAAACTTCAAAAGATGAAGCTAAAATAGCTGCAAGGCAAAATATGACATGGATTCAAAGACTACTTGCTCACCTAGCGGAAATCTTTTCACCATTAATTCCAGCCATTGTTGTTGGGGGTCTAATCTTAGGATTCCGTAACATAATTGGTGATATTAAATTACTAGATCATGGTACTAAAACGCTTGTTGAAACCTCTCAATTTTGGGCGGGAACACATTCTTTTTTATGGTTGATCGGTGAAGCCATTTTTCATTTCTTACCAGTTGGTATTACATGGTCAATTACAAAGAAAATGGGTACGACTCAAATTCTGGGGATTGTTTTAGGTATTACACTTGTTTCACCACAACTACTAAATGCATACGCAGTAGCAGGTGGGGCAGTACCACCAGTTTGGGACTTTGGTTTTGCTAAAATCGATATGATTGGTTATCAAGCGCAAGTTATTCCAGCTATTTTAGCCGGTTTCACTTTAGCGATTTTAGAGACAAATATTCGGAAAATCGTTCCAAGTGCAATTTCAATGATTGTGGTACCGTTCTTTGCACTAGTACCAACAGTGTTAATTGCACATGTAGTATTAGGTCCGATTGGTTGGAAAATCGGTTCAGCTATCTCACATTTAGTATATTCAGGATTAACCTCTTCATTTGGATGGCTATTTGCCTTAGTTTTTGGATTCTTCTATGCACCACTAGTTATTACAGGATTGCATCATATGACTAATGCAATCGATCTTCAACTAATGAGTCAACTTAACGGAACAAATCTGTGGCCGATGATCGCTTTATCAAATATCGCACAAGGTTCAGCTGTTTTAGCAATCATTTATTTGAATAGAAAGAATGAAGAAGAAAAGCAAGTATCAATACCTGCTGCTATCTCTTGTTTCTTAGGAGTAACAGAGCCAGCAATGTTTGGTATTAACTTAAAATATGCTTATCCATTCTTAGCTGCCATGATTGGCTCGGGTATAGCTGCAATTGTTTCAGTTGGTTCAGGTGTAATGGCGAATTCAATTGGTGTTGGAGGCCTTCCAGCAATTTTATCTATTCAGCCTAAACATATTGGAATGTTTTCAATCGCTATGCTAGTTGCAGTCGTTGTCCCATTCATTTTAACGATTATCTTTAACAAGAAAAAACTGCTAGTGAAAAACTCATAATTATTTAAGGGGAAGGAAATCTATTTTCCTTCCTTTCGAATTTATTTAGAAATCAAGGAGAATATCAAAATGAAGGATTTTAAGAACAGTGTCGTATACCAAATTTATCCTAAGTCTTTTTATGATTCGAATGGAGATGGTTTTGGAGACTTAAGAGGAGTTACAAAAAAGCTTGATTATTTAAAAGAATTAGGTGTTGACTACATTTGGCTTACTCCATTTTATGTATCTCCTCAAAATGATAATGGTTATGATGTCGCGGACTATCGAATGATTGATCCAGCATACGGAACAATGGAAGATTTTGATGAATTAGTAAAGGCTGCGAAACGTTGTGATATAGAAATAATGCTGGATATGGTATTTAATCATACTTCATCAGAACATGAGTGGTTTAAGAAAGCCCTGGATGGAGCTGAAAAATATAAAAATTATTATATTTTTAGAGAAGAAAAGGACGGAAAAGAGCCAACGAATTGGCTCTCCAAATTTGGTGGTTCAACTTGGGAAAAAGTTGAGAATTCAAATGAATATTATCTGCATCTCTTTGATAAAACCCAACCAGATTTAAACTGGGAAAATGATGAGGTACAAAACGAAATATTCGATATCGTTAATTTCTGGATTGATAAAGGAGTAAAAGGATTTCGTTTGGATGTAATTAATCTGATTTCTAAACCAGAAGTTATGGTTGATGACGAAACAGGTGACGGCAGAAAATACTATACAGACGGACCTCGAATTCATGAGTATTTAAAGAAATTAAATAATGAGACGTTTGGTAAGAACGAAGAAATCATTACTGTCGGTGAAATGTCTTCAACCTCAATTGACCATTGTATTCGATACTCAAATCCGTCTGAGAATGAGTTATCGATGGTTTTTAGCTTCCATCATTTAAAAATTGACTATAAAGATGGGCAAAAATGGTCATTAATGGATTTTGATTTTATGTCACTTAAGTCAATTCTGGATCAGTGGCAAAAAGGTATGCAATCAGGAAATGGATGGAACGCCTTATTTTGGTGTAACCATGACCAACCGCGTATTGTTTCGCGAATTGGAAACGATCAAAAGTATCATAAAGAATCAGCCAAAATGCTTGCTACTTCAATGCATCTATTAAGGGGAACTCCATATATTTACCAAGGTGAAGAAATTGGAATGCCTAATCCTAAATTTGACGCAATTGAAGACTATCGAGATGTAGAAAGCTTAAATTATTATAAAATATTAAAAGAAAATGGGGTTCCCGAAAGAGAAATATTAGCCATTTTAAAAAGCAAATCAAGGGATAATTCTCGTACGCCTATGCAATGGAATGATTCAATACATGCAGGATTCACAACCGGAACACCTTGGATTTCAACAGGAAAAGATTACGAACAAATAAATGTCGAAAAGTCTCTAGTTGATGAAGATTCAGTGTTTTATCATTATAAAAAACTAATTAATTTAAGAAAAGAATTCGATATTATTTCGACAGGTACGTATGATTCTTTATTACTAAATCATGAACAAATTTTTGCATACACTCGTAAGCTTGGTAATCGAATGTTGTTAGTCGTTAATAATTTTTATGGCGAAGATACACTTTTTAAATTACCAGAAGATATTGCTATTGGGGAGTATAACAGGCAGATATTAATTTCAAATTATAATGATTCTAGTCAGGATTTAACCGAATTTACGTTACGCCCATATGAGTCTATTTGTTACCTTCTTGAGAAAAATGTGAGAATATAATAAAATTTTTCTAGGTGATGAAAATGAACGCAAAGTATATTTCGATCTATCATAAGTTAATTGAACAGATTGAAAAAGGGGCTTTTACTGTTGGTAGTAAAATACCTTCTGAAAAGTCATTAATGGAGCAATTTGATGTTTCTAGAGATACAATTAGAAAATCCTTACAAATGCTTGAACAAAACGGTTATATAAATAAAGTCAAAGGTAAAGGTTCGTTTATTTTAGACACTGCAAAATTAAATTTCCCAGTAACAGGTTTAATTAGTTTTAAAGAATTATCAAATCAAATCGGTAGAGAAGCAGAAACGATTGTAGAAATTCTTGAAAAGAAGTGGCCTAGTAAATTTATAGGAGAACAACTAGAAATAGATGACCAAACCGCGATTTGGAAAGTAGTTAGAGCTAGAAAAATCGACGGCAAAAAAATAATTTTAGACAAAGAGTACTACAATAGTGCTTATGTCGAAAAACTTTCAAGGTCAATCTGCGAAGGTTCAATTTTTGACTATATAGAAAATACTCTACATTTAAATATTGGCTTTGCGAAAAAAGAAATTGTCGTACAAGCTTGTACAGAAGATGACCAAAAATATTTAGATTTAGATGGCTATGATATGGTAGTAGTTGTAAATACATTCGTATACTTAGACGATGGTTCTCTATTACAGTACGGTCAATCTAGACATAGGCCTGATAAGTTCAAATTTGTTGATTTTGCTAGAAGAATAAAACAGGTTAATGAATGAATTTAAAACCTTATTTAATTTAGACTTGTACCCCTTAAAATTGATGTAGAAAAAACCCTGTGTTTTGGAAATATCGAATCTAAGGGGTGTTTTTTAAGGGTAAAAAGCTCTTACGTAGTTGGTTCCATTTAATTGTGCAAGAAATATGAAAAAAACTGGTTCATGTATAAAAAAAGAGCTATTTCCAAAAGAATTAAATCAGTTTTTTACATTTAGGGGATCTTGACCATTGTGATTTTTTCACTTATCAAACTAAAGCATGCAACTTTACTTCTTTAACTTAAAGACTTTAAATGAAAGAGAATATTTTATGCATCAAATTTAAAACCTACTATCATTCTTGCTTAGAAAAAGAGAGATTAAGTAATTTGCTTATTTGTCATGTTATAATAAAAGACTTGATAGCGCGTTGTGTGCAAAATGGATTTAGCGATTATTTCATAGAAAAAGATCAAAATCTGCAGTTTTCTCTAACAGGTCACACTATAATAATTGATTATGGAAATAATGAGTAAAAAAGAGAATGAATGGATGGGCTTATGGATAAAGAAATGAATCTAAAAATTAAACAAAAGTTTGTAAAAGATTATAAAAATGGGTATCCACTAATTTCAAAAGAATCGATCGTGAATAGTAAAGATTTTATTAATGAAGGAACAATAATTAATCTAGTAGATGAACGTAATGGTTTTATTGGAAAGGGTTACTATGGAAAGCAAAATAAGGGTTTAGGTTGGATTCTTAGCCTAAAAGAGCATGAAAAGATTAGTCCTAGGTTCTTTGAAGATAAAATTAAACAAGCAATCGAAGACCGCAAACAATTTTATAATAGCTCTGATACGACAGCATTTAGAGTATTTAATGGAGAAGGCGATGGGATTGGTGGATTAACGATTGATTTTTTTGACGGATATTATTTAATTAGTTGGTATAGCGAAGGAATCTATCAATTCAAAGATTGGGTTATTCAAGCATTAAAGAATATTGTCGAATTCAAAGGGATTTATCAGAAGAAGCGCTTCGATACAAAAGGTCAGTATATTGAAGAAGATGACTTTGTGATGGGGGAAAGAGGTCAATTTCCTATTATCGTAAAGGAAAATGGAGTTAATTTTGCTATATATTTAAATGATGGAGCAATGGTAGGCGTATTTTTGGATCAACGCGAAGTTAGAAAGCTAATTCGAGATAAATATGCTTACGAGAAAACAGTTTTAAATACTTTCTCATATACAGGCGCATTCTCTGTCTTTGCGGCAGTAGGAGGGGCTAGTAAGACTACTAGTGTTGACTTAGCTAATCGGAGCTTAGATAAAACAAAAGAACAATTTAAAATTAATGGGATCGATCCTGCTACCGAAAGCATAGTCGTTGAGGATGTATTTCATTACTTTAAATATGCAGTAAAAAAGAACCTTTTATTTGATATGGTTATTTTAGATCCACCAAGCTTTGCAAGATCTAAAAAACATACCTTTAGTGCCGAAAAGGACTATAAGAACCTGTTGAAAGAAGCGATTACGATTACAGAAAATGATGGTGTAATTGTTGCTTCGACGAATTGTAGTACTTTTGGAATGAATAAATTTAAAGGGTTTATTGACACAGCCTTTAAAGAATTAGGCGGTCAATATAAATTAATGGAAGAATTCAGTCTACCTAATGATTTTAAAACGATTAAACAGTTTAAAGAAGGTAACTATTTAAAGGTCGTATTTATTCGTAAAATTAAGTAAAAAAATGGACTGACAGATCTGTCAGTCCTACTTTTTTACTTTGAAGTTGCTTTTTGTTCATATAATTTGATAACTTCAATCATAACATTCGTTGCTTTAATCATATTGTCGATTGAGATGTATTCAAATTTACCGTGGTAGTTTTCTCCACCTGTAAAAATATTTGGAGTAGGTAGCCCCATATATGAAAGCTGTGAACCATCTGTACCACCACGAATTGGTTCTACAATTGGTGTGATTTCTAGGTTTGTCATTGCTTCGTGGGCAATATCAACAACCTCTTTAACAGGTAAGATTTTCTCACCCATATTATAGTACTGGTCTTTTAATTCTAAAATTATGTTGTTTTCACCATGTGTTTCTTTTAATTGATTTACAATATTCGACAATGTCTCTTTTCGGTTAGCAAATTTTGTTTTATCATGATCTCTAATTATGTAGTGCATTTTTGTTAGCTCTACATCACCTTCAATTGATACTAGATGATAAAAGCCTTCATAACCTTCAGTTGATTCTGGCGCTTCTTCAACAGGTAATAAATTATTTATTTCCATGGCAATTTTCATAGAACTTATCATTTTACCTTTAGCAGTACCTGGGTGCACATTTTTACCTTTTACCGTAATCATTGCACCTGCAGCATTAAAGCTCTCGTATTGAAGCTCCCCTAGTGGACCACCGTCCATTGTGTAAGCATATTTAGCATCAAATGCTTTTACATCAAATTTATGAGGGCCTCTACCAATCTCTTCATCTGGTGTGAATGCGACTCTTATTTTGCCGTGTTTGATTTCCGGATGTTGAACTAAATACTCCATCGCAGTCATAATTTCAGCGATTCCAGCCTTATTATCTGCACCAAGTAATGTTGTTCCATCAGTTGTCATTAATGTATGACCTATATATTTAGTTAACTCTGGTGAATGACTTGGAGATAATACAACATTTAAACTCTCGTTTAAAACGATGTCATATCCATCATAGTTTTCAACTAGCTGAGGGTTAACATTTTTTCCTGTAAAGTCTGTCGCTGTGTCTAAATGTGCTAAAAATCCAATTGTTGGGGTATCTTTGTCGGAATTTGCCGGAAGTGTAGCCATTACATAACCATTGTCATCCATTGTTACGTCAACTAATCCAACTTTGTTTAACTCTTCCACTAACATGCGGCCCAAAGTTAATTGGCCAGGTGTAGAAGGGCATGTTTCACTACTTGCATTTGATTGTGTATCTACCTTTGCATAACTAATTAAACGATTTATTAACTCATTTTTCATATGAAAATCTCCTTTTTTACATTTCATATTTCTTGGGTAATACGCTTTCATTTTTTACTTTTAGCGAAAAGAGGCTATATTTATATTGTAGTTCTTTCTATATTTGAAAGTAAAATATTACGCAACTCTGTTTCTATTTAAAATGCTTTTAGCGATTAAAAACTGTGCCGAGTAGTAGGTAATCATGATTAATTCATGACCATATTTAACACTTTCTACAAATAGGTCCCACGATAATATAGAATCTGAAATGATAAATAATAAGCTCCCAAAAATAGCCCATATGTTTCCAGTCATTATGGCTGTAAATACCATCAAAGAAATTGCTACTGAATAGGCTATTACCGGAATAACTAAGTTTTCCTGTCCACTTTCGTTTAAAGATTTTACTAAATTAGAGCATAGAAAAAACGCATAAATTGCAATTGGAATGATGGCTAGTACGCGATAAATAGAAAATTTCCATCCTGATATAAAACCAGCAGCGTAAAACAAATGCCCAATTAGAAAAGCACTTAAACCAGCAACAAACCAGATTAACGTTCCGTCACCAATCATACAAAAAATAAGACCTAAAAATATAAGAGCACGATATTTAGTTGATTGATAAGGAATTTGTGAAAAGGCATAACTGATAATCAACACCATTGGAATTACCTTAAATAGTATTTTTATGCTCACAGGCTCTGAAGGAATAAAAAAGATATAGAGAATACCAAAAAATAAAATAAGTATAGGTAAATACTTCTTCAAAATAAAATTACCCCTTTCTAACTATTTCCTTTTTACTAAATATTATCAGTGAAAAATGAAAAGAATGCTATTAGAAATAAAGATAGCAGTCTATTAAACTATAAAAAAAAGCAAACCATAAGTGGTTTGCTTTTATGCGATAGAAATACCATATGCGTGAGCAATTTGCCCATTTGTATTAGAGGATTTTGCAATAATAACTGTAGCTCCAACATTTATTTGATCGAATAACCATTGAATCTCGCTGTTATGCATTCGGATACAACCGTGACTAACTGATTTACCGATTGAGCTCTCATTAGCATTTCCGTGTATTCCGTATGCGCTACCGACACTTAAGCCCATCCATCTTTTACCTAGCGGATTATTTGGAGCTCCTCCAGGAATATTTTCTTTATACCAAGGTCTATTTTTAATTTTATTTACGATTTTAAACTTTCCAGTAGGTGTAGGACTCGAAGCTTTTCCTGTTGCTACACTAAATGTTTTAACTAGTTTTCCCTTGTTATAATAAGAAAGTTTATTTGTATTTGTATTAATAATAATTAGCTGCCCATTCGAAAGTGGTTGAGAGCTCTTTGCCTCTGTATATGAAAACTTACTTTGATTTCCAGCAGCGTCAATTGATTGTACTTTTATAGGCGTAAATACTTTTAATTTACTGACCTTAAAAGTATAACTACCATTGTTTAATGCAGCCGTTTTAGCTGTATATTTACCGTTTAAATACAGTTTAACGGAAGCATTTGGTTCTGTTTTTCCACTAATGACAGTAGCGTTTTCTTTAACTGTTTGGATTGTAGGTGCTGCAGGTGCAGTACGATCTAATACACGAATTGAAACAGGTTTACTTTGATTTTTACTCTTATCAACTGCAACAACTTGAAGAACATTGTTTGCCTTTTGCTTCGCTATTTTAATAGTAAACTTTCCTGCCGCATTAACTTTACCTTGTGCTAGTACTTTCTTGTTTAAGTAAATAAAAACATCGGCGTTCGGCTCTGACTTACCTGATATACTCTGAGATTGATCTGTAATTGAAGGTATTGAAGTGATTGAAGGTGCGATTATATCAGAAACATATGATGTAGCAGTATTACTTTTTAATCCAATTGAAACACCAACTGCATTTATTTTAGTAAATTCTTTTAGAGGTTTAGTATTGAATAGAAAATTGCCTTTTGCATCTGTTTGTACAGTGCTGACCAGCTTATTGTTGATGAGAATTTGGACACTGCTTTTTTCTAAAAATGCTCCTGACACGGAAGTAGATTTATTAGTAATTGGATTGATTTTTGGGGTTGGTAAATCTTTAATTATAAATTTAACATTCTGGTCTGAAACAGTTAGAGTTTGATCACCTAGCGTAATTGAACTAAGTTGATAAGTACCTTTTGTAAAAGAAGCTGTAACTCCTATTTTTCCAGAATAGTAAAGATCTGATGACGATGGATTTTTTAGTAAAACTTCTGTCAAATTAGTTCCATTTTTAAATGTTAAAGATACATTGTCGAAATGTTCTTTAGTTGTTAAACCAACTTCAATCGATTGTCCAAAAGTGGCTTCAGTAGTGTTTAAATTTAGATTATCTATATATTTCGATAACTCACCGTCACTAAAACCTTGAGAAAAAGAAGTTGCATTAGCAGTAGGTAAAAGGAATAAAAATACCCCCAAAAGTACAGATACAATCTTATTTATCATTTTCTCTCTCCTTATATATGGAATTTAATTACTAAATTTGCCATATGGAGAGTGAATTCCTTTGTTTTCTTAGTAAAATAAAACGTCAATATTCAGCAAAAAAAGAACATTTGTTGAAAAAACAGAAAGAACAGAGAATATAGTAAAATTAGGTAGAATAAAAGAGAAAATAGAAATTTTTGTAGAATTAATGTATTTTTTTAATGTTATATTTATATAACCTACTCTCAATCTCTAATCCTGTTATTTAGGTTTTTCTTGATTATATTCCGTTCACTTCCCTTTCCCCTGTTCTTAATGTTAAAGTTAGTTAATAAGAAATTTGTAAATAAACTAAGGAGTATGTTATGAGCAAAACTGTAGTATTAGCGGAAAAGCCTTCAGTTGCTAGAGATATAGCTAAAGTGCTAGGGTGCAATCAAAAGGGTAATGGTTATTTAGAGGGTAAAAAGTATATTGTGACCTGGGCATTAGGGCATCTTGTGACTTTGGCTGATCCTGAAGGGTATGATAATAAGTATAAGTCATGGAATTTAGAAGATTTACCAATGATTCCAGATAAATTAAAGCTTGTTGTTATTAAAAAGACAGGCAAGCAATTTCAAGCTGTAAAAACTCAATTATTAAGAAAAGATGTTTCAGATATCGTTATCGCAACAGATGCAGGGCGAGAAGGTGAACTTGTTGCAAGATGGATTCTTCAATTGGCAAAGGTCAATAAACCAATCAAAAGACTGTGGATTTCTTCTGCAACAGATCAAGCAGTAAAAAAAGGCTTTGAAAATTTACGTAGTGGTAAGGAATATGAAAATCTATATCTTTCTGCTGTAGCAAGAGCTGAGGCAGATTGGATCGTGGGGATTAATGCAACAAGAGCACTTACTTGTAAGCATAATGCTCAACTTTCATGTGGTAGGGTTCAAACTCCGACACTTTCGATGATTTTAGAGCATGAAAAGGAAATAAAAGAATTTAAGCAACAAACTTATTACGGGTTACAAGTACTAGCAAATAATGTAACCTTTACGTGGCAAAATCGTAAGTCGAATGAACAGAAAATTAAAACGTCCGATGAATTACAAAAAATTATTGGAGCGATAAAAGGAAAACAGCTAAAGGTTAAGGAAGTTTCGACTGCGGAAAAAAAATCTTTTGCTCCACAGCTTTACGATTTAACTGAGCTGCAAAGAGAAGCGAATAAAAGATTTAACTTTTCACCTAAAGAAACCTTATCCATCATGCAAAAGTTATATGAGCACCATAAAGTTGTTACGTATCCACGAACTGATTCAAGATACTTATCATCGGATTTAGTTGGTACATTAAAGGAACGGTTATTAGCATGTAACATAAAACCTTATGGAAAAATCATTATGAAGTTAACGAATCAACCGATTAAAGTAAATAAGTCCTTTGTAGATGATAATAAAGTTTCAGATCACCATGCGATTATACCAACAGAGCAGGCACCTATATTAAGTGAACTTTCTTCAAAAGAATTTAGAATATATGATCTAATCGTAAGAAGATTTTTAGCAGTCCTATTACCTCCATATGTATATGAGCAAGAAAAAGTTATCGCAGAAATTGATAATGAGATATTTGTTGCGAAAGGTAAAAGGGTTATCTCACTGGGATGGAAAGAAGTCTTTAAAGACGAAGACGATCTTGATAGTACAGAAGATCAACGATTACCAATTATTAATGAGAATGAGCGTCTTGAAGTAGCTAAAGTCATTGAAACAAAAGGGCATACGAAACCACCAGCATATTTTAATGAAGCTACACTTTTAAGTGCAATGGAAAATCCAGTTCATTTTATGTCTGGTAATAGTAATGATTTAAAGAAGACGATTGGCGAAACAGGCGGATTGGGAACAGTTGCAACAAGAGCGGATATTATTGAAAAACTTTACAGTAGCTTTTTAATTGAAAAAAAGGGAAAAGATATTTTCATCACAAATAAAGGCAAACAATTATTAAACCTTGTTCCAGAAGCTTTGAAGTCACCAGCTTTAACGGCCGAGTGGGAGCAGAAGCTTCAAGCCATTTCCAAAGGTAAATTAGCTAAATCTAAATTTATGAGTGAAATGATTAGTTTCTCTTCAGATGCTGTGAAAGAAATAAAACAAACTGAACAAAAGTTTAAGCATGATAACATGACTAGTACTAAATGTCCTGACTGCGGAAAGCTTATGTTAGAAGTAAACGGTAAACGTGGAAAAATGTTAGTTTGCCAGGACAGGGAATGTGGTAATCGAAAAACCATTTCACAGTCAACTAACACGAGATGTCCTAATTGCTTCAAACGGTTAGAACTAAGAGGCGAAGGAGAAGGTCAAATTTTTGTATGTGCATGTGGACATAGAGAAAAACTTTCTACTTTTAAAGATCGACGTTCGAAAGAAAAAAATAGTAAAGTTTCAAAACGAGATGTTCAAAAATATTTAAAGCAACAGAACAAACAAGATGATGAACCATTTAATAACCCATTTGCAGAAGCCTTAGCGAAGCTGAAAAAACAATAAAGGCAGGGACTCTGCACTAGAACCAGTCATATGAGTTTACTCTATGACTGGTTTTTTTCGTTCAATTGCATATTCATTTACGACTTCACTATAATGATCGTCAAAATAAGTGTCCAGTTCCTTTTTTATCTTTTTTGATAGGACTGGACTTTTACCTGAAGTTGAAACTGATACAATAAGGTCTCCTCTACGAACCACTGCCGGTGTATGGAAATCACTATTATTTTGATCACTTACATCATTAAACCATTGGCAATCTGATGTACAATCTTTGACGAATTTATTTATATTTTTATCGTCTGTAGCTGCAATAACAATGTGAGCTCCAGTTAGATCAGCTTTTTCAAAATACTTATTTAAATATTTTATTGTAGGTAACTGTTTAAATTCATCACATAGTTGAGGGCTAATAATCGTAATTGAAGCACCACTTTTTATAAATGCTTTTGCTTTTCGAAAAGCGATTTTTCCTCCACCGATGATCGTAATCTTTTTGTTTTGAAGTGAGAAAACTAATGGAATCATTTCAGTCATCTAATCGCTCCTATCTATTAATTGTATGGACAAATAGTAATGCATCATTATTTTATCATATGTATTGTCAATTTTTAGAACTAGCTAATAAATGATTTATGAGAGGATTTTTATGTCTTTTATTGTAGAAATGATACAGTTTAGTTAATAATTAAATAAAAGTTCATCTTTTCTTTAGCATAAAAGTATTTTTTCTGTTAGGATAATTAGTATTATTTTCTATGAAAAGATAATGATAAGACTGGAATCTAATTTAAAGAAAAGGTGAGTATTATGTTTAACAAATTAAAAAAAATGTTCGGTTTAGAAGAAAATGAACAACAACAAGGATCTGCTCCTGTAACTACAGAAGCAGTTAAGGAAGTTATCATTAAAGCGCCATTAACTGGTGAGATACATCCACTATCTGAAGTACCAGATCCTGTATTTGCAGAAAAAATGATGGGTGATGGATTTGCTATTACACCTTCAGAAGGTGTTGTCGTAGCTCCTTTTGATGGAGAAATCGTACAAGTATTCCATACGAAACACGCTATTGGAATTCGTTCAAAAGAGGGTGTTGAAATTTTAATTCATGTTGGTCTAGAAACAGTAAAACTAAATGGTGAAGGCTTCGATGCACATATTACAGAAGGACAAAGTGTTAATGCTGGAGACCATTTATTAACTTTCAATATTGACTACATAAAAGAAAATGCAAAAAGCACAATTACTCCAGTTATTTTTACAAATGGAGATGCGCTAGAAAATATTAAAGTTACAGCAACTGGCTCAGTTCAAAGAGGTTCAGATGCAGCTGTTGCTACATTAAAATAAAAAAATAGCCCTAGGGCTATTTTTTTTATGCAGTTCTTACTTTTAAATGTTGTTTTCGTTTTACATTTAAACCAATGAACAATGGTTTTATAGTAGGTTGTGATTCAATAATAAATTTCTTCGCAACCATCGGCACAGCTAAGCCAATCATTGTGTACAATAACGGCCCATAATCGAAAAACTGTGAAAAAACAGCATTCGCAAAGATATGGATGTACATTATTGTTAATGATTCTTTACCAAATATTGTGCAATGCTGGATAAATTGTAGTTTTGCTAGCTTTTGACATAAAAAAAGTACGGCAATCGTCATTGTTATTGGAATTAAAGCATCTAAAAATAAATGGTTATATCTTAAATATTTAAGACTTAGATGATAGTCTAATTTATTCAATTCATATAAGGTCATATAAACGATGCTAAGCGCAATACATGATATTCCAAGGAAGTTAGAAATTGACGCTATCAGTTTTTTTCCAAAGAATCCTAACCCTAAAAAGAAAATAGCTAGTAGAGCAACATCCATATTCCACGGGATCGAAATTTGATTAAAGGTATTTTTACCAATCTGTGGAATTAATTTAATTGTTTCAAAATGTGCAAGCAAATAGCAAGCAATTACGATGAATAGACGGGTACTATTCTTTTTAAAGTATAAACAGATTAACGCAAATAATATTTGTGTAATAAATAAACATGTCACATACCAAAATACGCCATGGACTCCAGTAATAAATCTACCACCAATTAACAATGATAGGACTTCTTTTGATAAATTTGATTGGTTAATGGTTCCGTCTATTACCTCGATTGTCATGTTATATAAACTAAATAAAACCAAATAAGTACAGTAAGGTACAAGCAATCTACATGTTAGTTTTTTAATAAAAAATTTGAGTTCATTAATTGAATTGACCGGTTTAAATAAATAGCCACTAATAATAAAAAATAGAGGCATATGGAACCAGTAAATAAATGTAATAGAATTCGGACCTTCTGTAGAATGACCATAAACAACCAAAAAGATTCCGATCATTTTGGCAACATCCAACCATTTTTCACGTTCTATTTTCATTTTATCACCTTGTTTTTATGGCTCGCTTAAAGCAAAAAACTTCAAATCAAAGCCAATTTTTTTAAATAATGTCCAACATATTGTAACGGATGAGTATTACAAAGCGACAACATGGACATTACAATCAAGTTATAAAATGTAAATAAATATTTCATAAATGCTACAAATAAGTATGGATGCTAAGTGTAGCATCGGACGAAACGATTTGGTAGAAAATGTAAATTCCCATTAAAAATTATTAATAATCAGTTCTTTCGACAAATATATTAAGTTTTGCATTATATACTTAGCAGGCTGAATTATAAAAGATAGTACACTTTTTAAATAATCATTTAATTAGTCGAGGTGAGGGAAAAACAATGGGCTCAATTATTAAAGTTGAAAATCTTAAAAAGAGATATGGGGATTTTTACGCTGTTAATGGAATTAGTTTTGAAGTTGGAAAAGGTGAAGTATTTGGATTACTTGGTCCAAATGGAGCTGGTAAATCAACGACAATGGAAATGCTTGTAGGATTAAGAAAACCAGATGAAGGTACGGCTACTATTGCAGGGCATGTGATCGGTAAAGACTCATATAAAATCAAACAAGAGATTGGAATCCAACTTCAATCAACATCATTATTTGAACTGTTAAAGGTTAAGGAAATCATTGAAATGTATGCAAGCTTTTATCCAAGTCATATCCCGATTCAACCGTTAATTGATGAAATGCTTTTATCTGAAAAACAAAATAGTCTTGTAAAAGGTTTATCAGGAGGACAAAAGCAGCGATTAGCGATTGCATTAGCATTAATTCATGATCCTCAAATCATATTTTTAGATGAGCCAACTACAGGACTTGATCCACAAGCTCGTAGAACGTTGTGGGATATCATTTTAAAACTAAAAGAACGAGGTAAAACAGTAGTTTTATCAACGCACTATATGGATGAGGCTCATGTACTAGCAGATCGCATTGGTATCATGGATAAAGGTAAATTAATTGCGCTAGATACACCAAACAATTTAGTTAGTTCAATTTCTGCAGAGAGTGCGATTGAATTTAAGACAAAAGTACCAGAGCAAGAAGAAAAGTTCGCACATTTAGACAATGTAATGAATGTCGTGATTAACCATGATTTCGTAACATTGTATACTCGTAACTTACAAGCTTCATTAATGGCTTTGCTTGAGTATACAAAAGAACAAGATATGACGATTTCAGATTTATCGACTAGAACTGCGACTCTTGAGGACGTATTTTTACATATGACTGGAAGGGGGTTACGTGAAGAATGAAGGCTTATTATCAATTGACTTTAGCGCAACTCCGGATTTATGTACGTAATCGTCAAGCACTAATTTGGACACTATTATTTCCTTTTTTCTTTATGATTATTTTCGGATTAATGTTTAACGATGGGAATACAACTAGTTATTCAGTAAACCTAATTGATTATGATAACACTCAAGTAAGTAAACAAATTACAACTGTTTTAGAGAAACAAAAGTCGCTTAAAATTCATAAAAAAACAAATGAATTAAAGTCTAGGAAATTATTATCTGATGGTAAAACCGATTTTGTAATCGTCATTAAAAAGGGATTTCAAAATCAAGTTACAACCAAACAACAATCCGCTCCTGCACAAATAAAAGTTCTTTATAATGAAAGTAATGCAGGCCAGCTTCAAGGTGGAATAGCAACGATTACAGCATATGTTGATGCTGCTAGTAAACAAATGGCAGGGTATACACCTAAAATCGTAACGGACTTTAAAGGAGTAGCTGGAATTACTCTTTCCTATTTAGACTTTTTAGTACCTGGAATTATTGCAATGCAAATCATGAATAATAATATGAATGGTGTCGCTGGTCAAATTGCGTCTTGGAGAGAACGAGGTGTACTAAGACGAATGCAAGGCACCACATTAAGAGCCTCAACGTTTATTGCCGCACAAATCACAGCTAGGCTAATATTGAATAGCTTACAAGCCATCTTAACAATTCTAATTGGCTACTTTGGATTCGACGTAAGTATTCGAGGATCATTCCTTTTAGTAGTATTGTTTGTAGTATTAGGTACATTAACATTTATGAGCATTGGATTTATTATAGCAAGTTTAGCGAAAAGTCCAGAAAGTGCTGGGCCAATTGCAGGCTTCATTTCGTTCCCACTAATGTTTTTAGGTGGAGTATTTTTCCCTATAAATAATATGCCCGAATATTTACAACCGATTATAAAGACAATTCCAATTACACACTTATCAACCGCAATGCGTGACATCATGAATGTCGGAGCATCATTTGGAGATTTACTTCCAGATTTCGGCTGGTTATGCGTCTGGATGGTCGTAAGCTTCTTAATCGCTGCACGTACATTTAGATGGGAGTAAGGGCAGAAACTAGATAATGAATAATGTAGATGAAACAAAGTGAATTAAAGTATTTGATCAGAAAAGACTTCGCTAATTTTGGTGAAAGTCTTTTTTATTTTGCCTTTTCTTTATCCAGGCTCCCGTTCTTGCCTTTAAGAATAGTTATGCAGTATTTATTGCATACTATCTAAAAATTAAGATTAGGTGAGTTATAGGTGAGTTCAATATTTGAAATCTATTTTCGTGATGTAAAGCGGGTTGTAACAAATTGGGCCGCATTGATGATTATCATTGGCTTAATTATCATGCCCTCAATGTATGCATGGTTTAATATAAAGTCCTCTTGGGATCCGTACGGCAATACAAAGGGCTTAAAGATCGCAATAGTAAATGAGGATCGTGGTGCTACTGTCTTAAACAATAAAATTAATATCGGAAACGAAGTAATACATTCTTTAAAACAAAATCCTTCATTAGGCTGGAGATTTACAAGTAAAAAAGTCGCAAATGAAGGGGTTAAACAAGGAAAATATTACGCTAGTATTTTAATTCCAAATGATTTTTCAAATAAAATTAGCACAGTTTTAACAGATCATCCTCAAAAACCTGAACTAGTTTATCAAGTTAATGAAAAGCTAAATATTGTTGCGCCGAAATATACTGAAAAAGGTGCAACCGGTATTGCGAGTGAGATTACAAAGAAATTTGAAAAGACCGTAAGTAAGGAAGTATTGCAGGAGTTTAATAAAATAGGAATTGATTTACAAGCAAATTTACCTGAAATAAAAAAATTTGAGCAAATGGTTTTTAAGCTTGAAAAAGATTTACCCGAAATAAAGACAGCTGTGAATACTGCCTTAAATGACTATAAAAAAGTACAAAGCGTTATTCAGACTACAAAAAAAGACATGGAATTGATTAATAACATCGTAGCAAACGGTGAAAAATTAACGGCTAGTTTAAGTGGGTTTTTTAATCAAATTAACAAAGCAATTCAAGATTCAACTCCATTTATTAAACAGACACTTAACCTACTCCAGAACCAGTCTGTTGTTATACAAAGTACATTATCACAATTACAGAATCAAACGATTAGTCAAGACGAATCCATGAGGCTATCGAATGATATCGGAAAAGTACTACCGAATTCAAGAAATATGGTTACTTCTTTAAATCAAGTTCTTCAATCTTTTAATAGCTTAGGTACTACAGCCGATTTTAGTAAAGATGTTAGTTCATTAAAAGATCTGGAAGCAGATTTAATGATGATTCAAAATGAGAATACTCAATTAAAAAGTGCAATACAAAGCGGAAACGGACTACCGAACGATTTACTTCAAAAAATGAATGAGAGCGCGGCAAATATAAATAACAAAATAAACAGTTTAACTGGAAATTTTGATCAAGATTTAGCGCCAAAAATAAGTGAAGCTTCAAGATTAGTGAATGAATCATTAAAAAATACCCAGACTGTTTTGGCTGATGCAAAAACGAGTATACCTACAATAAAAGGTGTACTCCAGGACACATCAAATTTGTTAGCAACGAAAAAGGGTGATATACAACAATTAGTAAATGAGTTACCAATGATTGAAGCGAAAATAAAACAAATAGCTAATGAGATTAGAAAGGCTAAAGAAAAAGGAAGCATCGAGGATTTAATTAATTTTCTACGAACAGATATAGAAAAGGTAAGCGACTTTTATTCCAGCCCAATCCAAATAAAAACGGAGCGAATGTTTCCGATACCGAATTATGGTACAGGCTTGACCCCTTTTTATACAACATTGTCGTTATGGGTAGGAGCTTTATTAATGGTATCGTTATTAACTACTGAAGTTCATGAAGAAAAGCCATATAAAAGTAGAGAAGTTTATTTTGGAAGACTATTGACCTTTATAACTATTGGGGTATTACAGACATTAGTAGTGACTACTGGTAACTTCCTGATACTAGGTACTTATGCAGCAAGTAAAGGTTATTTTATCTTATTTGCACTATTGATTAGCATTGTATTTACGTTTATTGTTTATACGCTTGTTTCGGTTTTCGGAAATATTGGGAAAGGCATCGGTATTATCTTTTTGGTTCTCCAAATATCTGGAGCGGGAGGAGTTTATCCGATTCAAGTAACTCCGCCATTTTTCCAAAAAATAAACCCGTTTCTGCCTTTTACATATGCATTAAGCTTGTTAAGGGAGGCGACTGGTGGAATCGTTTGGGAAACCATTTATAAGGACCTTCCAATACTAGTTCTTTTTGTCGTCATTGCAATCATAGTGGGGGTAGTTCTTAAAGCAACTATTAATAAAAGAGCAAGTAAAATTGCGGATCTTTCCAAGAAGAGTAGACTCATCCATTAGTTGTTTGAAATAATAAATTCATATAAAAATCATTGAACTGTTTTGCCAAGTGCTATAACATAGATAAAAGTTATATCTTCATAGCTTTAGGAGAAGTAGGTGTTTTGTATGAAATTATCAGTTGTTGTATATTGCTATAACAATGGAGAAAATTTTGAGAGATTTCACGTTAATTTATCAAATACAGTAAAGTTACTTAAAGAAGATTATGAAATTATTTATATAAACGACGGAAGTGATGATGATACACTACTAGCACTTCAAGTTGTTGCAAATCATAGCAGTCATTTGAAATATATCTCATTTACTCGCCGGTTCGGAAGAGAGGGAGCAATTTGTGCTGGACTTGAACATGCAAAAGGCGATGTAGTCATCCTAATGGATGGAAACTTTGTACATCCACCGAATGTTATTTTAGAGATGATGGATGAATACAAAAAAGGACATAACCATGTAGTTGCATCGAAAAAAATAGAGAATTCAGTTCTAAAAAAAGCAAAAAAAGGAATTTTTGAGAAGGTCATTAAAAAATTTGTGGACCCTGATATTTTGCAAAACGAATCAGACTTTCGTTTGTTAAGTAGAAAAGTAGTGAATGCTATTTTAAGCATGCCAGAATCAAACCGCTATTCAAAAGGTATTTATAACTGGATTGGTTACAAAATAAAAACGATTGAATATGAAATAACATCAAGAATTATTAACAAAGAGTCAGAGGTAAAAAGGCTAGATTCGATAAAAAGATCTATTGAATATATATTGTGTTTTAATACAAGACCATTGAGGTTGTTAACGAAAGTCGGATTACTATTAATTGGTATAAGTATTGTAATCTTTATTATGATGAGCTTTAAAGTTGTTTTAGTTGGGATTAGAATTCCTGGTTTATATACGATATCAAATTTCATTATGTTATTTGGCGGAGTTCAAATCTTGATGATTGGAGTATTAGGCGAATATTTAAGTAAGATCTATTACGAAACAAAAAGAAGACCCCAGTATATTGTTGAGGCTTCAAGCTATGATGAAAATTAAATATTACGATATGATAAATTTGGAAATTCGGCAAGAATCTTGTCGAATTTCTTTTTTCGTTACATAATATTTAAAGATAGAATAATATTTTAATGAAAGCTTGGAGAATAATATGGGGAATATTTATAAAGTTATTCCAGGGGTAGTTCTTTGTCTTATTATTGCACTTATTAGTGAAACACTTTCTTATATATTGCCGGTTGGAGCAGCTACATTTTCAATCTTAATCGGGTTGATTGTCGGTAATACAGTACACTTAAAATCTTATTTTGAAGGCGGTAGAAAGTTTGCAGAAAGTAAACTATTAGAGGTCTCAATATGTTTATTAGGAGCAACGATCAGCATTCAAATGATTAGCCTACTAGGATTAAAAGGAATTTTGTTAATCGTGACACAAATGTGTTTAGTCATCATTTTTACGATTTGGCTAGGTGAAAAATTAGGTTTTGGTTTGAATTTTAGCTATTTAATGGCAAGTGGAAATGCAGTTTGCGGTTCGTCAGCAATTGGCGCAACAGCCCCAGCCATACAAGCCACTCAAGAAGAAAAGGGACTGGCTGTCACACTTGTAAATATGATGGGAACAGTCTTAATGTTTATTCTGCCTTTAATAGCATCTGTATTATATCACTCAGAAAATTTGCCGACCTCTGCACTTATCGGAAGTACATTACAATCAGTAGGACAAGTAGTTGCTAGTGGTAGTTTAGTGAATGATGAAGTAAAGAATTATGCTACTTTATTTAAACTGATTCGAGTAGTTTTTTTAGTTTTTGTAGTTTTTAGCTTATCTACTATAAAAAGAAGACACATAGCAGAGGAATCTATTGAAAAAGTAAAAATCCAATTTCCTTGGTATGTAATTGGATTTGTCATCCTGTGTGTTTTTTATAGTTTAGGATTGCTACCAAGCTGGGCTGCGAATATTTCAAATAAGACTAGTCACTTATTTGAAATTATTGCACTCGCTGCAATAGGTTTAAATGTAAACCTAAAAATGATCATTAAACAAGGGAAGTCACTTTCACTTTATGCATTAAGCATCGTTGGTTTTCAAATCATTATTGCAATTTTGCTTATTCAAGTAATCTATTAATAATCGCGAACAACGACAAGAAACAACAAAACATAGCTATTTCTCGGGAAATTTCGTCAGGAAAGGTGGTATTTCATTGCTTCATCTATCATCAAATTGGAGAGAAAAATTAAAACCAGAGTTTGAAAAAACGTATTTTAAAGATTTATTGCGATTTCTTGAAAAAGAATACAAGGAACAAACAATATACCCTGCCAAAGAGCATTTATTTCAGGCTTTAAACGAGTGTTCATACGAAGATTGTAAAGTAGTGATTATTGGACAAGATCCTTATCATCAACCAGGTCAAGCGCATGGGTTAAGTTTTTCTGTATTACCAGGGGTGAAAATACCGCCTTCTTTAAGAAATATTTATAAGGAATTAAAGAGCGATTTAGGGATAGAAGTACCAACGAGCGGTTATTTAATTAAGTGGGCGAAGCAGGGGATATTATTATTAAATACTGTTTTAACTGTTCGTGAAGGGGAACCAAATTCCCATAAAAATAAAGGATGGGAACTATTTACGAATACAATCTTATCCGAGTTAAATAAACAAGATCATCCAATAATTTTTGTTCTATGGGGTAAACATGCCCAAGCTAAAGAAGAATTGATTACGAGTAACCACCATGTAATATTAAAATCACATCATCCAAGTCCATTGTCAGCTAGTAGAGGATTCCTTGGGAGTAAACCATTTTCACAAATTAACCAAAAACTAGTAGAACTTCAACTAGAACCGATTGACTGGACAGTTGAGTAGTCTATAAATGAAATTTAAAGAAGGGTTGTCTTTTTAGACAACCCTTTCTTGTATTTATTACCTATTACTCAATATAAATTTTTCAACAACTTGAGCGACGCCATCTTCGTTATTTGTAGCAGTGACATAATCAGCTTGTTGTTTAATTTCTTCAGGTGCATTTCCCATCGCAACACCTAGTCCCGCAAATTTAATCATCGGTAGGTCATTATATCCATCTCCTACAGCGATTACTTCGTCCTGTCTAATTCCTAAAATTTGAATTAAGTGATTTAGACTCTTACCTTTATCTACTTCACTGTTCGTTAGTTCTAAAAAGAAAGGCTTTGAGCGCATGACACTAATTTTACCTTCAAGCTCTTTTTGGAGTATTTTTTCAACTTGTGCTAATTTTTCTGGATCCTCTAACATTAACAATTTTACAACGTCATTTTGTACATGCTCGGTAAAGCTGCTTACTTCTTTAATTGGCATGCCTGTGAGTTGGCCTTCAATATCAGTATATTGATTCCCTTTTTCTGTAATAATATCATTTTCAACATATGTATGAACGAAAACAGTATGTTTCTTACTAATCTCATAAAGTTCATGTGCTTGCTCTTTTGTTAGTGTGCATTCATAAACATTGTTTTTTGTTTGATAGTCAGTAATGATTCCTCCGTTAAATGATAGGACATAGCTACCATAATCATGTAGTAATAGTTCCTCAGCTAACTTATGCATAGCAAAGGTTGGCCTACCGGAAGCTAAAACTACTTTTACACCCATATCTTGAGCTTTGAGTAAAGCTTCCTTCGTTTTTTGCGAAATAACATGTTGATCCGTTAAAAGTGTGTCATCGATATCCAAAACGATCATCTTATAGTTCAAATTACATTACCTCCTAAAAATTAACTTTTTTAGTATACCACCGTTCGATTAAAATAGTGCTTAATTTGGTTGGTATTCGCTTTCAGAAAAAAGCCATAGTATAATAGGATTTATTGGATTGTGTTAATAAAGTTTGGTGGTGATTTATCTGAATATCAGTGTAGAAAAAGTAATCCAGCAAATTGAAAATGAGTTACATAAGGCAAAAGTAAGTACGCAAAAACCTGGACAGTTTCGAGAAAGAATTGCCAGTATTCGTTCTTTATGCGAGTTACTTCTTGAAGACGAGAGTAATGTTGAGGTTCCAAAGAATATAGTAACTAGTAGTTTCGTTCAATCAATACCAAGTCAACCTATTATGTCAAGACCTTCTGTTATGCCTAAATTGGATGACTCGGAACAAAGCGGATCATTATTAGATTTTTAAGATAAAGGGGGAGAAGAAGTGAAACTATTTTTCTTATTAGGTAGTATTTTTGCATTTTTAGTAATCGCATTAGGTGCATTTGGAGCACATGGACTTGAGGGGAAAATTTCCGAAAGATCACTTGAAATTTGGCAAAAAGCTGTTCAATATCAAATGTTTCAAACAGGTGGACTATTTATTATTGCATTTTTAATTGATAAATTTGGTTCAACAACTCAATTAATGTGGGCGGGATGGTTATCTGTAATAGGAATCATCTTATTCTCAGGAAGCTTGTACATATTAAGTGTTTCTGGAATTAAAATACTAGGTGCGATTACTCCACTAGGTGGTTTAGCATTTTTAGTAGCTTGGATATTAGTAGGGATTTCAGTAATGAAATAAGAAAAGTGTTCAATAAAAGTGCAATTATTGCACTATATTGAACACTTTTTTTTAAAGTTGATAAGGCAGAGCTATTTCTTCGTCAAATGTGACGTAATCTAAGTAAATTGTCAACAGTATAAAAGTTTTGGTTGTATTTACATCTCTGAGTACAATATGATCACGTCCAGCTCCCATAATATACCCTACAAATACTTGTTGTTGGTGACCAGAAAAAGTCATATAAACCGTAGCAATTTTCCCACGATTGGCTCTAAGTATATTTTCTACATAGGATTGTTCAAAAAGACCAGAAGGGGTAGTAACTTGACCTTGTTGGGTAATCATACCGCCTGATGGGGCTGCAAATCCTTGCCCCTGTCCGGTTTGTTGTCCTTGCCCTTGCCCTTGGCTAGGTTGCGCGGCGCGATATAGATTTGGATAATATTCGTAAGGATTACTCAAAGAAAAAACCTCCCTTAGTTAAATCAAATTAAACACTGTAAACTTTAGGACAATCTTCAGAAGTTGGTTGGTAAAAGCAATGTGACTTAAATCTTCCTGCTAGTTTTTGGTTAAACCAAGTTCCTGGGCATGAACCTGCAGGTCTGAAGAACCATAGGCCATAAGTTGCTGGCCAAAAACGCTGTCCTGCTATTACTTTTCTAGATAGCTCAATATCTTGGTCTCTGGCACGTTGATAAAAGTAAGATTTTTGAACAGCTTCGAATCCACCTGGATTCTGATAAACCATATCTTTTATACTTCGAATGTCTCTAAAATCTAAGCAATCACATAAAACCCTATTAACACATACATTCCCAACCATTAACATACCTTCTACACCTTCACCTTCAGCTTCAGCACGCATTAATCTAGCAAGTAAAGAAACTTCAGCGTCAGTATACCGAATTACAGCCATAAAAAAGCCTCCTCATCCGAATTAAATTTCTGCATGAATCCCATTGGTGATCGGAAAGCGAGGACTAATTAGTTCGTTCACTACTGTAACTATATTAAAATTGAAAGAAACATATGACATCTTTTCCAACAGGAAAATAAAAAAACTTCCCAAAAAAGAGAAGTCTTTTAATTTATATACTATGACTGATCGTATTCAGTGGATACCCTTAAGTATTCAATTATACGTAAAGATATTTTGAGAATGCGTCTTCTTTTAGGATTGTTCCAACAAAGAATGAACCAAATACTCCATAACGAGCACTTACTTCATCAAAGCGCATTTCATAGATTAATTTTTTGAATTGAAGTACGTCTTCAGAGAATAAAGTAACGCCCCATTCATAATCATCAAAACCTACAGAACCAGTAATAATTTGTTTAACTTTACCAGCGTAACCACGACCAATTTTTCCGTGGCTGTACATCATTTCTTTACGAGCACCTGAAGGAAGCATGTACCAATTATCTTCGCCTTCACGCTTTTTATCCATTGGATAGAAACATACGTATTGAGATTTTGGTAATGCAGGGTAAAGTCTAGAGCGAACATGCGGATTTTGATATGGATCGCCATCTTCTTCGCTTAAGTAATTACTTAATTCAACTACAGAAACGTATGAATAAGTTGGAATCATATACTGAGATAATGTAGTTTTATTAATTTCTGTTTCAATATGTAATAACTCATCCATTGTAGGTCGTAAAACCATAAACATAATATCTGCTTTTTGACCTAAAATATTGTAAATAGCATGGCTACCTTCACCAGAATCAGCAACTTGATTCCATTTTGAGAAAACTTGTTGGAACTCTGTAATCGCTAGTTGACGCTCATCACTACCTAATTGTTTAAAAGAATGCCAATCCATACTTCTAAAATCATGTAAACAATACCAGCCATCTAAAGTTTTTGCAGCTTCACTCATTTTAAATCCCCCAAACGTTATCGTATTGATTTTCATTTATATAGCATACTACAAATAAAAGTATTTTGTAAAAACATACAAAATTATACAATATCCAAATTTAGTTAGAAAATTAGGAATTAATTTACTTTAAATGATAGCGCTTTATTAAATATATTATATTTTTCATTATTCTAAAAAGGTTTTATTCTAATTATGTACAAATAAAATAATTTTAAAGATTTTGGAGGCAATTATGAGCAATTTATTTGAAAGCATTAAACAAAAAGTATCAGGTAAAGGTATTTCGATTGTTTTACCAGAAGGTACAGATGAGAGAATCTTAACAGCAGCTGACAGACTAGCGAAAGAGGATGTATTAAAACCGATTTTAATAGGTAATGTAGAAAGCGTAAAAGAAAAAGCAAGTAGCTTAGGATTAGAGCTTCAAGGAGTAGAAATTTTAGACCCATCTACTTATGAAGAAATGGAGCAATTAGTTGCATCATTTGTTGAACGCCGTAAAGGAAAAGCGACAGAAGAGCAAGCTCGTAAAGCATTATTAGATCCAAACTACTTTGGAACGATGTTAGTATATGCTAACAAAGCTCAGGGATTAGTTAGTGGTGCAACACATTCAACTGCAGATACAGTACGACCTGCGCTTCAAATCATTAAAACAAAACCAGGCGTTACTAAAACATCTGGTGTATTCATCATGGTTCGTGAGGATGAGAAATACGTATTCGCAGATTGCGCGATTAATATTGCCCCAAATAGTCAAGACTTAGCAGAAATTGCAATTGAAAGTGCAAAAACAGCTAAATTATTTGACATTGATCCTAAAATTGCAATGTTAAGCTTTTCAACTAAAGGATCTGCAAAATCGCCTGAAACTGAAAAGGTTGCAGAAGCAGTTAAAATTGCAAAAGAACTTGCTCCTGAATTAACTTTAGATGGCGAGTTCCAATTTGATGCAGCATTTGTACCATCTGTTGCAAAAAGCAAAGCTCCTGATTCAGTTATTCAAGGTGATGCTAATACATTCGTATTCCCAAGCTTAGAAGCAGGTAATATTGGTTACAAAATTGCTCAACGTTTAGGTAACTTTGAAGCAATCGGACCAATCCTACAAGGTTTAAATATGCCTGTTAATGACCTATCTCGTGGTTGTAACAGTGAAGACGTTTATAAATTATCAATCATTACAGCTGCTCAGTCACTATAATTAGGGCTGAGCTAAGTAAAAAGAGTGCTCTTAAGTCAATGAACTTATGAGCACTCTTTTTTATTAGAACACTTTGTGAACTTAGTTTATTTATTGATAAATGAAAAACATAAAAAAACCAAAAGGTAAATTAAAAATTACCTTTTGGTTTCAGAGTGTTGAAATATAAAAAATGTTAAAGTGTTTCAACAATTTTAAGATACCATAAAACTATAGTAATTGTTTTTTTCGGAAATTAAAAATTTTAATAGCACATTTTAGATATTTAGTTTTAAATGATTAGTTTAAAGGTTGATATCCAAACTCAATTTACCTACAAACTGATTAATAAACTGTTATTTTACACTAAGTAAAGGATATTAAATTAGGCTTTTATCGTAAACTTTTTTTGATGAATTAGTTGATTGGAATGGAGGGATGATCGACTCCGCAGGCTCGCCGAGGAGGCTAAAGAATCTNNTCCTGTAATGGAAATCAACATCACTCTACTCCTTTTACGAAAATTTGATAATTAATTGACAAGATTGTTTTTCAATTTAAAAAATCCTTATTCTGTTCTTATCTTTCTTGCATAGAGCTTATATCCGAATTACGATCAATCATTCGTTGCAAATGGTAATTATATAATTCTATTTCATCATCAAGTAAGGAGTTAGGAGTTAATTTTGGAGTTAATTTAATTAATGATTGAAGTAGTCTTGTCATTACATCCGTCACTGTAAGATCTAATGATAGTAGTTCGGAAAGAGATGCCATTGTATCAGGAATAATTGTAGGATATTTAAATGAAGTTTCTTTGTTATCAATCGCAATTTCATAAAAATCTTTAATAATTGAAGCACGTTTTGAACCACTTTCGTTAATACATAAATAAATTTGAACAGCAACCCCTTTACGTATCCTACGTTGAGAGATACCCGCAAATTTCTTGTCATCAATACTTAAATCAAAATCTCCTGGACAATATGATCCGACTATTTCTTTTGCAACTATTTTATCTGTTAAATCCTTAAACATATCTTGAATTAATGCATACATCGTTTCATAGCCATCATTAATTTGCAGCTTATGTTCGGCTTCTGGAAAGAGGATCGATATATTTAGAACACCTTCATCTAAAACAACAGCAAGCCCACCTGAATTTCGTACGATTGCTTTGTATCCATGGTCATTAAGGAATTTAACCCCATTTGTTAAATTCGGTAATCTACTATCTTGAATACCGAGAACTATTGTGTTGTGGTGTACCCAAGTTCGAATTGTTGTAGGAGACTCCATTTTCCCAATTTTTGTACATAATGTGTCATCTAATGCAAAAGATTGGATCGCCTCAAAGGATGGCCCTAAAGTTGAGCCGTCTATAAAACGTATTTCATCTGTTTGTAACCGATTCAAATGTTGATTCATTAAATAAGCCCCTTGCATTTTGCGTTTGTTTTCCTATTTTAGCATGATTTTAAACTAAATAAAAAAACTACATATGAAAAACAACAAGCATTCTTTATAAAATCATTTTTAGGAAATTAATAGATTGTAACAGGATTTTCAAATTTAGTATTCATGAAAATAGAGGAACTAAATCAAAATTAAGATTTAGTCCCTCTATATTATGACAATGTTATTCTGCAATTTTTTCTAAATTTCCGTTTTTATCCATTCTAAAGGATGTTGCTGCTGGTTTCTCTTCCTCTTCAAATAATACTAATTTTCTAGCACGGTTCATTATTTTCATCATTGTTTCATAGTCTTCTTGAACAGTAGTAGCGTCTTTTTCAAGCTTTTCTACTTGTCTCTGTAACTGTGAATTTCGTTCCTGTAATTGCATAAGCTCTCTTTTTAGTTGATCATTTTCACGGACTAAACGATCGCTACCAATCTTACTACTTGAAAGACCTTGTAAGAACTGGATGACATCAAACATTGTAATTGAGCTTTTTCTTGTATTCATTGGTGAAGCTGATGGAGTCTGTGATTGATACTGAGTTTGAACGGAAGGAATACTTGAAAATATTTCAGTCGTTGGTTCCTCATTATGAGTTACTTCTACACTTGCATCATTTTCAACATCATTTTCAACATCAGTTTCCACAAAAGACCCAAATTCTTGATCGAGTTCAACACCATATTCTAAATCTTGTTCATCATTTAAATAACGATCAAAATTACTAGATACATCTGTTTGTATATAACTAGATTCAGAAGGTGTATATAATAATTTTTTCTTAGCATCTTCACCTTTAGCGTGACGAAGCTTTTCTTTACGGAATTTCTTTGCTAACTGAAGTGCTTTTTCATAATTATAGCGAACTACAGCATTCCAACGAAAACCACATGCAGCCGAAGTACGTTCTAAAACATCGCCTACTTCTTCAAAGGCATTTAATTGGGTACTACCTTCTCGTACATGACGTAGAACGGTTTCTGCTAAAAGTAAATCATTTTCTTCAGTCCAAGCATCCTGTCTTAATTTCATCATAGAAATTTCCCCTCAACTTTCCTTTATTCAATTAATCGATTTAATTTCCTAGCTGATTAATAGAAGTTTGGACAAAAAAATAGAAAACTATACAAAAAATAGAAAATAGTAGAATACTATTTGGAGTGATTTAATTGGAAAACTTGCATGTCCTTTTTGGAACGAGTAAAATTACTGCTGAGTATGTTCAATTTAGAACAGAAAGGATTGTAAAAAAATGTCAAATGAATTTAGAATATGTGATGACTGCCAGGCGACAAATATTAAAACATTAGTCCCTCGCTTAAAAAGAATAGATGATGAAGCAGAGATAAAAATTGGTTGTCAATCTTACTGTGGGCCAGGACGAAAAAAATCATTTTGTTTCGTAAATAATCGTCCTTTATCCGCACCAAACGAAGATGATCTACTTGTAAAGATAAAGTCAAAATTAGGTAAGAATTAAACGCTCCTTCATCTTTAGGAGCGTTTTTTTGATATAATAGATTGAAATGTGGAGAAAGCTTGCCCACCTTTGAAGGGAATATCTCCGTTCAGCTGAAGAAGTGGTGATCTTTCCACTTCGAAGATGGATGGAATATTACCGAAGAGCTAGCTTTCGGAACTAGACACCATGAAATACCTATTTTAACTTTGATATTTAAGGGTTAAGAGATAAAACTTGATAATAAATATAGAAGGTTGGTTTTTACATTCATTGGAATTTGGCTTATGACCTCGAGGGGCTAATGCCTTGAACTACAAAGAGAAAGATAGAAGAGTCCTGTTCAGAAAGAAAATCAATTAGCATATAAAGAATTAGTATACATATTGAAAGGGGGCCAAGATATGTCATATCGTTTCCAAAAGCTTTATGAGGAAAAAGTATTTAAAGATCCCGTACACCGCTATATTCACGTAAGAGATCAAGTTATTTGGGATTTAATAGGTACGAAAGAATTTCAGAGGCTACGCAGAATTAAACAGCTTGGTACTACATATCTGACGTTTCATGGAGCTGAGCATAGTCGATTTACTCACTCGCTTGGCGTTTATGAAATTATAAGACGTATGGTAGATGATGTTTTTTCTGGTCGTCCTGAATGGAATGATGATGATCGCTTATTAGCTCTATGTGCTGGATTATTACATGATGTCGGTCATGGTCCTTTTTCGCATACATTTGAGAAGATATTTAATTTAGATCATGAAGAATTAACGAGAGAAATTATTGAGGGTTCAACAGAAATTAATGAGGTCCTAAGAAAAGTAGGGGATGACTTTCCTAAGAAAGTATCAGAAGTCATTGGGAAAACATCGGCGAATAAGTTAGTTACGAGCATGATTTCAAGCCAAATTGACGCAGATCGAATGGATTATCTTCTTAGAGATGCATACTACACTGGCGTAAGTTACGGCAATTTTGATATGGAACGTATTTTGAGAATTATGCGTCCTCGACCAGATGGCGTTGTTATTAAACAATCAGGTATGCATGCTGTTGAGCATTACTTAATTAGTCGATTCCAGATGTACTGGCAAGTTTATTTTCATCCAGTGTCTAGAAGCGCGGAAGCCATATTACAAAAAATATTACAAAGGGCTAAATATTTGCATGAAACAGGTTACCATTTTAATTATGTACCAGTGCATTTTGGTCATTTATTTGAAGGGAAAATTGATTTAGATGAATATATCAAATTAGATGAATCAGTCCTTTTGTATTATTTCCAAGTATGGCAGGAGGAATCTGACCAAATCTTGAGTGATCTATGTCAACGGTTCTTAAATCGAAAATTATTTCAATATGTAGATTTTGATACACAAAAACATACTGAAAAGTTTGCTAAATTAAAAGAGCTATTTTTAGAAATAGACATTGACCCGGAATACTATTTAGTTATTGATACGATTTCAGACGAGGCTTATGATTACTTTAGGTATGGTGAAGAAGGTGGGAAGAAGCCAATTTTACTATTGCAAACGAATGGTGATTTGAAAGAAATCTCGCGTAAATCAGAGCTAGTAGATGGAATAACTGGTAAAAAGTTATTCGATTCTAAGTTATATTTTCCACATGATTTAATTTATAACAATCCTGATGAAAAGAAAAAGAAAGTAATCGAAATGATTGAAGAAATAGCAGGGGCTAAAAGAAGATAAAAATAGTAAACGGAAGTTATCCCCCGTTTACTCATTATTTAGACAAAGTACTAAAAACTTGATTTTCAGACTGATTGCAGGCGTTTGTCAACAGTCTGACGTTTACTATTGATATATGTAAAGAATTCTATTCGTCACTAAGGCGTTTGCCTGCAACTGCATAATGATTTTTTGTCATTTCTTCAATGAAAACAACAATCTTATCAGTTGGAGCACCTGTTGTTTCACTTACGGCATCAGTAACTTTTTCAACTAATGCTTTCTTTTGTTCTTCAGTGCGACCTTCTAGCATTTTTACTGTAACGTATGGCATATTATGACCTCCTTCGTTTTGTCATTTTTATTATAACTCAGGAAGTCAGAATAATAACGATTAAATCGATTAACATTGAAGAAATCATAAAGAATAAATTAAACTATTAATAAATTAACCGTTCAGTTACATAAAACAGCATTTTTATTCGAAAGGAGCAAAGAATGGGATCATTTTTTCAATATCCATTAAAAGACATACCATTAATATTATTAGTTGTTGCAATTTCGTTATCAGTTCATGAATTTGCGCATGCTTATGTAGCTTATAAATTTGGTGATGACACGGCAAAAAGACAAGGCCGATTAACGCTTTCTCCATTTAGACATTTAGATATTTTCGGTACAATTGCGATTATTATTTTAGGCTTTGGTTGGGCAAGACCAGTTCCTGTAAATCGCCATAACTTTAAACATCCGAGATTAGCAGGAATCTTAACCACTGCGGCGGGTCCGATTAGTAATTTAATTTTAGCGACGCTTGCTTTAATCGCTTATTCACTATTATATAAATACGGATTTTTTCATTCTTTCCCACAAGCACTATCACTTACTTTAGATTCTTTTTTTAATATTTTCATTCAAATGAATATCGTATTATTTGTATTTAACTTAATTCCTCTTCCACCACTAGATGGATATCGAATTTTAGAGGATTTAGCTCCTAATGATCTACGTGCAAAAATGTCACAATATGAGCAGTATGGAGCATTTGTATTTTTAGTTTTAGTATTAACTCCATTAGATAACTATACAATTCAACCAATTTTCCAGGTTGCTATACCGTCAGTTTTCCACTGGATTAATTCAATTGTTACACCATTAATTTTTTAGGAGGGGCACAATGTCTGATCAACCAAAAAAGAAATCACTAGGATTTAATATATTAAAAAATGATTCAACGAGTGGGCATGGCGGATTTGGTGTTGGAGCAATTAGTTTAGAAAATATTTCTCCAGTCTTTATTGATATACAAGAGAATGATGTTTTTGTAGATATCGGTGCAATGCATGCAAGAAGTTCAGTTGAAAAAGGAATCAAGTTTTTAACAAATGAGGATGAAGTTCCTAATGGAAAACCATATTGGTTAGTATGGGTTGCAACTGAGCGAACTGAAAGTGGACCTTATTATGCTGGAGTAACAGGCTGTTATATGACAGTTGATCGTGAAGCTAGAAGAGGATATAAACTTCTTCCTGACCACGTAAATAAAATGGATAAAGCGATGAAACGAAAAATAATGGTTGAACAGATGGATGAAAAGTCTCGTAAATTATTAGCTGATTTCTTAAAATCGCACAATGAAGAGATGTGGAATAATTCATCAAGTCAGCTAAAAACAGAACTTTTAGGGTAGTATACTTTTTTGCACATTAAGTAAGTTTAAATTGGCAGCGAAGAAGGAAAATCGACGTAGTTTCCAATTTTAGGTATTAAGTATAAGTGCAAGTACGTCTCTGTCTTCGCCCAAGGGCTCGCCAATCGACAAGTTTTCTTTAGGTAAATTATATAAAAAATTTGAAGAAATCGTCGAATAATCTTTTTACATTTAAGACTAAATAAAGTAAACTAATAATAGCTTGGACAAAGCTAGGACTAGGACAAACAAAAGACCTTACCAATTTGGTGAGGTCTTTTGTTTTTATAGTAAATATTTAGAATACCAAGGCTTACTGTCTTTATTTTCCTTTCTTTGTTTTTGGTTCATTTTTTTATTCATACAAGGTTTTGTAGGTTGTGTCCCTCTACGAAAATAAAGTGAAACCTTATCGCCGCAGCCTTGTTTATACAAGAGGCCAGTCTTTTCATCTACAGCAACTTTAACTAGATCATTAGGTAGTTTAGCGTCTATATTTTTATCCAATAAATTTGTCATAACGGATGCCCATACCTTCTTGGATAGTGAACCATCTTCTGCGGTTAGATTTTTTGAATGATCATACCCAACCCATACCCCCACAATAAGATTTGAATGGAATCCAATCATCCAGCTGTCCGTTTTTGTTGTGCCGGTTTTACCATAATAATCTTTTGATAGTTCAGGAATAATGCTAGTACCTGTTACTGGCAAATAGCTTGAAAAACTTGTGTTGAACATTCCGTTCATTAGTTGTTTTAGAATAATGGTTTGATCTTTATCTAATATTTGTTTATTATCAAACTTTTCTTTATAGATGGTCTTTCCTGTTTGAGTTTTAATCTCTTTTACGAAATGAGGAATAACGTCTTTACCATTGTTCGCAATTAATGCGTATGCTCTTGTCATATCGAGCAATGAAGCATCTTGAGTGCCGAGTGCCATTGATGGTAGTTTATTATTCGGTGTGGTTAAATGGAATAACTTCTGTGCTTTAATAAATTCGTCAGTACCGACTGCCTGTTGGGTTTTTACAGCGTATATATTGTCTGAAACAGCAATAGCTTTAGCTAGAGTAATTGAATCATGCGCGTATAGATTGCCACTGTTTTTGGGACTGTATGAATCTCCATTTTCAAAGTGAAATATAGTAGGCTTACTTTGAAGTCTTGTTGATGGGGTATAGCCATTTTCAAGTGCACTGTAATATAGAATAGGTTTTATTGTACTTCCTACCTGTCTTTTCGACGCTATTGCTCGATTAAATAAAAACTGTCCTTTCTCACGGCCGCCAGTCATACCTAATACTTCACCAGTTTTACTATTTAATACGACTACACTAGCCTGTAAATCAGGTTTTGGTCTAATATACTTATCAAAAGCTTGATCAATATGCTTTTGAATAGCGGGATTAAATGTTGTATAAATTTGGCTACCGTTGTTATTGATTGATTGTCCAATTGAAGCTGTAATTTCTTTTTGAACGCTTTGTTGAAAATAGGATGTAAATGAAGAATTTGAAGTATGTTTAATCGGTTTTAACTTAATCGTTTCATCAAATGCATTTTTAACACTTTTTGAGTTGATTAATTTATTTTGTTCAAGTGCTGATAAAATTCGTTGTTGCCTTTTCTTTACAGATGAAAAATGAACGTAAGGATCATATGTTGAAGGATTGGCCGGAATACTTAATAAAAATGTAGATTCACCAATTGTTAGCTCGTTTGTCTCTTTTCCTAAGAAAGTATTCGCCGCAGTTTCTAGACCATAAATACCATGTCCAAAATAAATGGTATTTAAATATGCTTCTAATATTTTATTTTTACTGTAAGCTGACTCAAGTCTCATCGTTAAATAAGCCTCTTTTAATTTACGATTAATTGTTTTTTGTTGAGAAAGATATAAATTTTTTGCAAGTTGCTGAGTTATTGTACTTCCACCTTGAGCGTATTGTCCCTTCGTTATATTAATTAAAATAGCAGAACCCAACCTTTTTAAGTCGAAGCCATGATGATGAAAAAAATTACGATCCTCAGAAACTAAAATACTATTGATCGCAATTGGAGGCACATCTGCAATTTTAAGTGTTTTACGATTTTGAAGTAGCTTAGTTTTACTAATTAGCTTTTGATTGTGATCATAATAACTGGAATTTGACTCAATAAATAATGAAGGTTTTGTAGAAGTAATTGCAAACAGATAAACACAAGATAAAAATAGTGTACTTGAAATTGAAATAATCGTAAGTAAAATGCCGACCTTTTGAAGTGTACGCCAATGAAAAGAGTAGTTGATATTATACAAAAATGTATCCTCCTCTCGATTCGTTTCTCTAATTTAATACTAGTATGGTAGATTAAGAGAAATTTTATTCAAATTACCCTAGTAAAAAATATCAAATAATTTAGCTTTAAAAATCTTGCATTTCACAAAAATTACTCTATACTTTTCTTTTGTACGGCAAAAAATTGTCGTAACAACACAAATCCGATAGGAATTAGGAAGAGTGGGGATAATACGAAACATAATCGAAAAAGTGGAGGCGTCTTGTTCAGCCTCGACAAAACGATACTTATGTTTCAAACTAAATCTTGATAAAGAAGGGTAGATGCATTAAATGGAATTATGGTTTACTGAAAAACAAACAAAAAACTTTGGAATTACTGCTAAAATTAATAAAACTTTACATACAGAGCAAACTGAGTTTCAAAAGCTTGACATGGTAGAGACAGAAGAGTTCGGAAACATGCTTATTTTAGATGGTATGGTTATGACAACTCAAAAAGATGAGTTTGTATACCACGAAATGGTTGCGCATGTACCTTTATTCACACACCCAAATCCTGAAAACGTATTAGTTGTAGGTGGCGGTGACGGTGGTGTTATTCGCGAAGTATTAAAACACCCAAGTGTAAAGAAAGCAACTCTAGTTGAAATCGATGGAAAAGTAATTGAGTACTCTAAAATATACTTACCTGAAATTGCAGGAAAATTAGAAGATCCACGTGTAGAAGTAAAAGTTGACGATGGATTTATGCATATTGCAAATAGTGAAAATGTATACGATGTAATTATGGTAGACTCAACTGAACCAGTTGGTCCTGCAGTTAACTTATTTACAAAAGGCTTTTATGCTGGTATCTCTAAAGCATTAAAAGAAGATGGTATTTTTGTTGCGCAAACGGACAACCCATGGTTTACTCCTGAGTTAATCACGCAAGTTCAACGTGATGTAAGAGAAATCTTCCCAATCACTCGTTTATACATTGCAAACATTCCAACATATCCAAGTGGAATGTGGACATTTACAATCGGTTCGAAAAAACATGATCCACTTGAAGTAGAAGAGAATCGTTTCTTCGATATTGAGACAAAATATTATACTAAAGAGCTACACAAAGCAGCGTTTGTATTACCAAAATTTGTAGCTGATCTTACTAAATAAGGGGGCTTTATTATGCGTTTTGATGAAGCTTATTCTGGAAATGTATTCATAAAGAGTCATCCAAGCTTTGAAGAAAGTAAAGCAGTTATTTATGGTATGCCTATGGATTGGACTGTAAGTTTCAGACCAGGCTCTCGTTTTGGTCCTACGCGTATTCGTGAAGTTTCAATTGGATTAGAGGAATATAGTCCATATCAAGATAAAGAACTAGAAGAAGTTAAGTATTTTGACGCAGGAGATATTCCATTACCATTTGGTAATGCTCAAAGAAGCCTTGATATGATTGAAGATTATATTGACGGCTTATTAGCTGAAGGCAAATTTCCTCTAGGAATGGGTGGGGAGCATCTTGTATCATGGCCAGTAATGAAAGCTATGTACAAGAAATACCCAGATTTAGCCATTATTCACTTTGATGCTCATACTGATTTACGTGATTCATATGAAGGTGAGCCATTATCTCACTCAACACCAATTAAAAAAGTTTGTGATTTAATTGGACCAAAAAATGTTTATTCATTTGGAATCCGTTCTGGTATGAAGGAAGAATTTGAATGGGCTAAAGAAGTTGGAATGAATTTATTTAAATTCGAAGTACTTGAGCCATTAAAGAAAGTACTTCCAACGCTTGCTGGCCGTCCAGTATATGTAACGATTGATATCGATGTATTAGATCCTGCACATGCTCCTGGAACAGGAACTCTTGAAGCAGGTGGTATTACATCAAAAGAAATGCTTGATAGCATCTTAGCTATCGCAAACAGTGATATTAACGTTGTTGGGGCAGACTTAGTAGAAGTAGCTCCAGTTTACGATCATGCAGAGCAAACTCAAGTTGCGGCAAGTAAATTTATTCGTGAAATCTTATTAGGTTGGGTAAAGTAATTAGATTTGTAAAAGGCGATTTTTCGTTCAATAGAGCGAGAAGTCGCCTTTTTTTTATATCTTTTAACATAAAAACCTTGTAATTGTTTCAATTAATTTACTAATAATGGAAAAATAGTATTGATAATGATAATCATTACCTTTATAATTGAGAACGATTATTATTATCAATTTTTTAGGAGAAGAGAAGATGAAGATGAAAAAAGGGGTAAGAAAATTTATTTTAACTCTACATTTGGTATGCAGCTTAATTTTTGGACTTTTTATTATTGCTGTTTGTGCAACTGGTAGTGTATTAGTGTTTGGGAATCAGATTGAACATGTATTAAATCCGCAGTATTTTAAGCCTGCAAGTAGTGAAAGAAATATTGGAATTAAAGAAGCAGAAAAGATTTTCCATGAACATTACAAAGGTTTTCAAATTTCGAGGATGGATGTGCCTTCAAAGTTAACAGATGTATATCATGCAAGTATGTCAAAAGGACATAATGAAATTGATGCATATGTTGACCCCAGCAATGGCAACTTATTAGGTAATTTTGATAGAGAGAAATCAATCGTTTCTTTTGTTAAAGAGTTACACACACATTTATTATTAGATGATATTGGTGAAACAATTATCGGGATCGTTGCAATTGCATTTATTATAATTCTTATTACAGGTATTTATTTATGGTATCCAGGCATTAAACGAATGTTTAAAAGCCTAAAAATTAAATGGAATAAAAGTCAAATGGCAAAAAATCTATCATTACATAATTTCATAGGGGTTATTACTTTACCATTTTTACTTGTTGTAGCAATAACAGGAATGCTATTTCCATTCCAAGAAAAGATTGAAGAATCCTTGAAATTGAAATTTACATCGAATTATCCTGAAGAACTTAAATCAGTGGATAATAGTAAACAACAAATAGGACTGGATACGATAGTTAACCAAATTAATAAATTACACCCGAAAGGTGAGTTATATAAGTTGAGACTTCCGTCGGATAAAGAAGGTGTTATAGAAGCCCAATTAAGTGATGGCAGTTACGACCCGGAAGGTAAAGGAAATACAAGCGAATTTTTCGATCAATTCTCTGGAAAGCATTTAGGAACTTTTTCGAAAAATACTGCATCAGCCTATGATCAATTTTTTGTTTGGCGTGAAAGTTTGCATAGAGGAACTTTTGGTGGTGTGTTCGTAAAAACAATTTATGCCTTAGTTGGAATAGCTCCACTTGGTTTAGGGATAACTGGGATTACAATGTGGGCGTTAAAACGAAGAAAGATAGTTAATAAAGTGAGAAAATTGCAGCAAACAGCATAAGAAGAACAAAACTTTATATGTGTATGATTTAACGACATTTGTTGAATCATTTGTTAACAACCCGAAAGAAAATGCGCTAAAAGTCGTATTTTCTTTCGGGTTTTTTGAATCGGGAACAAATATGATTATTAGTACTGTTTTTATAGTAAAACAATAATTTTGTAGAAAGATAAAAATATAAAAATGTACAAAGTTAACGTTGACGTTAACGATGCATTAGGAGTAAGATAGATAAGTGATATAAAAAATGTAAATTCATTTCGAAAGGAGGAAGTGATTTGCTTTACAAAATAGATGAAGTAGCGAAGGAATGTGGATTAACAAAGCGATCGATTCGTTATTATGAAGAAATTGGTTTAATCTCACCACCTGAAAGAAGTGAAGGAGGATTTCGACTTTATTCAGACCTGCATATCGAACGACTGAAGAAAATAATGAATGTTCGTGATGTTCTTGGTTTTTCTTTGCAAGAGGTACAGGAATATATGGCAATTAGTGAGGCATATGAAGAATTCCGATTACATTATAGAGAAAACAAGGAAAAAATGAATGAAGATGAAAGAAAAGAAAAGCTATTAGGGGCGGAAGTAATACTTGCTCAACAATTAAAAATGATTGATGAAAAGCTTAAAAAAATGAACGATATTCGAGATGAAATGAATGCAATGTATCAGAGGGTTCAAAAAGCATTAGAACAATAAATAATATGGGAGATGGATGAAATATGTCAAACTTGTCAGATCGTAAAAAGCAAAAGACGAATGTAAATCAAAAATCTGGTCTTTTGAATCAGCCAAAAGCAATTTGGGCTGTTGGTTTTGCTTGTATTATCGCATTCATGGGTATCGGATTAGTTGACCCAATATTACCAGCAATTGCAGAAAAGATGCATGCTTCTAAAAGTGATGTAACGCTTCTTTTTACAAGTTACAATTTAGTAATGGCATTCGCGATGTTAATAACAGGTTTTATCTCTTCACGTATTGGGATTAAGTGGACTCTGCTATTAGGTATACTGATTATTGCAGTTTTCGCCGGTCTTGGAGGAAATTCAAGCAGTATTTGGGAATTAGTATGGTTACGTGGAGGTTGGGGTCTAGGTAACGCGCTATTCGTTGCGACTGCATTGTCTGCAATTGTTTCACTATCTAGATCAGGTGTTGCACAATCGATTATTTTATACGAAACTGCTATTGGTCTTGGGATTTCAGTTGGTCCATTATTAGGTGGAGAATTAGGTTCGATCTCTTGGAGAGGTCCATTTTTTGGTGTGGCTTGCTTAATGGTAATTGCATTTTTATCTCTTTCCTTTATGATGCCAAAAACACCTATAACACAAAATACGAAAAAAGCATCGTTCCTTGATCCATTCCGTGCTCTTAAACATAGATCATTATTAACATTAGGTATTACAGCATTTTTATATAACTTTGGATTCTTTACTTTATTAGCATTCTCACCATTCTATATGGGATTAAAGGAACATGGTTTAGGATTTGTATTCTTAGGATGGGGACTTTTATTAGCAATTACATCTGTATTTATGGCACCAAAATTACAAAAGAAATTCGGTACACTTAAATCGATGTATGCAATGTTAACTCTTTTCGCAATTACGCTTCTTATTATGGGAGTAGGTACAAATACGAGTAGTGTTGTTATCGTTTGTGTAATTATAGCAGGTGCATTTTTAGGTAATAACAACACATTAATAACAACAGCAGTAATGCAAGCAGCTCCAGTTGAACGTTCAACAGCATCGGCTGCATATAGCTTTTTACGTTTCCTTGGTGGAGCAATTGCACCATATTTAGCAGGTAAACTTGCTGAATGGTATAATCCACATGTACCTTTCTATGTAGGTGGATGTTTTGTATTACTATCTGTACTTTTCTTATTTATTAATAAAAAGCATTTAATTCATATTGATAAAGCAGAATCTGCACACTAATATTATCGGGTTATTCTCGATAAATGGTGAAAACCCGCTAGGAATTACGTATTCCTGGCGGTTTTTTTTGTTTTTTTTTTATAAATAAACAAAAACCAGCCCTTTACGAGCTGGTTTTCATGGTCCGAAATGACCGAACATCATCAGATAAACGATGAAGCCGATAAGTGCGAGTAATCCAATTAGTGCTGCTGTAAAACTGCCGAACATGATCGCTTTTCGTTTGAAAATAAACCACAAAATAAGTCCAACAACGAATGGCACGAAAAAGGCGTACAAATAAATGAGAAAAATACTCGATAACGAAATGATTCCAATGCCTAGTCCAATGAAAAATAATTTGCTAGATGATAGTTGTGCGATTGTTTTCATAAATTCCCCTTTTATTCTCCATATGTTCTTTATTGTCTCACAAACTGTTTTCAATTGAAAACAAAAAATCCATCTTACTTTCATGGCAAGATTATTTTGTCAGTATGTTGATGCAATTGAAATCGGATCACGTTCAATGAGTAATAGTTCCTGCATTTTTGGATTTGGTGAGTCGAAATAAATATGGTCGATTATTGCCATCCTTATTGAAAATGATCTATTCCTTCGTGATGATCTTTCATTAAATTGTTCACACATATTTAATGGATGAAATTCATCATTATATAGAACGAGGCTACGGGTATTATGTAAAGAAAGCCTATAAAATATTTTAGAAACAAGAAAGTTCCGTTCCCCATTTTTTTTGGAAAGCATATAATTTCGTTCACTTTAATGAATATTTTTCACAATTTTTTTGTTACCTATTTTATTTTTTTTATTAGATTATGCTAAAATGGGAAAAGATGATTTTTGGATGTGATTCGTTACGTTCATGGGGAGAAAAGGACGTGTAAAAGTGAAAGGACAACAAGGCATACCTGTCTCAATTGACTTTGAGACTTTGATAAAAGATTCACACGGGCGTGATAAAATCAGTTTTCAAGCAAATGGCCTATATTATAAAAAAGATGATGTTTCATATTTATTATTTGATGAAAATCACGAGGATCGAAAAGTAAAGGCTACTATGAAAATAAGTAAAGGGGAAGTAACAATTATTCGTAATGGCGGAGTTATGATGCGTCATCAATACAGAGTAAATGAAACAACTGAAGGTACTTTCACTAATGAATTAGGCGTATTTCAAACTAAGGCATATACAAAAAAACTACAATTTCTAGTATCTGAAAGACCTTTAAAAGGGGTACTTCAATTAGGATATAAGCTTTTCGTAGGAGATGAAAATGCTGGGTCGTATAACATTACAGTATCAATTAAGGAGGCAACGATATGAATACATTAGAACAAGTGAAAAGTCGTTTGAAAAATGAAATCGAAGCTGCGGTATTAAAAGCAGGATTAGCAACGGAGGAACAATTACCACAAGTCGTATTAGAAACTCCAAAAGATAAAGCGCACGGAGATTTTTCAACAAATATGGCAATGCAATTAGCACGTGTTGCTAAAAAGGCTCCTAGAATGATTGCAGAGGAGTTAATTAATTCTTTTGACCAAAGTAAGGCAAGCATTCAAAAAGTAGAAATTGCTGGGCCAGGTTTCATTAATTTTTATATGGATAATAGTTATCTTACTGATTTAATTCCAACGATTATTAAGTCGGGAAATGAATATGGCCAAACAAACTTTGGTAACGGTGAAAAGATTTTAGTTGAGTTTGTTTCAGCAAATCCGACTGGAGATTTACATTTAGGTCATGCTCGTGGAGCTGCATTTGGAGATTCATTATGCAATATTTTAAATAAAGCAGGTTATGAAGTAACTCGTGAGTATTATATTAATGATGCTGGAAACCAAATTAATAATTTAACATTTTCAGTAGAAGCTCGATATATGCAAGCACTTGGAATGGATAAAGAAATGCCAGCAGATGGCTATCATGGCTCAGACATTATTGAGATTGGTAAAACTTTAGCTGCTGAATTCGGTGACCGTTATGTGAATGAACCAGAAGAGGCTCGTTACAAGTTCTTCCGTGAGTATGGTTTAAAATTAGAAATGGAAAAACTACAACGAGATCTACGAAATTTCAGAGTAGAATTTGATGTATGGTATTCAGAGACTTCATTATATCAAAATGGCAAAGTGTTAGAGGCTCTTGATGATTTAAAACAACGTGGTGAAACATATGAAGAAGAAGGAGCGACTTGGTTCCGTTCTACAACATATGGAGATGATAAAAACCGTGTACTAATTAAAAGCGATGGCTCTTATACTTATTTAACTCCGGATATCGCTTACCACCGAGACAAGCTTAGTCGTGGTGCAGATAAATTAATTGATATTCTTGGAGCTGACCATCACGGATACATTCCTCGAATGAAAGCAGCAATTCAAGCATTAGGATATAATGCTGATACGCTTGAAGTAGAAATTATCCAAATGGTTCAGTTATATCAAGATGGTGAAAAAGTTAAAATGAGTAAACGTACAGGTAAAGCTGTAACGTTACGTGATTTAATGGAAGAAGTAGGTACTGACGCAACTCGTTACTTCTTTGCAATGCGCGGTTGTGACTCACATTTAGACTTTGATATGGACTTAGCTGTTTCTAAATCAAATGAAAACCCTGTGTATTATTCACAATACGCTCACGCTCGTGTTTGTAGTATTCTTCGTCAAGGAGAAGAAATGGGTATTGTTTACAATGGAGAAGCTGATTACAGCCTTGTTTCGTCTGAAAAAGAATATGAGTTATTAAAGAAATTAGGAGAATTCCCAGCAGCGGTTTCATTAGCTGCTTCAAAACGTACTCCTCATCATATTACAAACTATGTATTTGAATTAGCGGGTACATTCCACAGCTTCTATAATGCAGAAAAAGTGTTAGATGCTGAAAATGTTGAAAAATCAATGGCTAGATTGGCATTAATGAAAGCAGTTCAAGTTACATTACAAAATGCATTAGCTTTAGTTGGAGTTTCTGCACCAGAAAAAATGTAAGTAATCAGTCTGATAATCAAATTTTTTGAACTTTATCTACACACTAAGTACCATGCCCTAATTTAGGGTATGGTACTTTTTTGTTAACTTAATCAAATTTCCAAAGTATTATTTTGTATTTTTTTAGTAAGTTATTTTATACAACTTTGTCGGTAAATAGGGAAAAATTACAGGTTTCACCATTTTTTTATTAATTTTTTAAATTTTTTTTAAAATGACCCCCTAAAAAATGAAATTCTTTACGAATAGTTATAGTGAGAATAAATAAAGAAACTTTTACAAAGGGGAAAAAAATTAATGAAAAAATTATTAGTACATACGACTGCTACAGCACTTTTACTATCTCAGTTAGGATTCTCTAGTTCAGTACTTGCTGCTGAAAATGAGACAGTTTCACCAACTGACCAAAAGGAAGAAGCACCTGCATTAGTTAAAGGCGATTTCTTCTATTTTGTAAAAACAACAGTAGAAAAAATTCAACTGTTACTAACAACAGATAAAGTTAAAGAAGCAGAACTTTTAGCACAATTTGCTCAAGAGCGCATTCATGAAGCAAGAGAATTAATTAAAGAAGGCAAAGAAGATTTAGCAAAAGAAACATTAAAAGAAGCTTTAAGTCAAATGGATAATGCTCAAGGTCAACTTGATGGAAAACTTCCAACTGTTACTGAGCCAACGACTTCAGAAACAACAACAGAAGGTACTGTTACTACGAAACCAGCAGAAGATTCAACTGAAGTAGAAAAAGAAGACACAGAAAAAGTTGAGACTGACAAGCAAGATACAGATAAACAAGAAGTAGAAAAAGAAGATCAAGATAAAGCTGAAACAGACAAGCATGAAAAACAAAAATTAACAAAAGAGCAAAAAGAAATTGCAAAAATTCAACATCATTTAAATAACAATTTACTTGTTTTAGCAAATGTTTTAGATCAAGTTAAAAATCCAAAAGCAAAAGCTGCGATTGCTAAAAATATTGAAAAGAGCTTTAATAAAATCTCTGAAAGATTAGAGAAAGTCTTAAAGCACACAGAACAGGGTTCAACTACTCTAAAACCAGTTATTACAGTTCAATACCCTGATGCAACTACAGATCAATCAGCTACTCCAGAAGTTATTACAACAGTGACTAAAATTGAAGACGTAAATGACACAGACGTGAAAAATGTTAATGAAGATGATCAAGGTGAAAATGATGACAAAGATGATGCTGCTGAAGTTGCTACAAAACCTGTAACAGTAGAGCATAAGGAAGAATATCAACATGAGTCAAAAGAAGTAAAACCAGCTAAAGTAAAAAAAGTAAAAGTTGAAAAAGAAGAAAAACATGTAGTAAAGCATGAAGTAAAACATGAAGTAAAACACGTAGTAAAGCACGAAAATGGTACAAACCATAGAAATCAAGGTGAACATGAAAACCGTGGAAACCATAAGGGAAATGAAAAGCAAGAGTGGAAAAAAAATGAGAATTCAAATAACCAAGGTGAAAACCATGGAAATGGACATGGTAAAAATTAATAAGTAATTATTTCCATTCACCTTTCAATAAAATCATATGAAACATTTCATAAGATGCGATATGCTTAAGTTTAACTGATTAAATTAAAATGGTGCCTCATACATTCATTTGATTATATAATGAGTGGAGGCGCCTTTAAGTTTTAATGGGTAAGCAATCCTCTTTTGAAAGGAGATCGGGTCTTGTTACTTACAATTTTTCAGACGCTTTATAAAAGAAAAGAAAAAATTGAAGATATTGTATTAACAATACAACAGTCTTCATCAAAAGAACTAGATGATTTTATAGTTCAATATACTCCTTTTATAAACAAAACTGTTTCCACTATTTGTGGTAGATATATTACTAATCAAGAAGATGAATTTAGTATTGGTTTAAATGCTTTTCATGAAGCTATTAAACTATATTCATATAAAAAAGGTGCTTCATTTCTAACTTTTGCTAAATTGATCATAAAACGAGAATTAATCGATTTCTTTCGGAAGGAATCTAAATACCAATCGTTGACCTCAGAACAAACCGGTTCAGAGGATATACATAAACAATATGATGACCATGTGTATAGCTCTTATATAAAAAACTTTGATGAAATAAACCGTAAAGAAGAAATTATTCATTTTAGTGAGATGCTTAAACAGTTTGGAATTTCATTAGAAACTTTAGTAGAGGTTTCGCCTAAACATGAAGATACTAGGGAGCATATTTTTTCAGTTGTAGACCTTGTTACATCTGATGAAGAAATGTTAACTTTTCTATATAAAAAGAAAAAATTACCGATGAAAAAACTAGAAACTAAAGTTAATATAAGTCGAAAATCGCTAGAAAAACATAGAAAATATATAATTGCCATGAGTATCATTAGCGTCAATGAGTATATTTATTTAAAAAACTATTTAAAAAGGGGGAACTGAAGATGAACAATGGTATTGTATTAAAAGTTAATCATTCTTCCGTAGTTGTACTAACTGCTAACGGAGAATACTTAAAATGTAAAAAAATATTGTCATCCTATTCAATCGGTGAAGAAATCCAGTTCCCCAACAATGCAATCATTTTAAATAAAAAAATGAAATTGAGCATCCCTAAATTGATACCTGTCGTAATTGCGAGTGGATTAATTCTTTTTTCTTTTATATTTGTAAATTTGAACAACAATGAAGCATTGGCAGCAGGGAAGGTTACGATCGACTCAGAGGCAAAGGTATCTTTAATATTGGACAAACAGTTAAAGGTCATTGCATTAAAGGGTCACAATGAACAAGGTAAACAATTGATCGACAAAATGGATAACTGGAAAAATGAGCCCCTACATTTAGTTATGGATGATTTAGTTGATGAAATGGAGAAATCTAAAGTAATTGAACCAGATGAAACAATCAAATTAACTGGTGAGATGAGAAAAGAATTTGAAAATAAACAAAGTGAGCTAAATCATGAATTGAAGGATATTCAAGATACTAATAATCATATTAATATCCCATATTCTAAGGAACTAGATCAGCCAAAGGTTAAAACTCAAAATCAAAGCCAAAATCAAAATAAACAAGAAAAAAGTTTTAATTCTAATTCAACAACGAAAGTGACAAAAGGCGAAACCAATAACAAAAATAAATCTAGTTTAAAGTCACCTACAATCGAAAAAGAAAAAAATAATGATAATGGTCATTCTAAAGAAGTTCAGAACAATAGACATCAAGATGAGCACTGGAGAAATAAGCAGCCTCAATGGAATCATAAAAATCAAAATGAACACCATGAATCATCGAATCAAAATCAAAAGAAACAATACAACAACTATGAAAAGCATCAAGACAAAAAAAAAAGTGACTATAATGATGAACGCGAATTAAGAAGAAGTAATAATGTTCAAGGAAGAAATGAAAATAAAGAAAGCTGCCACGGATGCAATAATCGTTATAAAAACAATGAAAACGAGAACAAGAACAATAATGGTTGGCAAAATGGTAATGAAAAACACTCAGATTAATAATCTGAGTGTTTTTTATATAAATAACATTACTAACCCCATGAAAGAATAAAGGCTTAGGAAATACTGCTCAAATGCTCATGAATAACCTTCAATATACCATAGTCATTCTTTATGAATACATTGGTAGCTCTACCATGACCGACTTTAAAGCCAAAAGAAACCCTCAAGGTAAGTTAAACTTCCTTAAGGGCTACGGTAAGTATAAATGACCTTTTTAAATGCTTTCATGGCCTCTTTATTTCCATCTGTTATGTCTTTGGTACTCAACTTTAAGTAACTTCGATCATACCACCACTTATTCGCTTATAACCTCTCCATTTCGCTATATCTTCCATTAATTGTAATAGAGCTAAATCCTTTTTTTTCGATTCAATCATTATATCGATATCACTTCCAATTGATCTGACGATGTCAAAAAAGGGCTTAATAAAATTAAGATCAATTAAATCTGAATGTGCTCTAAACTCTTTATCGGATTTCGGAGATGAAATATGAATTTTAGGCTTCAAATATGTATGCTCCCAAGTAGAAAATATAAGGGGTAATAATTTCTCTAAAGGTTCTTCACATAAGTTTGCCATATGATGATGATAGTCAAATACGAGCGGAATACCTTCGTTTTTACAAACCATTAGTGTTTCAGTTGTATTATACGTTTTATCGTCATTTTCTAACGTCATTTGTTTTTTTATGTGGGTAGGGAGCTTTTTTATATTTTCATAAAACCGTTGGATAGCAAGCTCTTTATTTCCATACGCTCCTCCAATATGTATATTAATGACGCTTTGGTCTGAAATACCCATTGCTTCAAGTACTTTATAATGATATTCCATATCAATCACAGCATTATCAGTAATATGAGGTTTATCACTTGTAAAAAGCGTGAATTGGTTAGGATGAAAACTAACTCTTAATTCATGCTTCTTGATAAAATCACCTATTTCTTTAAATTGTTTGTGAAAAATATTTATATAATCAAATTCTACATCTGGATGAGTCGCCAAAGGGACCATTGAAGAGGACATTCTATATAAAGGAATTTGTTGTCCCACATTGTAATGAAGTGCTCTAGACGTATTTTCGATATTTTGTGATGTAACATAAATTAATTTCTCTAAACGTTCTTCCTGATTAAGGGCTTTATAACGAGTAAATGTAAGAGTTTTTGCAGGTGAACAATTATATAATGATAATGCATGTGATACATATCCAAATCGAATAATCATAATTTGTTCACCTCTACCTTGGTTTTTGTGCGTGTAAAAAGGATTACATTAATGGAGAAAGAAGCTTAGATAAAAGCTTGCGACACTTCCATAAGAATGTTGTATTTTTATAATGCTGGGTAGGATAAGATTTTGAGCGTTCTAAGTCCTTTGTAAATATTTCTTTAATTTTCATTATGAAAGACTCACTTGAAAAAATACAGCTCCATTCATCATTTATGCAAAGACTTCTACGATCAAAGTTAACGGATCCTACATCACAGCAACGGTCATCGATGAGTAGTACTTTGGCATGAAAGAACCCTTTCTGATAATGAAAAACTTCCCCACCACCTTCTAAAATTAAAAGGAGATGTGGAAAACTTGCCTCTTTAACAAGTCTATGGTCTTCTTTTTCAGGCACCATTACGCATATATGGACGCCTCGATTAAGAGCTTCAAGAAGTGCGTTCATCAATTTTTTTGTTGGAATAAAATAAGGTGTACCGATGTAAATATGTTTTTTTGCCTGATCTATTAAATCTTTATATAGGTTCTCAATGCGTACAAAGTCCGACGAATAGAAGTGGTGCTCGATTTCTCCTTTTGCTAATTCATCGTCATTAATTAACGTAAAGGATTCTCCGCCACTTCTAACCCAGTCAATTAAAAATTGGGTGTGTAAATCTTTTACACCTTCTCCTGTCATTCGAATATGATAATCTCTCCAATAACCTAATTCTTCATCAAAACCAATATATTCTTTGCCAATATTAAAACCACCAAAATAGCCGGTTTTTTGATCTATTACTGTAATCTTACGATGGTTACGATGTTGAAACCGATAGAGAGTATATGGAAATCCAGTTCTCCGATTAAAAAGTACTTCCACACCATTTTCTTTTAGTTTTTTTATTCTTTTACGCTTTAGTCTAAAACTTCCGATCCAATCAACAAGCAATCGTACTTGTAATCCTTCCTGGGCTTTTCTTTCAAGTAATGATAAAAATTTTTCGGATGTATCATCATTTCGAACAATATAAAAAAGCATAGAAATGCTACTACTTGCTTCTGTTATATCGTCTAGAAGATGTTTGTACAAATCATTACCATCTGTTATTAACATTGTTTCACTATATCTTTTTTTAAATGGACAAGTTTTATCATATTTATGAAAGGCTTTATAACCAAAATAAAGATCTAAGCTAGCAAGGAGTATAAGAAAGAGTAGAGCGATTAAGCAAATGCAAAGAATCATATAATTAAACTCCTTTACCTTTTACGTGTTGATAGTATGACCATTTACATTGAAGAATATGAAAAAGAGCCAATTTAAAATGAAAAAGTATTTGACTGAATAGTCATTCATAATATAATTAAATTATATATTTTCTGAATATTATTATGGTTATAAATTTTTAAACAGTAAGCGTTTTCTTTATAGCCGGGAAAATTGGGGGAGGAATACATCATGAATCATGCACTTTTGTATTTGAACGCATTAGGGTTTGTGGCAATTACAGTTTATGCAATTTATTTATTCATTTACCTGATTCAAACAAGACTTGCCTACATCAAATTAGGTAAAAAAGAAGAATTTGAAAGAAATTTGAAAGAACGTTTTCAAAAAATTTGGGTCAATGTTTTTGGGCAAAAAAAGCTTTTGAAGGATAAGAAAAGTGGATTTATTCATTTGTTATTCTTTTATGGATTCATTTTAGTTCAAGCAGGAGCTTTAGACTTTATTATAAGAGGTCTTGTTCCTAGCGCACATTTACCTCTTGGACCTTTGTATGGTGCATTTACATTTTTTGAAGAAATCATTGCGTTACTAATATTGGTGGCAGTTGTTTGGGCCTTCCATAGACGATATATTGAAAAGTTAGTTCGACTAAAAAGAGGTTGGAAAAGCGGTTTAGTTCTTATTTTTATTGGTTTATTAATGTTATCAACACTATTTGGTAATGGCATGGGAATCATTTGGCATGGTGAAGCAACGAGCTTTCACGAACCAATCGCATCATTAATTGCAACAATTTTTAACGGTATTAGTAAGCCTTTATCAATTTCATTATTTTATGTTGCTTGGTGGACTCACTTAATTTCACTTTTAACGTTCTTAGTATATGTACCTCAATCAAAACACGCACATTTACTTGCTGGTCCAGCGAACGTATATTTTAATCGTCTAACGAAAGCGGGAAAATTAGAAAAAATAGATTTTGAAGATGAAACACAAGAGACATTCGGTGTTGGAAAAATCAGCGACTTCCGTCAATCACAGTTAATTGACTTATATGCTTGTGTTGAATGTGGTCGTTGTACTAATGTATGTCCAGCTACTGCAACTGGAAAAATGCTGTCACCGATGGATTTAATTTTAAAACTTCGTGATCATTTAACTGAAACAGGGGCTGTTGTAACGTCTCGCGCACCTTGGGTTCCAACAGTTGCATTTTCTAAAACAAAAGGAAATCAATTAGCATTTGCTTCACAAGGAAAACAAGAATCAGCAGCAACATTGGAATATAGTCCAAGTTTAATTGGTGACGTAATTACTGAGGAAGAGATTTGGGCATGTACAACTTGCCGTAACTGTGAAGATCAATGTCCAGTAATGAATGAGCATGTTGAAAAGATAATTGATTTACGTCGTTATTTAGTTTTAACAGAAGGTAAGATGCAACCAGATGCTCAACGTGCAATGACAAATATCGAACGTCAAGGAAACCCATGGGGGTTAAATCGTAAAGACCGTGAAAACTGGAGAGAACTTGATGAAAGTATCCATATCCCAACGGTAAAAGAAGCTCAGAAAGCTGGAGAAGAAATTGAGTACTTATTCTGGGTAGGTTCAATGGGTTCATATGATAACCGTAGCCAAAAAATCGCATTAGCATTTGCGAAACTAATGAATGAAGCTGGAATTAAGTTTGCTATTTTAGGTAATAAAGAGAAAAATTCTGGCGATACACCTAGACGATTAGGTCAAGAATTCTTATTCCAAGAGTTAGCAAGTAATAATATCGCAGAAATTGAAAAAGCGGGAGTAAGCAAATTAGTAACAATTGATCCGCATGCTTATAACACATTTAAAAATGAATATCCTGATTTTGGTTTATCAATAGAAGTTTATCATCATACAGAATTATTATCTCAATTGGTTAAAGAAGGTAAGTTGAAGCCAGTTCATCAAGTAAATGAAGTGATTACTTACCATGATTCATGCTATTTAGGTCGATACAATGAAGTTTATGAAGCTCCTAGGGATATTCTTCGTGCAATTCCTGGCGTCAAACTAGTCGAAATGGAGCGTAAGCGTGAAACAGGTATGTGCTGTGGAGCGGGTGGAGGATTAATGTGGATGGAAGAGCATGTTGGTAATCGTATTAATGTAACACGTACTGAACAAGCACTTGCAGTTAGTCCAAATGTAATTGGAACAGGTTGTCCTTATTGCTTAACAATGCTATCTGATGGAACAAAAGCAAAAGAAGTCGAAGAAAATGTAAAAACACTAGATATAGCAGAGCTTTTAGAGTTATCGATTTTTGGTGACAAACAAAACCAGGCTTCATAAAAGTTCTATAACTTTTCAATCTTCATAAAATAGCAGTGGAAGGTGTGCAACTTGTACACCTTTCAGACTGCCTGGCAGCGTTTTATACCGCCTTTTTATTTAGTGAATTGATAGATTATAGGATTTTATTATAGAGGAGAAATAGATAAAACTTTAAGGGGGAAATTGGGATGAGTAAAACAGTTATAGTAAGTGCAGTTCGTACACCAATCGGACGTTTTGGAGGCGCCTTAAAGGGCTTTAGTGCCGCCCAGTTAGGTGGAATCGCAATTAAAGAGACATTGAACCGTGTTAACCATCCATTAGAAATGATTGATGATGTAATAATGGGAACAGTTTTACAAGGTGGACAAGGACAATTACCTTCAAGACAAGCACTTCGTAATGCAGGATTACCTTGGGAAACGAGATCAGAAACAATAAATAAAGTATGTGCTTCTGGTATGCGTAGTGTTATGCTTTCTGATTTATTGATACGATCTGGTGAAAGTAAACGTATTGTTGCAGGTGGAATGGAATCCATGAGTAATACACCTTTTTATCAAACCTCTATAAGATGGGGAAATAAAATGGGGAACACAGAATTAAAGGACGGCCTTCTAGTGGATGGCTTAACTTGTTCATTTACTGGTGTTCATATGGGTACATACGGAAGTGAAGTTGCCAAAATTGAAGATATATCTCGTGAGCAACAAGATGAGTGGGCACTTCGTAGTCAACAACTTGCGGTTGAATCGATTAAAACAGGTAAATTTGAAGAAGAGATTGTAAAGATTGAGTCAGTTGGCAAAAAAGGAGTCGTAACCAAAATAGAAGTAGACGAGGGTCCAAGGGAAGATACTACTATTGAAAAACTAGCTAAGCTATCACCAGCATTTGATCGCGACGGTACAATAACAGCTGGAAATGCACCTGGTTTAAATGACGCAGGTGCAGCACTTTTATTAATGAGTGAGGAAGAAGCAAAACTAAATGGCTATTTACCTTTAGCTACAATCGTTGCTACAGAATCAATGGCTGTAGAAGCAAAGGACTTCCCAAGAACTCCAGGATATGTCATTCAAAAATTATTACAAAAAACAAATAAAAAGATGTCAGATATAGACTTATTTGAAATTAACGAAGCATTCGCAGCAGTCGTTTTAGCAAGTGCGAAAATTGCGGATATACCTTTAGAAAAAATAAATGTAAATGGTGGAGCTATTGCTCTAGGGCATCCAATTGGAGCAAGTGGTGCAAGAATCATCGTAACTTTAGTTAATGCTCTAAAAGCAAGAGGGGGAGGCCTAGGAATTGCTGCAATCTGCAGCGGCGGTGGTCAAGGAGACGCAGTCTTAATAGAGGTACGATAAGAGGGAAAAGCAAGAATAGCAGGGTATGGGAAGAGCAGGAAAAGAGTGGAGGGAAATACTTCCTTTTGTCTAAGTACTGCCTCCCTTAAGCTGTTATTTTTTTTGCATTTCTATTTTTGCCTATTAACTTGATCCTGTTTTTCCTTCCTTCTAAACTTAAAAATTTTTCTACAAAAAATAACAGGAATTTTCAGATTTTTGTCTAATATTATACGAAGTAGACTATCTTTTTAGTTAAAGTATAAAATATTTTGTTAACGCTTACAAAAATCGACAAAAACAACAAGGCAGTGATAAGGGAGCAATTAAGTTAAGGGGAATAGGATATAAAATAATTATCTTCAATAAAAACCTCTCATTTGATTGTGATCCTTGTCCTAGCAAAAATCGGGGGAAATGATCTATGCAATTTCGTTTAAGTGAAGAACATGAAATGATTCGTAAAATGGTAAGAGATTTTGCTAGAAATGAGGTTGCTCCGTCAGCTGCTGAGCGTGATGAGCATGAAAAATTTGATCGCTCAATTTTTGATCAAATGGCTGAGTTGGGATTAACAGGTATTCCATTCCCAGAGGAATATGGTGGAATCGGTAGTGATTATTTAGCTTACGTTATCGCGGTTGAAGAGCTTTCTAGAGTTTGTGCTTCAACAGGTGTAACTTTATCAGCTCACACTTCATTAGCTAGTTGGCCGATATATAAATTTGGTACTGAAGAACAAAAACAAAAATTCTTAAAACCGTTAGCACAAGGAACAAAAATCGGTGCTTATGGATTAACCGAACCTGGATCTGGGTCAGATGCTGGTGGTATGAGAACGACTGCTAGAAGAGAAGGAAACGAATATATATTAAATGGTTCAAAAATATTTATTACTAACGGTGGAGAAGCGGAAATTTACGTAGTATTTGCTGTGACTGATCCTACAAATAAACACGGAGTTTCTGCATTTATCGTTGAAAGTGATACACCAGGTTTTTCAGTTGGTAAGAAAGAAAGTAAATTAGGTATTCGTTCATCGCCAACAACTGAAATTATCTTTGAAGAATGCCGTATCCCAGCTGAAAATCTATTAGGTGAAGAGGGTAAAGGATTTAAAGTTGCGATGCAAACTCTTGATGGTGGTAGAAATGGAATCGCTGCTCAAGCAGTAGGTATTGCACAAGGTGCTTTAGATGCATCAGTTGATTATGCTAAAGAGCGTGTTCAATTTGGTAAACCAATTATTGCTCAACAAGGTGTCTCATTTAAACTTGCTGATATGGCTACAAGTATCGAAGCTTCTCGTCTATTAACTTATCAAGCAGCATGGTTAGAATCTAATGGACTTCCATATGGTAAGGAATCTGCTATGTCTAAATTACTTGCAGGAGATACTGCGATGAAGGTTACAACAGAGGCAGTACAAGTTTTCGGTGGCTATGGATATACGAAGGATTATCCGGTGGAACGCTTTATGAGAGATGCTAAAATCACTCAAATTTATGAAGGAACACAAGAAATTCAAAGACTAGTAATCTCAAGAATGCTATAAAAAATAATATTTATTCTTCTTTTCGCATTACGAATGATTAGGATCGCTTGGTACAAGGAATATGGATAGCCCTTTACCAAGTTTTCTTTTACAAAAAAAGCAATTATAATTCTGGGGGATGATTAGTATGGTAGAAAAGTATCAAGCTAAGCACAAGATTCGTTTCGTTACTGCATCAAGCTTATTTGATGGCCATGACGTGTCAATCAATATGATTAGAAGATTATTGCAAGAAAATGGTGTTGAAGTTGTTCATTTAGGCCATAACCGTTCAGTTGAAGAAATTATTAACGCAGCAATTCAAGAGGATGTACAAGGTATTTCAATTTCTTCCTACCAAGGTGGACATATGGAGTACTTTAAATATATGTACGACTTGCTTCAAGAAAGAGGCGCTTCTCACATCAAGTTATTTGGTGGCGGCGGTGGAGTAATTCTGCCTAAAGAGCAAGAGGAGCTAGAAGAATACGGAATCACGAAAATCTATTCACCTGAAGATGGCCGTATAATGGGACTTCAAGGAATGATTAATCATATGTTACAAAGCACAGATTTTCTTCCGCCTTTAAAGGACTTAGAAAACGTTCAAAAACTATCTGCTACAAATCATAAAGAAATTGCTAGATTTATTACTTTAGCTGAAAATAAAGGCTCTCTCGATTCAAGCTTAGAGATGGCCGCAACATTAGAAAAATCAGAAACTAGTAAAAGTGTAGTAATTGGTATGACTGGTACTGGTGGAGCGGGTAAGAGCTCATTAACAGATGAGCTAGTACGCCGTTTTATTCAAGAGTTTCCAGAAAAAACAATCGGTATTGTTTCAATTGATCCAACAAAACGTAAAACAGGTGGGGCACTATTAGGTGACCGTATTCGTATGAATTCAATTCACCATCCAAATGTGTATATGAGAAGTTTAGCTACTCGAGATAGTCAATCTGAAATCTCAAATGCATTAGAGGATACTATTTCAATCTTAAAATCAGCTGATTTTGACGTTATTTTTGTTGAGACAAGTGGTATTGGTCAAGGTGATGCTGCAATTACTAGGTACAGTGATATTCATCTATATGTTATGACAAGTGAATTTGGAGCACCTTCTCAATTAGAAAAAATTGATATGATTGACTTTGCTGATTTGATTGCAATTAATAAATTTGAACGTCAAGGCTCAGAAGATGCACTACGTCTTGTTCAAAAACAATATCAACGTAGCCGCCATCTTTTCCATGACGATATCGCTACAATGCCTGTATACGGAACAATCGCTAGTCAGTTCAACGATGCAGGAACTAATAATTTATTTTTAGCTTTAACAAAATCAATTGAAAAACACACTACAAATGAGTGGAATACGACATATATTAAGCCGGGTAATGTTGAGAAACAACATGTCATTATTCCAAGTAATCGTCGTTTTTATTTAAGAGAAATTGCAGAAACTGTAAGAAACTATCACGAAAACACTGAAGTTGAGGCAGCAAAAGCTTCAAAGCTTTATCAAATTGAAGGAACGCTATCTGAAATAGAGTCACAAAATATTGAAGATGCAAAACATACATTAGTAGATTTGAAAAATAAATTTGAAGAATCTCTTGCTCCATCTACAAAACAGGCTCTAAATCATTTTAAATTGATTAAAGAAGCATATTCACAAGATCTACTAATTCAAAAAATTAGAGATAAAGAAATTAAAGTTGAATTAACAACTACAACTTTATCGGGCACAAAAATACCGAAAGTATCTGTACCTACTTATCGAGATTATGGAGATTTATTAAGATGGGTAGCGAAAGAAAACGTACCTGGATATTTCCCATTTACAGCAGGAGTATTCCCATTCAAGCGTCAAGATGAAGATCCGAAGAGACAATTTGCTGGTGAGGGACCTCCAAGCCGAACAAATAAACGATTCCACTATCTATGTGAGAATGACCCAGCTAAACGTTTAAGTACAGCATTTGATTCAGTAACTCTATACGGAGAAGACCCAGCAATCCGTCCGGATATTTTTGGGAAAATTGGTGAGAGTGGAGTAAATATATGTACTTTAGATAATATGATTGAGCTTTACAATGGTTTTGATTTATGTAGTCCTTCAACATCTGTTTCTATGACAATTAATGGTCCAGCACCAATTATTTTAGCTATGTTCTTAAATACTGCTATCCATCAACAAGTTGAAATAAAAGAAAAAGAATTAGGCCGTATTTTAGCAGTTGAAGAATTTACAGAAATAAAGAGAGTAACTTTACAAAAAGTTCGTGGTACTGTTCAAGCTGATATTTTAAAAGAGGATCAAGGGCAAAATACATGTATTTTCTCAACAGAATTCGCTTTAAAAATGATGGGCGATATACAACAGTATTTTATTGATAATAGTGTACGTAATTATTATTCAGTTTCAATTTCTGGATACCATATTGCTGAAGCTGGAGCAAATCCGATTTCACAACTTGCATTCACTTTATCAAATGGATTCACTTACGTTGAATATTATTTAAGTCGAGGCATGAAAATCGATGATTTTGCACATAATTTATCGTTCTTCTTTAGTAATGGACTTGATGCTGAGTACTCGGTAATAGGACGTGTAGCGAGAAGAATTTGGGCTGTTACGATGAAAGAAAAATATGGTGCATCTGAACGTAGCCAAAAACTTAAATACCATGTTCAAACATCAGGTCGCTCATTACATGCTCAAGAGATGGCATTTAATGATATTCGTACAACTTTACAAGCATTACTGGCTTTATATGATAACTGTAACTCACTTCATACAAATGCATATGATGAAGCTGTTACAACTCCTACTGAGGAATCTGTACGTCGAGCAATGGCGATTCAGCTTATTATTCAAAAAGAAAATGGCCTATCGAAAAATGAAAATCCAATCCAAGGATCATTTATCATTGAGCAGCTAACAGACTTAGTAGAGGAAGCAGTCTTAAAAGAGTTTGAGAGAATCAGTGACCGTGGTGGCGTATTAGGTGCGATGGAGCTTCAATACCAACGTGGCAAAATTCAAGAAGAGTCACTTTATTATGAAACACTTAAACATAATGGTGAACTTCCAATCATAGGAGTAAACTCTTACATCAATCCTAATGAACAGATGGAATCAATCAATACAATGGAAATCGCTAGATCAAGCTACGAAGAAAAACAATCGCAAATAGATCATGTAGAGCAATTCCAAGTTAAACATAAATCAGAAGCACAAGTTGCTCTAGAACAATTAAAACAAGTTGCTCGTCAAAATGGCAATTTATTCGAAGAGCTAATGAATACTGTTCGTGTTGCTAGTTTAGGACAAATCACTCAAGCATTATATGAAGTAGGCGGACAATACCGTAGAAATATGTAAAAAGAATTGTGAAAAGCCGTTTGTCCTGCTTTAAGACAGCAAAAGGGGCATGTGACTGGAGTTAGGTAGAATGGGCGTCTTTTAGACGCTCATTTTACTATTTTCGCAAAAAATAAGTCTAATATTGAAAAATATAGACAAGGTGCTAGCATATTTAACTTAGTTTTGTTTATAATGAAAGATATGTATTTTATAGCTAACTAGTAAAATTTATACATAATGTTATTAAATTATGGTGAAAATATTATTTTTAAAGGAGTGCTTACCTTGAGTTTAAAGCAATACTCGGAAGAGCAATTAAAAGAATTATCGCTTATTGAATTAGCATATGAACTTTTTTCTGAAACAAAGGAACCTATTTCTTTTTACGATTTAGTTGACCAAATAGCAACAGTTTTAGGTGTAACTAGAGAGGCACTATTAGAAAAACTTCCTCAATTCTATACAGAATTAAATATTGATGGCCGTTTCGTATGTTTAGGTGAAAATCGCTGGGGATTACGTGCTTGGTATCCATATGATCAAGCAGAAGAAGAAGTATTACCTGTTGCAAAACCTAAGAAGAAACGTAAACAAGTGGAAGAAGAAGATGAGTTCGAAGATTATGACGCATCTGAAGAAGATGATTTTGAAGAGGAAGAACTTGAATTAGACGAGTTAGATGAAGATCTAGTTGAAGATGATGAAACTGATGAGTTTGATGACGAAGAAATCGATGAAGATGATGAAGACCTTGAAATAGAAGATGAAGATTTAGAGCTAGAAGATGAAGAAGATGAAGAATTAGAAGAATTTGAAGAGGAAGAAGAACGATAAGTTCTTGACTTTTAAGTACTGAATGAGTAGAATTCTTATTGGGCTCTTTAAAAAGAACGAAATATATTTTGACGCTCCCTATTTTAAATAGGGGGCGTCTTTGTTTTTTTACAAATACTTTGTAATAAAACAATAAATGAAATGTTTGCTTTAGATTCAAATGTTAAAAATTTGCATGAAAAAACCCAGTTTTGGATGACAATAAAGCATGCATATAAAATGTTATTAAATAATTTTTTATAAAGGTTTAGCTTTGTAATTTCTTGTAAGGAAAAATAAAATACGAATGCTAAAAATGAAAGGGGCTCAATTATGACAAAGTATATTTTTGTAACAGGTGGCGTAGTTTCTTCTCTTGGTAAAGGGATTGTTGCAGCATCTTTAGGACGACTTCTAAAAAACAGAGGATTAAATGTAACAATTCAAAAGTTCGATCCGTACATTAACTTAGATCCAGGAACAATGAGTCCATACCAACATGGTGAAGTTTTCGTAACAGATGACGGTGCAGAAACAGACTTAGACTTAGGTCATTATGAAAGATTTGTTGATATTAACGTTACTAAATTCAACAATGTAACATGTGGTAAAGTTTATTCTACGGTATTACAAAAAGAACGTCGTGGAGATTACCTAGGAGGAACTGTACAAGTTATCCCACATATTACAAATGAGATTAAGGATAAAGTTTTCCGTGCGGGTCGCGAAACGAATGCTGATGTTGTTATCACTGAGATCGGTGGAACAGTTGGTGATATCGAGTCATTACCTTTTATCGAAGCTATTCGTCAAATTAAAGGCGATGTAGGTCGTGACAACGTAATGTATGTTCACTGTACACTTCTACCTTATATTAAAGCTGCTGGTGAGTTGAAAACAAAACCAACTCAACACAGTGTAAAAGAACTTCGTAGCATTGGTATTCAACCAAATGTCATCGTATTACGTTCAGAAACATCTGTACCACAAGAAATGAAAGATAAAATTGCTCAATTCTGTGATGTAGATGCAAAAGATGTAATCGAATGTGTAGATGCAGATACTCTTTACGAAATCCCATTAGCATTACAAGCACAAGGATTAGACAGTATCGCATGTAATCATTTAAAACTACAAACAAATGAAGCAGATATGACAGAGTGGATTTCTTTAGTGGACAAAGTTAAAAACTTAACTAAATCAACAAAAATCGCTCTTGTTGGTAAATATGTAGAGTTACAAGATGCATATATTTCAGTAGCAGAGGCATTAAAGCACGCAGGATATGCTTTTGATAGCGAAATTGAAATTAAATGGATTAATGCAGAAGAAGTTACATCAGCTAATGTAAATGAACTTTTAAGCGGTGTAGATGGAATTCTTGTACCAGGTGGATTCGGAGACCGTGGTGTAGAAGGCAAAATCTTAACTGCACAATTTGCTCGTGAAAATAACGTACCATTCTTAGGGATTTGTCTAGGTATGCAAATTGCGTCAATTGAATTTGCTAGAAATGTTTTAGGGTTAAAAGGTGCTCACTCGGCTGAAATCGATCCTACTACTAACTATCCAATTATTGATTTATTACCAGAACAAAAAGATGTAGAAGATTTAGGTGGTACATTACGATTAGGTTTATACCCATGTAAATTAGTTGAAGGTTCAAAAGCATACGAAGCATACGGAGAAGAAGTTGTTTACGAACGTCACCGTCATCGTTATGAGTTCAATAATGAATACCGTCAACAAATGGAACAAGAAGGATTTATCTTCTCAGGTACTAGCCCAGATGGTCGTTTAGTAGAAATTATTGAGTTACCAAATCACCCATGGTTTGTAGCTTCTCAATTCCACCCAGAGTTTATTTCTCGTCCAAATAGACCACAACCATTATTCAGAGATTTTGTAGGAGCATCACTACAAAACAGAGGGTAATGAAATAAAAAACACCCAACAGATTTTATTAAAATTATGTTGGGTGTTTTTGTTATTTTAGAATTATTTTTCAGTCGAAATCTGATAGGATTTCACTCATTGTAAGTAGTAGGCAGTGATAAATAAATAATCCTGTAAGTAGGGTAGGTAAACAGATTCGGTCTCCCTCGTCAGTTGGAACAAGCTTTCTTGTTAATTCATAGTTAATAAATACATCAGCTAGTTCTGATAAATGGTCTTCTCCGTTAATCGTGGTAGAGACGATCACTAAACCAATGTTTGATTCTGATAGTTTATTAGCAAGAAGGATAGCTTCTTGATCATCCGTCTGTCTTGTAAATAAAAGTACTCGATCTACTGGAGATAATGACTGGATCTCCCCGTTAATCAATAAAGGTTTAATTGAGTCATTTTGTTCTGCACCATCAGTTATTTCTGAAACAATACCAGCAAATTCTTTTGTGCCATGAACATAAATGCATCCTTCTCCTATAACTGCCTGTGCTAGGAAGCGTGAAGCATCTTCAAATACTTCCTCTTGTTTAACTATTTTTTGAAAAACTCCATTCAATTGTGTCGAAAAAATTTTTAACATTAAGTAATACTCCCTCTTATAAAAGTATGGTCTAACCATTATACTGTAATTTAGATAGATACAAAAAATTTTAAAAAAGTAATTTTTTGTAAAATTTTCAAACTAATGCAGGAAAAAAGGTTTTTAAGTAGAATGTAAAAATTTAGGGGAATTTGTGTTTTTTTAAGAACGTTATCTGGTTAAGAAAGGTGGTACTATTTTTGGGAATTAAATTACTTATAGTAGACGATCAGTACGGAATTCGTTTGCTTTTACACGAAATTTTCAAAAAAGAAGGCTATGAGGTATTTCAGGCAGCTAATGGTTTTCAAGCAATTGATATTGTAGTGAAGGATTGTCCCGACTTAGTTATTCTTGATATGAAAATACCAGGTATGGACGGAGTGGAGATTCTAAAGCGAATCAAAGAAATTAATAAAGATATTAAAGTTATATTGATGACGGCTTATGGTGAACTCGATATTATTGAAGAAGCTAAAAAGTTAGGAGCACTACAATATTTTCCAAAACCATTTGATATTGATGAAATTAAAAAGGTTGTTAGGGAGCATACTTCACAACCACAATCTCAGCAGTAAAATAGCAGATGGGTAGCGGACCATCTGCTTTTAATTTTATCTATAAATTGAAAGCGTTTTCGGAAATACCGAATAAAGCCGGTTGAAATAGCGTTTAATTATCCAAAATGTTACGATAATACGAACATTTGATGATATTTGTTGTGTTTTCATTTCATTTTTTGTATTCTTATGTTGTGATATAAATACCTAATAATTTACATAATAAAGAACAATTTGTAGCATTCTATTCTTGTTAGTAAAATTATGGGTGCAGATTAATTTTCATAAAAGAGTATATAAGGAGGGCTTAAAATGCCTTTAGTATCTATGACTGAAATGCTTAATAAAGCAAAAGAAGGTAAATACGCTGTTGGTCAATACAATATTAATAACTTAGAGTGGACTTTTGCTATTCTTACTGCAGCTGAAAAAGAACAATCACCTGTAATTCTTGGTGTTTCTGAAGGTGCAGCTAAATACATGGGTGGATTTAATACTGTTGTAAAGATGGTAGAAGGTTTATTAATTGATTTAAAAATTACTGTACCTGTAGCAATTCATCTTGATCATGGTTCAAGCTATGAAGCATGTAAAGCTGCGATTGACGCTGGATTTACTTCAGTTATGATTGATGCTTCTCACGATCCATTTGAACAAAACGTTGAAACAACTAAAAAAGTTGTAGACTACGCTCATTCTCATGGTGTATCTGTTGAAGCTGAATTAGGAACTGTTGGTGGACAGGAAGATCACGTTGTTGGAGACATTATTTATGCTAACCCAGCAGAGTGTAAAGAACTAGTTGAGCGTACTGGTATTGATTGCTTAGCTCCAGCTTTAGGTTCTGTTCATGGACCATACAAAGGTGAACCTAAATTAGGTTTCGACGAAATGGAACAAATCGGTAACGAGACTAATGTACCATTAGTTTTACACGGTGGAACTGGAATCCCAACTGAACAAATTCAAAAAGCAATCGCTCGTGGAACTGCAAAAATTAACGTAAACACTGAGAACCAAATTGCTTTTAATAAAGCTGTTCGTGAATTTGTAGCAAATGATCAAAAACAATACGACCCACGTAAAGTTCTTGGACCAGGTCGCGAAGCAATTATCGCAACAGTAGCTGGCAAGATCCGTGAGTTCGGTACTAGTAACAAAGCATAATATTTTAAGTTTTTTAGCTTGAAATATGATATATTATAATAAATTAAGCCGTCTAAATTATGTTTAGACGGTTTTCTTGTTTAACAAAGCCACTTTTAGCAATAAATTTATATGTTTTTTCATTTAGACTTGAAGATATAAGATAATAATGATTAGAATTAGTTTAGGTCTAGTTAAGAAATTACCAAATATCTATTTCTACTTTACTAACTAATCAAAACTTATTTAAAGGTTTTACTGAATTTTTATTGAAATTCAAGATATTGTAAATAACAAAACCGAAGCAAAAGTCTTTACATTAGACTGTAGCTCTCGTATAAACTAAGATTAGAGAAGTAGAATTTTGGAGAAAATAGGTAGAAACTATTCGACAGTTGAGAAGTTTAAAAACTTTACTTCTCTACTATTTTCTTCTGCTCATTTAGAAGGGAGTATACTATGGAAAAGCTTGTATTAGAAGGCGGTATACCTTTAAAAGGGACAATTCGTGTTAGCGGTGCCAAAAATAGTGCAGTGGCTTTAATCCCAGCAACTATTTTAGCAAGCTCACCTGTAACACTTGAAGGAGTTCCTTCTATTTCAGATGTTCAAACACTATGTGACCTTTTAGAGGAAATAGGTGGTCAAGTAGAAGTATCTGATGAAAAAATAATGATAGATCCATCAAATATGGTTGCAATGCCACTTCCAAGTGGGAAAGTAAAAAAATTGCGAGCGTCTTATTATTTAATGGGTGCAATGTTAGGTAGATTTAAGCAAGCGGTTATAGGCTTACCAGGGGGATGTTATCTTGGACCAAGACCTATTGATCAACATATAAAAGGTTTTGAAGCATTAGGTGCAAAAGTAACAAATGAGCAAGGTGCAATTTATTTAAGGGCAGAAGAACTAAAAGGTGCACGTATATACTTAGATGTTGTGAGTGTTGGTGCAACGATTAATATCATGTTAGCAGCGGTTTTAGCAAATGGTAGAACTGTTATTGAAAACGCTGCAAAAGAGCCTGAGATTGTCGATGTAGCTACTTTATTAACAAGTATGGGTGCTAAAATTAAAGGTGCTGGTACTGATGTAATTCGAATTGATGGAGTAGAATCACTATCTGGCTGTACACATACAATTATCCCTGATCGCATTGAAGCAGGAACTTATGCAATATTAGCTGCTGCAACTGTGCAAGAAGGGGACAAGGTTATTGTTGATAATGTTATTCCACACCATTTGGAATCACTTATAGCGAAAATGAGAGAAATGAATATAGATATTGATACGAATGACGATCAAATTATCGTTTCAGGATCAAATAAAGGACTAAAATCAGTAGATATCAAAACTTTAGTTTATCCAGGGTTTCCAACTGACTTACAGCAGCCGTTTTCTGTGCTGTTAACGAAGGCAAATGGGACAGCCGTTATTACTGATACAATTTATGGTGCAAGATTTAAGCATATTGATGAGCTTGGAAGAATGAGTGCAACGATTAAGGTCGAAGGTAGTACGGCAATTATTTCTGGTCCTTCACAGTTACAAGGCGGCCGTGTAAAAGCAAGTGATTTACGTGCTGGAGCAGCCTTAGTTATAGCAGGCTTGATTGCAGAAGGTAAAACAGAATTAACTGGATTAGAGCATGTTGACAGAGGATATGAGGATTTAGTTGAAAAGCTTTTAGGATTAGGAGCTAATGTTTGGCGTGTTCAGCTAACTAAGCAAGAAGTTGAACAATTAAAAAATGCGTAAAATTGGGTGTTTACATACTCATAACATAATTTAGATAGTTTTCATTTACATCAAAGGGGGAGTTTTGAATGGAAAGAAGTTTATCAATGGAGTTAGTACGTGTTACTGAGGCAGCAGCACTAGCATCTGCAAAATGGATGGGTTTAGGTAAAAAGGATGAAGCAGATGATGCTGCTACAACAGCAATGCGTGACGTATTTGATACGATTCCTATGAAGGGAACAGTTGTAATTGGAGAAGGCGAAATGGACGAGGCTCCAATGCTTTATATCGGTGAGAAACTTGGTAATGGATATGGTCCAAGAGTGGACGTAGCAGTTGACCCACTTGAAGGTACAAATATCGTGGCATCTGGTGGATGGAATGCTTTAGCAGTTATTGCAATTGCTGACCATGGCAATTTATTGCATGCTCCTGATATGTACATGGAGAAACTTGCAGTAGGACCTGAAGCAGTTGGTAAAGTTGATATCAATGCATCTGTTCTTGAGAACTTAACAGCTGTAGCAAAAGCAAAAGGAAAAAATATTAATGAAGTCGTTGCAACAGTATTAAATAGAGAACGTCATGCGAAGTTAATTGAAGAAATTCGCTCAGCAGGTGCTCGAATTAAACTAATTAACGATGGTGATGTTGCGGGTGCAATTAACACAGCTTTTGATCACACAGGTGTTGATATTTTATTTGGAAGTGGTGGAGCGCCAGAAGGAGTTATCGCTGCAGTTGCTTTAAAATGCTTAGGTGGAGAACTTCAAGGGAAGTTATTACCTCAAAATGAAGAAGAGATCGAACGTTGCAAACGCATGGGTATAGAAGATCCAAACCGTATATTATACATGGACGATTTAGTTAAGGGTGACGACGCAATTTTTGCTGCTACTGGTGTAACTGATGGAGAATTACTAAAAGGTGTACAATACAAAGGGAATGTAGGTTCTACGCAATCATTAGTTATGCGTGCTAAATCAGGAACTGTTCGTTTTGTAGATGGACGTCACAGCCTAAACAAAAAACCAAACCTAGTTATTAAATAATCAAACAGCTTAAATGCTGGTTTTGATGAGGGTTAATAATGAATCAAAATTCTTTGTTAACGAAATCGGAATCTAGATATTAATTTAGTAGAATAATGACTCTTTCCTTTATTTGCCAAGGGGAAGAGTCATTAAATAGTTTAGTCGAAAAATAGTTGGCATAAAAAACTCTTTCGAATTATAATCTCAATAGATAGTAAACCTATTAATTCTAATTACTTAGAATATTTTTAGGGGAAAAGGTTACACTAAAGAGTAATACTTTATGTAAGTTTCCTTCAAAAAACCTTCTAAATAACCTTCCGAATTAAGAAAACCCTAATTTGAACGAATAAAAGTAAAGAGTGGTGTTATATGAGTTTAACAATCTCTGCATTAGAAAACATGAAATTAAAAGATTTGTATGAACACGCGAAGGTAATGAAAATTTCGTATTACAGCAAATTAACGAAAAAGGAACTTATTTTTGCAATCCTTAAAGCGCAAGCCGAAAAAGATGGATTAATGTTCATGGAAGGTGTACTAGAAATTATCCCTTCAGAGGGATATGGATTCTTACGTCCAATTAATTATTCACCTAGTTCAGAAGATATATATATTTCTGCATCTCAAATTCGTCGTTTTGATATGCGAAATGGTGATAAGGTTTCTGGAAAAGTACGTCCACCGAAGGAAAATGAAAGATACTTTGGTCTACTTCAAGTAGAAGCGGTCAATGGAGATAATCCTGAGAATGCTAAAGAACGAGTTCACTTCCCGGGATTAACTGCATTATATCCTAATAGACAAATGAAGCTTGAAACATCTCCTGCTAAGTTTTCTACAAGAATTATTGATATGATCTCCCCAGTAGGATTTGGTCAACGTGGTTTAATTGTTGCCCCTCCAAAAGCCGGTAAGACAGAGTTATTAAAAGAAATTGCAAATAGCATCACAACAAATCACCCAGAAGCTGAACTAATTGTATTGCTAATTGATGAGCGACCAGAAGAGGTAACCGACATTGAACGTTCTGTAAAAGGAGATGTTGTAAGTTCAACTTTCGATGAAACTCCTGATAGTCATATAAAGGTTGCTGAATTAGTATTAGAGCGCGCAATGAGACTAGTAGAGCACAAGAAAGATGTAATTATTTTAATGGATAGTATTACTAGGCTTGCTCGTGCGTATAATTTAGTTATTCCACCAAGTGGTCGTACGTTATCAGGTGGTATTGATCCTGCTGCATTCCATAGACCAAAACGATTCTTCGGTGCTGCACGTAATATCGAAGAAGGCGGAAGTTTAACGATTTTAGCAACAGCTCTAATCGACACTGGCTCACGTATGGATGATGTTATTTATGAAGAATTCAAAGGTACCGGTAATATGGAACTTCACTTAGATCGTTCATTAGCTGAACGACGTATCTTCCCAGCAATTGACATTCGTCGTTCTGGAACACGTAAAGAAGATCTATTAATACCAAAAGATCATCTGGACAAGTTATGGTTAATGCGAAAAACAATGTCAGATATTCCAGACTTTGTTGAACGTTATTTCAGAATGCTTCGTCAAACGAAAACAAATGAAGATTTCTTCAATACGATGACTGAAGAAAGTAGAAAAACGCCAGTATCTAATAAATAGTTGGAAGATATAAGCAATCTGAAAGAGAAATAGTGGGTTGCATTCTCCCGGGTTAGTTGCTATAATTTCATTTGTATGTGAAATGTAAATTATGTGGTATACACATGGTTTCTTATAACTCTGATTTCAAGGATTTCAGGGCGGAAGGAGATGAAAAACATGAAAGCGAATATTCATCCTAATTACAAGAAAGTAGTGTTTATGGATATCAACACTGGTTTCAAATTTTTAAGCGGATCAACAAAATATTCTAACGAAACAATCGAATGGGAAGATGGCGAAACTTACCCTTTAATCAAAGTTGAGGTTTCTTCTGATTCTCACCCATTCTACACTGGACGTCAGAAATTTGCTAACGCTGCAGGACGTGTTGAACGTTTCAACAAAAAATACGGCCTTAAGTAATATTGATGAAAAGCAGGCGAGTTATTGCTACTTTGCCTGCTTTTTTTACGCATTTATAGTCAAATAACATATAAGTTTAATTCAATTTAGTGAATTTTAATATAAATAGTCAAGATACTTACACGAATTATAAATACTGATGAATTAACCGTCGTTTAAAATAAATAAATAAATAAAATAGTCTTTGTACTGATATAGAAAGGTGAGACACATAATGTTCTTTATGATGAAAAAAAATGGTTGGATTGAAATGATTTGCGGAAGTATGTTTTCTGGAAAATCAGAGGAACTAATTCGCCGTGTTCGTCGTACGCAGTTTGCTAAGCAAAGCTGTGTTACATTCAAGCCATCAATTGATAATCGATACAGTGAAGTAGAAGTGGTGTCTCACACAGGAATGAAAGTACCTGCTTATGCAGTAACACACTCATCACATATTCTTAAATACGTTACAGAAGAAGTTGAAGTAGTTGCAATTGACGAGATTCAATTCTTTGACGATGAAATCGTTATGGTAGTTCAACAACTTGCAAACTCTGGAAAACGTGTGATATGTGCAGGTTTAGATCAGGATTTTAGAGGATTACCATTTGGTAAAGTACCTGGAATATTATCAATTGCAGAACATGTAACGAAATTAAATGCAGTTTGTGCTTCATGCGGATCACCTGCAAGTAGAACGCAAAGATTAATAAATGGTAAACCAGCTTTATTTGAAGACCCTATTATTTTAGTAGGTGCATCTGAATCGTACGAACCAAGATGTCGTCACTGTCACGAAGTACCAACGAAAACAGTTCAACCCGCACTTCAAAGTCAGAACGATTAATTTTACAGTAGGTTGAAAATTAGCTATTAAGACCATATACTAAGAAATGTGGAGAAAGCTCGCCCAGCTAGCTTTCGGAACTGGACAATAATAATTGTGGATAAAGTGTTATAGGCGCTTTTACCTTAGAATTTAGAATTAAAGAAGCGATTTAGAATCGCTTTTTTCGATATATATTTAAGACGAAAATGTCGAGGTGAAAATTATGTTTGATCGATTACAAGCTGTAGAGGATCGCTATGATAGATTAAACGATTTACTTAGTGACCCGGAAATTATAAACGATTCAAAAAAGTTACGTGAATACTCAAAAGAACAATCAGACATACAAGAAACAGTTGATGTATACCGTCAATACAAATCAGTTAAAGAGCAAATTAAAGATGCAAAAGCTATGCTTGAGGAAAAGCTTGATGCTGATATGCGCGAAATGGTTAAAGAAGAATTAAATGATTTGGAAAACGAATCAAAGGACTTAGAAGAACGTTTAAAAATCCTTTTAATTCCAAAAGATCCTAACGATGATAAAAACGTTATCGTTGAGATTCGTGGTGCTGCGGGCGGAGACGAAGCTGCATTATTTGCTGCTACTTTATATCGTATGTACAGCCGTTTTGCTGAGGTTAACGGATGGAAAACAGAAATCATTGAAGGTAACTATACAGAGCTAGGTGGCTTTAAAGAGATTATTTTTATGATAAATGGTAAAGGTGCATACTCAAAACTAAAATTTGAAAATGGTGCACACCGTGTTCAACGTGTTCCTGAAACAGAATCAGGTGGACGAATTCATACTTCAACAGCAACTGTAGCAGTTTTACCAGAAGCTGAAGAAGTTGAAATTGAAATTCATGAAAAAGATATTCGTGTAGACACATTTGCTTCAAGTGGTCCTGGTGGTCAATCTGTAAATACAACGATGTCTGCAGTACGTTTAACTCACATTCCAACAAATACTGTTGTATCATGTCAGGATGAAAAATCACAAATTAAGAATAAAGAAAAAGCGATGAAGGTTCTTCGCGCTAGGGTTTATGATAAATTCCAAAGAGAAGTACAAGCAGAATACGATCAAAATCGCAAGCAAGCTGTAGGTACAGGTGACCGTTCTGAACGTATCCGTACTTATAACTACCCACAAAACCGTGTAACTGACCACCGAATTGGATTAACAATTCAAAAGCTTGATCAAATCGTTGAAGGTAAAATCGACGAAATTATTAATGCGTTAATTATGGATGATCAAGCAAAACGCATGGAACAAAGTCAATAATGACAACAAAGATATATGAAGCCCTAAAATGGGCTTCTTCTTTTTTACAAGAACACGGTCGTGATGAAAATGTGGGTGAAATTGTATTAAAACATATTTTGGACTACAATCGAACAGAATTATTGCTAAATATGAGAGAAGATTTAGAAGAGAATCATTGGATACAGTTTAAAGAATTGATTCATAAGCACATAGATGGCCAACCAATCCAATATTTAATAGGATATGAATACTTTTATGGCCGAAAGTTCATTGTTAATGAAGAAGTACTAATTCCAAGACCAGAAACAGAGGAGTTAGTGGAAGGTGTACTGCATCGTATTCAAAAGCATTGGAAGGATACAGAACAACTTGAACTAGTAGATGTTGGTACAGGTAGTGGGGCGATTGCAATCTCACTTGCGCTTGAAAATAAACAATTAACAGTTCATACAGTTGATATTGCAGCAGAATCTATCCAAGTTGCTAAACGAAATGCACAAGAGTTACAGGCAAATGTCCACTTTATACACAATGATTTACTGAATTACTTTATTGAAGAAAACAAGAAAGTTGATATTGTTGTATCAAATCCACCGTATATTCCGCATGAGGATTGGTTGAGTTTAGATGAAGTAGTTAAGGATCACGAACCATACCGTGCTTTAGTAGGTGGTGAGGATGGTCTAGATTTTTACCGTCGTTTCGCAAATGACTTACCTAAAGTATTAAAAGAAAAATCACTGGTTGCATTTGAAGTAGGTGTCAATCAAGGTGAACAGGTTGCAGAGATTTTAAGGAAAGCTTATCCGAATTCAAATGTTGAAGTTGTTTTCGATATTAATGGCAAAGACCGTATGGTTTACATGGTAAATGGCTAATTTAAATAATGAATCGTAATGATATTGACTAGAAAAAGTCCATGTATTACGATTCTTTTTTTTGTGTTAAAGTTGTAAAAGATGAGGAAAATTTCAATCAAGAAAAAACAAAAACATTACGAAAGAAGATAGTTAGAATGAAAAAGTTTAAAGGTTGGATTGTATTTAATGGTCATATTACAGCTGCGAAATTTACTGAACTTTTCGAATGGTTACAAGATACAGCAATCGCAAAAGGAATAGATGTTTCATTAGTTAAACATTATGAACTAATCCCAGTGATCGAAAAAGGTAAAGCAATTTTAAAAGGAAAATTCGCGAATGAGAAACCTGATTTTGTAATTTTTTGGGATAAGGATGTTCATTTAGCAAGGCATTTAGAAAATATGGGGCTAAAATTATATAATTCTGCGAGAACGATTGAAGTCTGTGATGATAAGGCTTTAACTTTTCAAGCATTATCTAACTTTAATATACCTATGCCAAAAACAATTACGGCTCCGCTTTTGTTCCCTAATTGTGATTTAACAAACTATGATTTTTACGATGAAGTTATACAGGAATTAGGTTTTCCTTTAATTATAAAAGAGTCATTCGGTTCATTCGGTAGACAAGTTTATTTAGTTGAGAATAGAGAAGATTTTTTTAAGAAGGTAGACGATCTAAAGCACAAACCTCATATTTATCAAGAGTTTATAGAATCAAGTAGAGGGACTGATATTCGCATCCAAGTAGTAGGTAAACAAGTTGTAACAGCAGTGTTAAGAAAATCAGAATTAGATTTTCGTGCAAATGTTACAAATGGTGGAAAAATGTATAAGTATGAGCCAACTGAAGAGCAGATCAATCTAGCACTTAAATGTTCTGAAATATTGGGAGCAGATTTTGCAGGGATTGACTTATTATTTGGAGAAGATGGAAAAACATATATATGTGAAGTTAACTCAAACGCACATTTCAAAAATATTTATCTATGTACAGACGTGGATACAACGAAATATATTATTGATTATATTACCTGGGACTTGGAGAAAAACGTATGATTGGTTGGCTAATCTATTCTGAAGCGGATGCAGAAAGAAACAGAACGTATATCGACTGGTTAGTAAGCGCAGCATTGGAAAATGGATTTGAGTTAAAGTTACTCTATACAGAAGATATTGGAATAGGAATTCGAAACGGTGTTAATATACTTTACAATCAAGGTAAAGAATTAAGCAAACCGGCCTTTGTAATCATGAGGACTATATCACAAATATTATCTTCCCACTTTGAAGAAATGGGAATCAGAACATTTAATAACCAGGCGATATCAACAATGGCCAACCACAAGTTTCTAACACACCAGAAGCTTTCTAGTCTAGGTATTCCAATGCTAGACACATTTTATTATAAAAAAAGTACAATTACAAAATCCTTAGATACAGTCCATTTCCCTTGTGTGCTTAAGAATTGCACAGGAAGAGGCGGAAGTGAAGTATATTTTATAAATAATCAAGAAGAGTTGCTGGAGATTGTACAGAACTCAAATTTCGATGAACTATTAATTCAAAACGTTGCAGAGCAATTAGGTAAGGACTTGAGAGTATTCATTATCGGTAAAGAAATTGTTGCAGCTGTTTTAAGATATTCAGAAAAAGACTTTCGAGCGAATTTTTCTCTAGGTGGAGGCGCGTTGCTTTACGAGCTTTCCAAATGTGAAAAAGAACTTATTCAAAAAATAGTAGATCACTTTGACTTTGACTTCGTAGGAATTGACTTCATGTTTGATGCAAACAACCAACTAGTCCTAAATGAAATTGAGGACGTAGTAGGAAGTAGAACATTATATACTGTATCAAATATAGATATTGTTTCGTTGTATATGGATTATATTAAAAAGCAGATAAACAGCTAGAAAAAAAAATTTGAAAGATTTATAGGAAAACCTGAATTGGAAATCACCGTTTACTACCTAATCTAATAAAGAATCTATTAAAAAAAATAGAATACTAGTGTTTAAGAAATAATCAAATTGTCTACACTGTTCCTAGAGGGATGGTGGAGAGAATGAAAACTAAAAATAAAACAAAAATAACATATAAAATTATATCTTTATTTATCATATTTTTGATTAGTTCATCAGTGTTAATGCCACTTCGAGATACTAATGCAAAAGGTAATGAAATGGTCGTAATTCCTAAGAAAGCTGTACGACTACGAATTCTAGCAAATAGTGATTCTAGTGAAGATCAAGCTCTAAAACGTAAAGTTAGAGATGAAGTTAATGCTCAAATTAATACTTGGGTAAAAGATCTAACAACTTTTGAAGAGGGACAAAAGGTTATTAAAAGTCATATTCCAGACTTACAAAAAACGGTTGCACGTGTTATTAAAGAAGAAGGCTCAAATCAATCATTTACAATTACTTACTCTAAAAAAGTTAAGTTCCCTACAAAATTATATGGTAGTTTCTTATATCCTGCTGGTGATTACGAAGCGGTTTTAATTAAACTTGGAGCAGGTCAAGGGGCAAACTGGTGGTGCGTATTGTTCCCACCATTATGTTTCTTAGATTTTTCAAACGGTGATGCAACTTTAAGTAAAGAGTCACTTCAATCGCAACAAAAGGTTGATCATGAAACAAAAATCGAAAATGAACCAAAAAGAGAGTTTAAAAAACAAGAAGCATTACGTTTAAGCGATGATGATTCTAATAGTGCAACAAAACAAAACAATGAATCTTTACAGGATGATTCTAATAGTGCAACAAAACAAAACAATGAATCTTTACAGGATGATACTGAAGTAAAGAGTAGTGAAGATGCGGTTGTGGCTTCCGCTCTACCTGGTGATGAACCAAAAGAAGATATTAAGGTAGAGAGCTTCTTTGTACAAATGTTAAAGCAATTATTTTAGTTCTAGCAATCTCCCTATGTGCATAAAGTGTTACGAGCATACTAGGGAGGTTTTTTTATGAAAATACGATCAGCGATTCAGGAAGATTTTGAAGCAATTTTTTCATTTCTTGGACAAGCAGGATTATCTACAAACGGACTTGAGGAGCAACAAGAATCTTTTTTCATATTGGAAGATGAGTTTGGGAAATCACAAGCTGTAATAGGATATGAACAAGATGGGGAAGAAGCGTTATTAAGATCACTAGTAGTTGCACCTACCATTTACTCACAGCATATGGTACTCTTTTTACAAAGTGTTCTTGAAAAACTAAAAGAAGAAATGATTAGTAAAGTATATTTATTAACAAGACAGCATGTAGTTCAAGACTTATTCCTTTTACTAGGATTTGGGCAAGTCGAAAAGGAAAATGTTTCGAACAGTATTAAAGAAATGAAGCATTACCAAACTACTATTACGAATGAAGAAGTATTAGTTTATCAAAAAGAACTATACACAAAGTTATCCACAAATTAGCAAGTTTTATCCACAATTTGTGGATAAAACTTGCTTTTCATTCTTTGGATAATGTCTAAATTTGTAAAATATACACTATTATTCACTCTAGAGAGAGGTGCTACGTATGGAAACGAAAATATGGTATGTGGATAATCCTGTGAATAAAGAAGAAGTTTACCCACAGATTGTGGATGCAGCAAAAAATTTACAGTTAGGACAAGTTGTCGCTTTTCCAACAGAAACTGTTTATGGATTAGGGGCAAATGCTCTTTCGGATGAAGCGGTTCAACGGATCTTCCAAGCAAAAGGTAGACCAAGTGATAATCCCCTTATTGTACATATTGCCAACAAAAAACAGTTAGATAATCTAGTTGAAGAAATTCCATTAGATGCAGAAAAACTAATGGATGCTTTTTGGCCAGGACCATTAACGTTAATTTTAAAAAGTAAAAAACATGTTTCAAAATATGTAACGGCAGGGTTATCCACTGTTGGAATAAGAATGCCTGATCATCCAGTTGCACTAGCGCTAATTGAAGCTTGTAATTTGTCAATCGCAGCGCCAAGTGCAAATACTTCAGGAAAGCCTAGTCCAACGTCTGCTAAGCATGTATTTGAAGATTTAAATGGACGAATTGTAGGAATTGTAGATGGTGGTAGTACAGGAGTCGGAGTTGAATCAACAGTTATTGATTGTTCCCAAGATATTTTTACAATATTAAGACCTGGTAGTATTACGCCAGAAATGATAAAAAAAATAATTCCTACGGTTGAAGTAGATCCATCAACAATGAAGGAAAATGAAGCACCAAAATCACCGGGGATGAAATATAAACACTATGCACCAGATGCTCAAATGCATCTTGTAAATGGAAGTATTGAGTTTATGCACAAACTTATACACAATTCCAAAACAGAGGGAAAAAGAGTAGGGATATTAACAACGGAAGAAAATGCAACTAAATATGATGCAGATGTTGTTCTTACATGTGGAAAACGTAGTGACCTATCAACCGTAGCGGCAGCATTATATGATTGTATTCGTCAATTTAATGAAGAACATGTTGATATCATATATTGCGAAACTTTCCCTTACGAAGGAATTGGAATTGCCATTATGAATCGTCTGTGGAAAGCTTGTGGACATTCGGTGATACAGGAAAAATAATAGAACGGGCTTCTATTGTTTTCAGGTTAAACAAAGCCCAAAAAATTTTATTAATTTCCCTCATATCATTTATAGGACGCGCATATCTTTTAATAGCAAGTCCTAGGGGGGAAAGCATGAGTAGCTCATTAATCAATGAACTAATTACATTAACTATTATGGGATCTGCGCTAGGTTTAGATGCATTCTCAGTTGGGTTAGGAATGGGAGTTATACAACTAAAATTTAAACAGATCATTAATATCGGTATTGTAATCGGACTCTTTCATGTATTAATGCCCTTATTAGGAATGATTATTGGATATGAGTTATCCCAGAATCTGGGACGATTTGCTGTATTACTCGGCGGATTTTTATTAATGGGAATAGGCTTTCACATGATTTATTCAACTTTATTTGGTAAAGAAGAAAATAAATATTCACCGACAGGAGTAGGTTTACTTCTTTTTGCATTTAGTGTAAGCGTGGATAGCTTTTCGGTTGGAATTAGCTTAGGGACATTCGGTGCTAAAACATGGCTAACCATTTTACTATTTGGTATTATCAGTACAATTTTAACTTGGGCTGGATTACTTTTAGGAAGAAGAGTAGAACAGGAACTCGGTAAATTTGGAGAATTATTAGGTGGTTCGTTCTTATTGATTTTCGGAATAAAACTATTATTTTTTTCTTAAAAGATACATATGGTGAATAAGAGCTAAGGATGGAGAAAATTGGAGACAATTGCCCCATCCTTTTATTTTTTAGTAAAATAGATTAAATAAAACGTTCAGATAAATGAGGGTGAGGTATTAAGATGGAAAATATATTATTTGTTTGTACCGGAAATACATGTAGAAGCCCAATGGCAGAAGCACTATTAAGACATCATGGGAATGAACTATATCAGGTCAAGTCTGCTGGAGTATTTGCTATGTCAGGCGATCCTGCTTCTCAAAATGCGATATTAGTTCTAAAAAATAAAGGAATCGAAACAAATCATTCCTCGCAGCAAATAAATGAAGATCTTTTGGAATGGTCTTCGAAAGTCTTATCAATGACATTGAGCCATAAACAAATGTTAGTTTCTAAGTTTCCTCAATATAAGGATAGAATCTTTACGTTTTATGAATATATAAACGGTCAAGCAAAAGATATTTCTGACCCTTATGGAGGGTCATTAACAACTTATGAAAATACATTGAGTGAATTAGAAGTGTTAGTAAAACAGATTGTACAGAAACCAAACGAATATTAAGTTAATCAGTGATTGGATGTTAATTAGATGCCCTAAATCTGAACATAATAGTGTAAGATAGAAATTGAAGTAAATACAATACAAAAGAAAATCGAATCAAAGAGATCAATACGGGGGTTATCTAATGAAAGTAGCAATAGCATCTGATCATGGTGGATTAAATATTCGTCAAGAAATCATGAATTTAATGGATGAAATGGGTATTGAATACGAAGATTATGGTTGTGAGTGTGGTACATCTGTAGACTACCCAGATTATGCATTCCCAGTTGCACAAAAAGTTGCAAATGGAGAAGTAGACCGTGGAATATTAATTTGTGGGACAGGAATTGGTATGTCAATTGCCGCGAATAAAGTTGAAGGAATTCGCTGTGCATTAGTACATGATACTTTCAGTGCAAAAGCAACTCGTGAACATAATGATACGAATATGCTAGCTATGGGGGAACGAGTAATCGGACCTGGTTTGGCAAGAGACATTGCAAAAATATGGTTAACGACTGAGTTTGAAGGCGGTCGACATGAAAATCGAGTAAACAAAATTAAAGACTACGAAAAAAATCATCAATCATAAAACCTAAACGAGAAGCCGTTAATCCAAAACATAATGTGAAGATTATCGGCTTTTTTAATAATGAGTAATAGGGTTTAAAGGAATTTTACGAAAGGAGCAAGATAAATGAATGAAGAATTAAGATTAGTAGCCGAGCAAATAAAATCATTATTAAACGAGCTAAATGATCATGTGAATTTTACAAGTGACCATGTTTTAGTCATCGGATGTAGCACTAGTGAGGTAAGTGGACAAAGAATTGGAACTTCAGGAACAATAGAAGTAGCGGAAGTTTTATTTAATGAGATTAAGGCTTTTCAAGATGAAACAGGAGTACAATTAGCATTTCAATGCTGTGAACATTTGAACAGAGCAATAGTTGTTCAAAGAAAGACGGCAAAAAATTTTCAACTTGACGAGGTAACTGTGATACCAGTTCGTACTGCAGGAGGAGCTCTTGCTTCATTCGCATTTAGACATTTAGATCATGCTGTAATTGTTGAACACATTAAAGCGGATGCAGGGATTGATATTGGCGATACATTAATCGGTATGCATTTAAAGCACGTGGCAGTTCCTTTAAGAACAAGTATTAAACAAGTTGGACAAGCTCATATAACGGCGGCAAAAACTCGTCCAAAGCTTATTGGTGGAGCACGTGCAGTTTACTCAATAGATGAAGACTTGAAATAAAGCGTTTTTTATTATAATAGAATAGTTAAATGTTAGTTATTTGAAAGATATATCTTTCATTTTCAATGCAAAACATGGTAAAATAGAAAGGAATTCGGTCGTTTTATCGAATAATATAGTAAATTTATACTAGTAATGTTCGTGTTTTACAAAAAGGGGGATATAACTGTGGAAAATTTAAAAAAGCAAGATCCATCATTGTATGAGGCAATACAGTTAGAGTTAGGTAGACAACGTACTAAAATCGAGTTAATTGCTTCTGAAAACTTTGTAAGCGAAGCAGTAATGGAAGCCCAAGGTTCAGTATTAACAAATAAATATGCTGAAGGATATCCAAGCAAGCGCTACTATGGCGGTTGTGAATATGTAGATATCACAGAAAACATTGCAAGAGACCGTGCAAAAGAAATTTTCGGAGCAGAACACGTAAATGTTCAACCTCATTCAGGTGCTCAAGCGAATATGGCAGTTTATTTCACTATTTTAAAACATGGTGATACAGTATTAGGTATGAATTTATCACATGGTGGTCATTTAACTCACGGAAGTCCAGTAAACTTCAGTGGAGTACAATATAACTTCGTTGAGTATGGAGTAGATCCAGAAACTCAAGTAATTAACTATGAAGATGTATTAGAAAAAGCTAAAGCACATAAGCCTAAATTAATTGTAGCTGGTGCAAGTGCTTATCCAAGAGCAATTGACTTTAAAAAATTCAGAGAAATTGCAGATGAAGTTGGAGCTTACTTAATGGTTGATATGGCACATATCGCTGGTTTAGTAGCAACAGGTCTTCATCAAAATCCAGTTCCATTTGCTGATTTTGTTACAACAACTACACATAAAACATTACGTGGACCACGTGGTGGTATGATTTTATGTAAAGAAGAGTTCGCAAAAGCGATTGATAAATCAATCTTCCCTGGAATTCAAGGTGGACCATTAATGCACGTAATTGCAGCAAAAGCTGTAGCATTTGGTGAAGCATTACAAGAAGATTTTAAAAAGTATGCACAAGCGATTATTGATAACGCTGCGCGTTTAGCAGAAGGCTTAAAATCTAACGGCTTAAACTTAGTATCTGGTGGCACAGATAATCACTTAATTTTAATTGACGTTCGTTCATTAGAGTTAACTGGTAAAGTTGCTGAGCACGTATTAGATGAGGTTGGTATTACATGTAACAAAAATACAATTCCGTTTGATCCAGCAAGTCCATTTGTAACAAGTGGTATCCGTATCGGTACTGCTGCTGTAACTTCAAGAGGATTTACTTTAGAAGATATGGATGAAATTGCATCAATCATTGCTGAAACATTAAAAAACCACGAAAATCAAGAAGTACTAGAGGCATCTCGTAATCGAGTTAATGCTTTATCTAGCAAATACGAATTATATCCTACATTTTAATAAATAAAGTTTAAATTAAGCTATCTTTAGAACTGTATTTTCAACATTGAAGGTGCAGTAATACTAAAGATAGCTTTATTTTTTTAATATTTGTGAAAAAGTTCACAAAAAGTTCAATTAAACTTGTGAAAAAGTTCACAATATTTATTTGAAATAGAGTACAATAACTCATGTAAACAGCAATTAAAAATTATCCAAACGGAGGCAAAAAATTATGTTTATTAATTTTTTAAGAACTAATAAAATTGCATCTGGTTTCTTAACTATTATTCGCCTTTATATAGGTTATGAGTGGATCCACGCAGGTTGGGGTAAGTTATCAGCTGGCGGATTCGATGCTTCGGGATTTTTAGGATTTGCGGTTAAAAGTGCCTCAGGTGAACATCCAGCAGTTCAAGGCTGGTGGGCAGACTTCCTTACAAACTTTGCAATACCAAACATCGATTTATTTAACTTTATAGTACCTATTGGAGAATTCGCAATCGGACTTGGACTTATTCTTGGATGTTTTACAAAAACAGCAATGTTCTTTGGTTTAATGATGAACTTCGCATTTATGTTTAGTGGTACAACTAGCACAAATCCACAAATGGTATTATTAGGAATCTTTATTTTAATTGCTGGTTCAAATGCAGGACGTATCGGATTAGATCATTATATTAGCAAGTTTATTAATCGAAAAACATCTTTCACTCCAAAAGTACCAGATCATAATTTAAGTAAAGCATCTTAACTATACACATCAAAGAGGGAACCAATTGGTTCTCTTTTTGTGTATAAGATAAAAACTTCTCTGACTTTTAATAATGAGGAAGAGGAGTTTTTTAATCAAAATGGGTCAAAATAGCAATTAGATTAGTAAAAAAAGGAAATATTGAAGTTTGATTGTAAAAAGATCTAAATTAATTCTAAGCGATTGTACGATGTGGCTTGAATTATTTAACCGCTTTCGGTATTCTTTTTAAGAATAATAAATTACTAAGTATTTGCAAGGAGCGATAAAAGTGAGTAAAGTATACGTTTTTGATCATCCGTTAATTCAGCATAAAGTTTCTTTAATTCGTAGAAAAGACACTGGAACAAAAGAATTCCGTGCACTAGTTGATGAGGTTGCGGGCTTAATGGCATTTGAAATCACACGCGATCTACCATTACAGGAAGTGGAAATCCAAACACCAGTAGCAACTGCAAAGGCGAAAGTTATTGCTGGTAAAAAATTAGGGATTGTACCAATTTTACGTGCAGGTTTAGGAATGGTTGATGGCTTCCTTCAATTAGTTCCTGCAGCTAAAGTTGGACATGTTGGATTATACCGCGATCCTGAGACTTTAAAACCGGTTGAATATTATGTTAAACTTCCTACGGATGTAGAAGAGCGTGACTTCATTGTGATTGATCCAATGCTTGCGACAGGTGGGTCAGCAGTTGAAGCAATCAACTCTTTAAAAACACGAGGTGCTAAAAATATTAAGTTTATGTGCTTAATTGCAGCTCCAGAAGGTGTTGAAGTTTTACAAAAAGCACACCCAGATGTGGATATTTACATAGCTGCCCTTGATGAAAAATTAAACGATCATGGTTATATTGTTCCTGGTCTTGGCGACGCTGGAGATCGTTTATTTGGTACAAAGTAATTACATTTTTAAAGCTTTCCTAGCATAGGAGAGCTTTTTTATTTAAAAGGGGTATAATAATTAAAAATTTGAACGTGAAATAAGGATTGGTAAGTTAAAGGGGATTAGGGAATGTCACTCGAAAAACAAAGGTTAATAATAGATGCAGCAAGACTATACTATGATTCTGACTTTAGTCAACAAGAGATTGCGACACAATTAGGAATCTCTCGTCCAACTGTATCTAGATTACTTCAACAAGCAAAGGAATTGGGATATGTACGCATTGAAATTATTGACCCCCTAGAAGGCAATCATGATTTAGCTCGAGAATTAAAAAAGAAATATAATTTACAATCTGTTGAGGTTTGCTATTCACCAATTGATGACTACAATGAAGTTTTGCAAACAATCACTAAAAAAGCTGCGGATGTGTTAGTAGATTTAGTCCATGATGGTGACGTTGTAGGAGTAACTTGGGGAACAACGATGTATCATATTGCAACGAAATTAAGTAATAAACAAGTAAAGGGTGTAGAAGTAATTCAGCTAAACGGTGGAGTAAGTTATTCTAAAACGAATACTTATGCATCAGAAACGGTAAATTTATTTGCTGAAGCATTTAACACCGTTCCAAGATATTTACCTCTACCAGTTATATTTGATAATCCACAAGTAAAACAAATGGTCGAGGAAGATCGCCATATTGGTCGATTAATCGATTTGGGAAAACAATCAAATGTCGCAATTTTTACTGTGGGAACTGTTAAAAAAGATGCCCTGTTATTTAAAGTTGGCTACTTTAATGAGAAGGAAGAGACGGATTTACAAACATTTGCTGTAGGAGACATTTGCTCACGTTTTTTTGATAAAGAAGGAAATATTTATTCTGAACTTCTAAATCGACGAACGATTGGAATTGAGTTAGATGAGCTTAGAAGTAAAGAAAAGTCTATTTTAGTTGCAGGTGGAGAAAGAAAAATAAACGCTATTCACGGTGCTTTAATGGGTAAATATGCAAACATACTAATAACCGATCAATTTACTGCAAAAAGATTGCTAGAGCAGGAATAAGCAAGGGAGAGACTAAGTAACTAAAAGAATTTGCTCTTTTCCTATGTCATGTTCCCTACTAGTCAGCTTTTTAAAAATAGTAGTGACCCTTGAAATTGGATATTTTTACAATTAAAAAGGAGGTGTCTTTTGTGTCAGTTAATCTGACTTATGAGACAACCTCTCTTCTATTTAATAGGTAAAATTATCCTTGAACATAAGTTCAATTTGTATTTTACAAAATTTCATAGCGGTGTTATAGTAAAGACATATTCAGAGTAACTTAGTAAATAAACATTTATTTATAATAAAACCATTAAGGGAGCGACTATATATGAATTACGCAAAATTAGTAGATCACACATTATTACGAGCTGACGCAAAAAGAGAAGAAATTGCAAAACTAGCTGAAGAAGCAAAAGAATTTAGCTTTGCATCAGTATGTATCAATCCTACTTGGGTTTCTTATGCAAGTGAATTATTAAAGGATTCTTCTGTAAAGGTTTGTACGGTAATTGGATTCCCTCTAGGAGCAAACACTCCTGAAGTAAAAGCATTCGAAACTACAAACGCAATTGAAAATGGTGCTGAGGAAGTTGATATGGTTATCAATATTTCTGCATTAAAAGAAAAAAATGATGAATTAGTTGAAAGAGATGTACGTGCAGTTGTTGAAGCTGCTAAAGGAAAAGCTTTAGTAAAAGTAATTATTGAGACTTGTCTTTTAGCTGATGAAGAAAAAGTTAGAGCATGTGAATTATCAGTTAAAGCTGGTGCTGACTTTGTAAAAACATCAACAGGATTTTCAACTGGTGGAGCAACAGCAGAAGACGTTGCATTAATGCGTAAAACTGTTGGAGAAAACGTAGGCGTTAAAGCTTCTGGCGGTGTTCGTAACTTAAAAGACGTAGAAAATGTAGTAGCTGCTGGTGCAAACCGTATCGGAACAAGTTCAGGTGTTAAACTCGTTCAAGGCGAAGAAGCAAACACAGCTTATTAATTTCAAAATAATTTTAAAATAAAAAAAAGTGAGTGAGTTATTGCTCTTTAGCTCTTACGTTGGTAATATGGTAAAGCGAAGACAAAACTCACACACTTTAATCAAGAATTACCTAACAATTCGTTAAAGGGTGATAAATATGAATACACAATCATTAATCAATGAAGCTTTAAAGGCTCGTGAAAACGCATACGCTCCATACTCGAAATTTAAAGTAGGTGCAGCAATTTTATTGAATAACCAAACGGTCTACACAGGGTGTAACGTAGAAAATGCTTCTTATGGACTAACAAATTGTGCAGAAAGAACTGCTATATTTAGTGCGGTCGCTGCGGGTAACGGTTCAGCAAAGATCGAATCAATCGCAATAGTAGGGGACACTGAAGGCCCGATTTCACCATGTGGTGCATGTAGACAAGTTATTGCAGAATTTAGTGATGAAAATACAAAAGTATTTTTAACTAACTTAAAAGGTGACATCGCTGAAACAACTGTTAAGGAATTACTTCCTGGATCATTTAGTTCAAAAGATTTACAAGGTTAATCCTTGTCTGACATCTAACTTCTATATGATGTCTGACATCCAACAAATAAAAGTTGTGTTCGTTTTGAAAGCGCTTATATTAAATAAAAAATTTATTGGATTTTCGGGGGAGAAACATGAAATATATTATAGCTCTTGTTGGACTACTAGTAGTTTTCGGTCTAGCTTTCATCGCTAGTAGTGATCGTAAAAACATTAAATATCGTCCAGTAGTAATTATGGTTGTTGTTCAAATCATATTAGCGTTCTTATTATTAAATACAGAAGTAGGTTTAGTTTTAATTAAAGGAATTTCTAATGGATTTGGAAAGTTATTAGAATACGCTGGTGAAGGTGTTAATTTCGTATTTGGTGGTATGGCAAATGAAGGTGCTTTCCCATTCTTCACAGGAGTATTATTACCAATCGTATTTATTTCTGCATTAATTGGTATTTTACAATTTACAAAGATTTTACCGTTTGTTATTAAATACATTGGGTTTATCTTAAGCAAAATCAATGGTATGGGTAAATTAGAGTCTTACAATGCAGTAGCATCTGCTATTTTAGGACAATCTGAAGTTTTCATTTCAGTAAAAAAACAATTAGGTCATTTACCAAAAAATCGTTTATATACACTTTGTGCATCAGCAATGTCAACAGTATCTATGTCTATCGTAGGTGCATATATGACGATGGTTGAACCAAAATATGTAGTAACGGCAATTGTATTAAACTTATTTGGTGGATTTATTATTTCTTCAATTATTAATCCTTACACTGTTACACCTGAAGAAGATATCTTAACGGTACAAGAAGAAGAAAAACAAACATTCTTCGAGATGCTTGGTGAGTATATTTTAGATGGTTTCAAAGTAGCAATCATCGTTGCAGCAATGTTAATCGGTTTTGTTGCATTAATTGGTGCAATTAATAACATTTTTGATATGATTTTTGGAATCTCATTCCAAGGAATTTTAGGTTATGTTTTTGCACCATTTGCATTCATTATGGGTGTACCATTTAAAGAAGCGGTTGATGCAGGTAGTATTATGGCAACAAAACTTGTTTCAAATGAGTTCGTTGCAATGATGGATTTAGCAAAACATGGTAAAGAGTTCTCAACTCGTACATTAGGAATTGTGTCAGTTTTCCTTGTATCATTTGCTAACTTCTCATCTATTGGTATTATTGCAGGTGCAGTTAAAGGTTTACATGAAAAACAAGGTAATGTTGTAGCTCGTTTCGGTTTAAAATTATTATTTGGTGCAACATTAGTAAGTGTTTTAACAGCAATTATCGTAGGGATCGTTTTAAAATAATTTAATCCAAGCGTTTGACTTAGATCAGGCGCTTGTATTTTTTTTCTAATCTTAAAGTAGGAGGGTTGAGTTAAAAAGTAAATTTTTAACAATTTTCTTTTTAACAAGTCACTATGGGATCTGTAGGTTTACTTTTATCTGGTGCAACTCTGTTTTTAAATAGTCTAGTTTTATTAAATAAAGCAAATGCTAAAAGTGCAGCACTATTAAACTTATTTGTTGGTACATTACAAATCGTTTTTCCTATCTACTTATTAATGCATTTAGGTGCTGGTAAGTGGGAATTATTTAATACGGCAAGCATTTTCTTTTTTGGTATTACTTATTTATATAATGGATTTACAAATCTTAAAGGTTTTAATGGAACAGGCTTAGGCTGGTTCTCACTTTGGGTATCTATCATGTCTGTACTTTGGGCTTTCGTGAACTTCACTATAATTCATGATGTTGTAGACGGACTATTATGGGTTATGTGGGCATATTTATGGTATCTATTCTTTGCTGGCCTAGTATTAGGTAAGAAAATAGAACGATATACAGGAATCGTCGCAATGATACAATCTTGGACTACAATTACTCTTCCTGCATTTTTTATGCTTTTAGGGATTTGGCAGGAGACAGTAATTTCAAATGCATGGATCGTAGTTTTAGGAGCATCAATATTGTATTTTGTCATCCATGAAGTTAAAGCGTATGTTACAAATAAAAAATTCCAGTTGTTTAACCAACCTGAATTAAAAAATTAATGATAATACAAAAAGACTAACTTTTTAGGGAAGCTTAATGCTTTACCTAGAGTTAGTCTTTTTTTTATTTTGAAAACTTTGTAGGTTCTAGAGAAAATTACCTTTTTATACATGAATGAACGATTAGTGAGAAAGCTAAAAAGAAAATATCTTATATAAAGGAGAACCTGCATTGAATGAAAAATTACTTTCTTAAAATAATTATTTGTCTAGTTTTTTTACTATTTCCATTTAAAGATGTTTATGTAAATGCACATGAACAACAAAAACAAGTTGCTTTAATTTCGGTTAAAGATGGAATGATTACACAGGCCATAAAATATATTGGTGAACGTTTCCCAAATGTAACCGTAAGACAACAATACACTGAGACATACTATGGTTTTTCAGTATCGGGTTCTCTTGAAGAGTTATCACAGTTAGCTAAAATGCCGTTAGTAATGGATATGCATTTTGTTACAACTTATAGAGCTCATTTAGAAGATAGCATCCCTTTTATTGGAGCGGACGAAGCTCAATTATATAAGGATCAAAGGGGAAGAAAGATTACTGGTGAAGGCGTTAAGGTAGGAGTAATTGATACTGGTGTAGATTACAGACATCCTGATTTGAAATCAAATTATGGTGGCGGGTACGATACGATTGATTTAGACAAAGACCCAATGGAAACTAAACTTGAAGAAAAAAGTACATTTCATGGTACTCATGTAGCTGGTGTAATAGCGGCTAATGGAAAAAGAAAAGGCGTTGCTCCTAAGGCAACAATCTATGCATACCGTGCTCTTGGTCCAGGTGGCGTTGGTACATCCGAAACGGTTATGGCTGCAATTGAGCGAGCAGTGAAGGATAAAGTAGATATTATTAATTTATCACTAGGTAATGATGTCAACGGTCCAGACTGGCCGACAAGTATTGCGTTAGATAAGGCAGTAGAGAAGGGTGTACTAGCAATTACGGCTGCAGGAAACTCTGGACCAGGATTATGGACTGTCGGTTCTCCCGCAACTGCATCAAAGGCTTTAACAGTTGGTGCGAGCTATCCACCTGTTCTTTTCCCATCTATACATGTGAAAAATAAAGAGACAATTATTAGTCCTATGATCGGATCTGCTAAATGGGGTAAAGGTTTAAATGGGCGATTTGTATTTAAGAAGTATGGAGAAAAGCGTGATTTAAAAAGAGTAAAAGACAAAATTGTCTTGCTTGAAAGAGGAAAAATTACATTCACTGATAAAGTGAAAAATGCTCAAGATGCTGGTGCTAAAGCTGTTATTGTCTTTAATAATATTGATGGAAATTTCATCGGACAAATTAAAGGTAAATTTACTGTTCCAGCTGCGACTATTTCAAGAAAAGAAGGCTTAATGATTAAGAAAATCATTGAAAAAAATAAAGTGGAAGCTAAAACTGGACATGAAAAGAAGGTAGATATTCTAGCGGACTTCAGCTCTAGAGGGCCGGTAACAGGTACTTGGCAAATGAAGCCAGATTTATTAGCTCCAGGTGTACAAATTAAAAGTACAATTCCAGGTGGGTATTTAGCACTTCAAGGTACGAGTATGGCAAGTCCACACGTTGCTGGAGCAGCTGCTCTAGTAAAACAATTGCACCCAGATTGGAGTATGGAGGATTTAAAAAGTGTGCTAGTCAATACAGCAACACCATTATATAAGAATAATAAAAAGATGTATCATGCGTACGAACAAGGGGCTGGAAGATTAGATATTGAGAAAGCACTTGAGACTGAGACAACATTATTCCCGACATCTTTATCTTTAGGAGTAACGAGAAAAACGGATTTACAAGTAAAGAAAGATTTTGTCGTAAGAATTTCTAATAAATCAAATATGCCAAAACAAGTTACAGCTATAAATAATCAGCCAGCCACTGGAATACAATGGGTATTACCTAAGCCTTTTACAATTCCAGCGCACGCTAGCAAAAAGATTAATCTTAATGCAACAGTTGATGCGAAAGTATTAAGAGATGGATTTTATGATGGGGCAATTACGTTCAGTACAAATGATGATGAAAATCTAAGAATGCCGTTTTTATTACTGCAAGGAGAACCGAACTTTCCCTCAGTAATGGGATTTCACTTTGGTAGAGTAAAAGGTAAAAATCGCTATAAATATGAACTTTATTTACCAAGTAAAGTTGAGGAATACAAAATTGCTGTTTTTGAATCAGAAACATTCCGTTTGTTAGGTGTGATTGATGAACAGGAAAATAGTAAGAGGGGAATTATCAAGAAGGAACTAGTTTTAAAAGACTTTCCTAAAAGTGGAATTTATAAGTTTGTGATCTTTTATAAACGTAAACAATATGAAAGTGCAACGGAATCTTACGTCAATGTCGCTAAAATTTATGTTGAAGACTAAAAATTGGTAAGTAATTTTTAATAGTTTTTTAATTTAGGTAATTGACACATTTTTGTAACATATTGTATGCTTAACATGAATGTTTAAAAGGGTTTTCATTGTATGTAAATACTATGTTATTAAAATTTTTTGAACGTTTTGTGAACAATTTGTGAACGTTTTCAATGTTTAGAGATTTTAGCAGATATTTGTTGTAGAATTAACCATGATAAGACTTTTGGCAATTTTTTGAGAATGAAAATTGACATGGAGGGATTTTGTATGAAAAACAACAATCAACATCCTCTTAAAGCAATGGCACTCATGTCTTCCATTCTAGCTCAGCTTGTCGGTTCTATTCTCATAGGCATCTTTTTAGGAAGATGGATTGATTCATTTTTTAATTGGCCAGTACCAGTATTTATGATCATCTTTTTACTGTTAGGATTATTTACTGGAATCTACGGCACGCTTAAATTAGTAAAACAATTTACACCAGGGGACTAGTTACATGCAAAAAGATAATTTTAGACGATTCACACGAGATATGTTGTATATCATTGCTTTAGCTGTTTTAGGTTGGGCATTTACCGACTATAAAACAATTTTCACAGGCTATATTCTCGGAACAGTAACTAGTTTTTATTGTATATGGATTCTACACAGAAAGATAAATACCTTTTTTGACCGAGTTTTAAAGCAACAAAAAGTTCGATCTTTAGGTACTGTAATTTGTCTTTCAGCGGTGGCTCTAGCTATGGTCATCGCGCTTCGGTATGAAAATTTTGTGAGCATACCGGCACTAACTGCGGGACTAATGACAGGACATCTTGTCATTATGATACATTTTGCATTACAACAAACGTCTTTTGCAAGGAAGAGAGGTGAATAAATTGGAACACGGCACTTATGGTTTTAAATTTATTGGTTTAGATTTTACGTTAACAAATGTTCTAATGACTACCATTGCTGCAGTAATCGTCTTTATCATCGCAGTAACATGCGCAAGAAGTCTACAAATACGCCCATCAGGAAAGCAAAACTTTTTAGAGTGGGTTATAGATTTCGTTAAAGGCATTGTCAACAGTACAATGGATTGGGAAACTGGTGGTCGCTTCCTTACACTAGGTGTGACATTACTTATGTACATATTTGTTTCAAATATGTTAGGTCTACCATTCGATATCTCATTCGATGGAAACTCAGTTTGGAAATCACCTACATCAGACCCAGTCATTACTTTATCATTAGCAATCTTTATAGTTGGTTTATCACATTATTATGGTATTAAGATGCGCGGTTTTGGAGCGTATGGTAAAACATTCTTCCAACCAATGCCATTCTTATTCCCATTAAAAATTATTGAGGAATTAGCAAACACATTAACGCTAGGTCTTCGACTTTACGGTAACATTTACGCGGGGGAAATCTTACTAGGTTTACTTGCAACAATGGGTACACATGCTTATGCATCAAGCGCAGGAGAAGGCGTTCTTTGGACAATTGCAGCGGCAATACCAATGATCGTATGGCAGGGATTCTCTGTATTCGTTGGTTCAATCCAAGCGTTTATCTTCGTAATGTTAACAATGGTTTACTTGTCACATAAAGTGGCGGACGAGCATTAATCTGCTCATTAAAATTGGTAGTTAGATAAAAATTATAAAAAAAAATATATTTCTTATGATTAAGAAGGAGGAAATTTAAAATGGCTTTAATAGCAGCGGCAATCGCAATAGGTTTAGGTGCACTAGGTGCAGGTATTGGTAACGGTTTAATTGTATCACGTACAGTAGAAGGTGTTGCTCGTCAACCAGAATTACGTTCAACTCTTCAAACTTTAATGTTCATCGGGGTTGCATTAGTTGAGGCACTTCCAATCATCGCGGTAGTTATCGCATTCATGGCATTTGGTAAAGCTTAAGATTTATACAAGCAGTTAAAAAATGGCGAAGTTTGTGTTCACATTTACTTCGCCATTCCTTTATGACACTTTTGTTGTAAAGATTGAATTTTGAAAGTAAAGCTAAGGTCGGTAAGAGTCCTAGGCTATGTTATAAAAAAAAGAAAAATTATTAAATGATACCCTCGAAGGGAGTGAAGGCTTGTGTTAAACGGTTCATTATTCGTAATCGGTGAAGCAAACGGACATGGTATACCTTGGGGCGATGTAGCGTTTCAATTAGTGATATTCTTAATCCTACTTGCTTTATTACGTAAGTATGCATTAGGACCTGTAATGGGAATTATGAAACAACGTGAAGATCACATCGCTAATCAATTAGACTCAGCTGAGAAAAACAACGCTGATGCAATGAAACTAGTTGAAGAGCAAAAGCAAGAGTTAGTTGCTGCTCGAACTGAAGCTCGTGAGCTTCTTGAGAAAGCTAGAAAGCAAGCTGATGTACAACGTGAAGAAATCGTTGCCGCAGCTAAAGCAGAAGCTGAAAACTTGAAAGAAAGCGCTAAACGTGAAATTATTCGTGAAAAAGAGCTTGCAGTACAATCAGTTCAACAACAAGTTGCTTCATTATCTGTATTAATCGCTTCTAAAGTACTTGAAAAAGAAGTGAAGTCTGAAGACCAATCTGCTATTTTTGATCAATATCTTAAAGAAGTAGGCGAAGCTAAATGAGTAACGAATTAGTTGCAAAACGCTACGCAAACGCTCTTTTTGAATTAGCTACTGAACAAAATTTAGTAGAAACTGTTGAACATGACTTACAAGTAGTGAAAAAGGAGTATGTAGAAAACTTAGAATTAAATAAGTTTTTACAACACCCTGGAATCACAAAAGAAAGCAAAAAGTCTGTCTTAAATGACACGTTTGCTTCAATCTCTGAAACGGTATTAAATCTAGTATGCTTATTAGTTGATCGTGGACGAATGAGCACTATTTCTAACTTAGTAACTGAATATGTAAAAATTGCGAATGAAACTCGTAATATTGCAGATGCAACAGTTTACTCTGTGACGGCAATGTCTTCTGAAGAACTAGATAAAATTGGAGCGTTATTCGCTTCTAAATTAGGTAAAAACTCAATACGTTTGAAAAACGAAATTGACCCATCTTTAATCGGTGGTTATAAAGTTCGTGTTGGAAACCGTATTTTTGACGGCAGTTTAAAAAATAAACTTGTTCGAATTGAACGTGAATTAATCGCAAAATAGTTTGTAGATAGGGGTGAAATGCATGAGCATCAAAGCTGAAGAAATCAGTGCGCTGATTAAAAAGCAAATCGAAAATTACCAAACTGAAATAGAAGTTAGTGATGTTGGTACAGTTATCCAAGTTGGTGACGGTATCGCTCGTGCTCATGGTCTTGACCAATGTATGTCTGGAGAGCTAGTTGAGTTCTCTAACGGCGTTATGGGACTAGCACAAAACTTAGAAGAAAACAATGTAGGTATTATCATCTTAGGACCTTACACAGGCATTAAAGAAGGCGACGAAGTTCGTCGTACTGGACGCATCATGCAAGTTCCAGTTGGTGAAGCATTAGTAGGACGTGTAGTAAACTCATTAGGTCAACCAGTTGATGGTTTAGGCCCAATCGAAACAACAAAATCTCGTCCAATTGAAAACGCTGCTCCAGGCGTAATGGCACGTAAATCAGTACATGAGCCATTACAAACAGGTATCAAAGCGATCGACGCTCTTGTACCAATCGGACGTGGACAACGTGAGTTAATCATCGGTGACCGTCAAACTGGTAAAACAGCTGTTGCTATCGATACAATTCTTAACCAAGCTGACCAAAACATGATCTGTATCTATGTTGCAATCGGTCAAAAAGAATCTACAGTTCGTGGACTTGTTGAAACATTACGTAAGCATGGCGCTTTAGATTACACAATCGTTGTAACAGCTCCAGCTTCATCTCCAGCTCCAATGTTATACTTAGCTCCTTTCGCTGGTGTAACAATGGGTGAAGAGTTTATGTACAATGGTAAACACGTATTAGTAGTATACGATGATTTATCAAAACAAGCGGTAGCTTACCGTGAGCTTTCATTACTATTAAAACGTCCTCCAGGTCGTGAAGCATATCCAGGGGATGTATTCTACTTACACTCTCGCTTATTAGAGCGTGCAGCTAAGTTAAATGATGAGTTGGGTGGCGGTTCATTAACTGCATTACCATTCATCGAAACACAAGCTGGTGATATCTCAGCTTATATTCCAACAAACGTAATCTCAATTACTGACGGACAAATCTTCTTACAGTCTGACTTATTCTTCTCTGGCGTTCGTCCAGCGATCAATGCAGGTCTTTCTGTATCACGTGTTGGTGGTTCAGCGCAAACTAAGGCGATGAAATCAGTAGCAGGTACGCTACGTCTTGACTTAGCGTCTTTCCGTGAGCTTGAAGCATTTGCTGCGTTCGGTTCAGACTTAGATAAAGCAACTCAAGCTAAACTTAACCGTGGTGCTCGTACAGTTGAAATCCTTAAACAAGGTTTACACAAACCATTAAAAGTAGAAAAACAAGTAACATCTTTATATGCGTTAACACGTGGTCACTTAGACAGCGTAGCAGTTGAAGACATTACTCGTTTTGAAGAAGAAATGTTAGCTTGGATGGACGTTAATGCAAAAGGTCTTTTAGATGCTATTCGTGATACTGGTAAATTACCAAACGAAGCTGACCTTGACGCTGCAATCACAAGCTTTAAAAAGAACTTTATTGCTTCTAAATAAGAAGGCGATTTAAATATCTGGATTTGAAGGATCGGGCTCTAGCTCGTCCTTCATTTAACTGTTTACCAAAAGGTGGTGAAAACCTGTGGCATCATTACGCGATATAAAAACAAAAATTAATTCAACAAAAAAGACAAGCCAAATCACAAAAGCGATGGAGATGGTTTCTGCTGCGAAATTAAACCGTGCTGAGCAAAACTCTAAGCAATTCGTTCCTTATATGGAAAAAATGCAAGAGGTAGTTGGTAGCGTGGCAAAAGGTGTAAACAGTAGACATCCAATGCTAGTAACTCGTCCAGTTAAAAAGACTGGTTACATTGTCATCACTTCTGACCGTGGTTTAGCTGGTGCATTTAATAGTAACGTATTACGTGCGGTAACTAATACAATTAAAGAGCGTCATAAATCGAATGATGAATTTGCAATTATTGTACTAGGTCGAGTTGGACGTGACTACTTTAAGCGTTTAGGTTACCCAATCGTTGAAGAGGTTCTTGGGCTTCCAGATCAACCTTCATTCGATGATATTCAAAAATTTGCTAATCGTACAGTTCAAATGTACACTGACGGCATTTTTGATGAGCTTTACTTATCATACAATCATTTCGTAAGTAAGATTTCTCAAGAGGTTACTGAGAAAAAGCTATTACCTTTAACAGATATTGACACAGGTAAGGCAACAACTAATTACGAATTTGAACCATCTGATGATGAAATCTTAGAAGTTTTACTGCCACAATATGCAGAAAGCTTAATCTTTGGTGCATTATTAGACAGTAAAGCTAGTGAACACGCTTCACGTATGACAGCGATGAAAAGTGCAACTGATAATGCGAAAGAAGTTATTAGTAAGCTTACTCTTCACTATAACCGTGCGCGTCAAGCAGCAATTACACAAGAAATTACTGAAATCGTCGGCGGAGCAGCAGCACTAGGCTAATTTGCTTACAACGGCTATATAAATTGATCGGCTTTTAATGAAACAATGCTAGGAGGAAAAGCGATGAGCAATGGTATTATTACTCAGGTATTAGGACCAGTAGTAGACGTAAAGTTCGAAAACGGCCAATTACCACAAATATATAATGCGTTACGTGTTCGTAAAGAAGCGGGCGACGCAAACGAAGTAAACATTGATTTAACATTAGAAGTTGCTCTTCACTTAGGTGACGATACTGTTCGTACAGTTGCAATGGCTTCAACTGATGGATTAGTACGTGGAATGGAAGCAGTTAACACAGGTAAACCAATTTCGGTTCCAGTTGGTGACGCTACATTAGGACGCGTATTCAATGTGTTAGGTGACAACATTGACTTAGACGAAGAACTTGGAGAAGACGTACGTCGTGACCCAATTCACCGTCAAGCACCTAAATTTGAAGAATTAACTACAAAAGTAGAAATCCTTGAAACTGGTATCAAAGTAGTAGACTTATTAGCTCCTTACATCAAAGGTGGTAAAATCGGTCTATTCGGTGGTGCGGGTGTAGGTAAAACTGTATTAATTCAAGAATTAATTAACAACATCGCACAAGAGCACGGCGGTATCTCAGTATTCGCTGGTGTAGGTGAGCGTACTCGTGAAGGTAACGACTTATACCACGAAATGAGCGACTCTGGCGTTATCAAGAAAACAGCGATGGTATTCGGACAAATGAACGAACCACCTGGTGCACGTCAACGTGTTGCCTTAACTGGTTTAACAATGGCTGAATATTTCCGTGATGAGCAAGGACAAGACGTGTTATTCTTCATCGATAACATCTTCCGTTTCACTCAAGCAGGTTCTGAGGTTTCTGCCCTATTAGGTCGTATGCCTTCTGCGGTAGGTTACCAACCAACTCTTGCTACTGAAATGGGTCAATTACAAGAGCGTATCACTTCAACAAACAAAGGTTCTGTAACTTCGATTCAAGCGATTTACGTTCCTGCCGATGACTATACGGATCCAGCACCAGCTACAGCGTTCGCTCACTTAGATGCAACAACAAACTTAGAGCGTCGTTTATCTGAGATGGGTATTTATCCAGCGGTAGATCCATTAGCATCTACATCTCGTGCATTAAACCCTGAAATCGTTGGTGAAGAGCACTATGAAGTAGCTCGTCAAGTACAATCAACTTTACAACGTTATAGAGAACTTCAAGATATCATCGCAATCTTAGGTATGGATGAGTTATCAGAAGAAGATAAATTAGTCGTAGCTCGTGCTCGTCGTATTCAATTCTTCTTATCTCAAAACTTCCACGTTGCGGAGCAATTCACAGGACAAAAAGGTTCTTACGTACCAGTTAAAGAAACTGTTAGTGGATTCAAAGAGATCTTAGAAGGTAAATATGATACTCTTCCTGAAGATGCATTCCGTTTAGTTGGACGCATTGAAGAAGTAGTAGAAAAAGCAAAAACATTAGTATAATAATTGTCTAATCGAAAGGCTTGTTCATCATTCTATTTGAATGAACTTGATTAGCTCACGAAGCTAGACAGGAGGAGTTCACTATGAAGACAATGAAAGTCAGTATCGTCACTCCTAATGGACCGGCTTATGAAGGCGAAACAGAATTCGTTAGCACGAAAGCAACTAGCGGTGAGCTAGGTATTTTACCTGGACACATTTCAACTGTGGCACCGTTAGCAACAGCACCTGTTAAAATTAAATCACCAGCTGGAACAGATTACGTTGCAGTTAGTGGCGGATTCATTGAAATTCGACCTGAAGCCGTTACAATATTGGCTCAATCTGCTGAAGCATCAACTGAAATCGACGTTGAGCGTGCAGTAGAAGCAAAAAAACGTGCAGAAAAACGTCTACAAGAAAGACGCCCTGACACAGATATCAAACGTGCAGAACTTGCTTTACACAAAGCAATGAACCGTTTAAACGTAGCACAATATAAGTAATTAAAAAAGAGCCCTTGTGGGGCTCTTTTTTTGTTTGGTTAAGTGGGGGGGGTTAGTAAAATAATAGATGGAATTATAATTGGGGTAGGTGCAATAAGAAGTTATGAAAGTGCAAATAAACAAGTTGAGCGTGCAAAAAAATTTAAAATAGTAGCAAATAAACTGATAGGTGCAAATAAAATCGAAGAAACTGCAATTAAAAATTGTAAAACTGCAAATTAAATTAATTAAAGTGCAAATATAATCTAGTTACTGCAATTAAATTTTGCAAAACTACAATTAAATTTGAGATAACTTCAATTAAATCTACGAAAAGTGCAAATAAAACAGGCACATCTTAATAAAATATCGAATTTATGATCAACTTTAATTAAATTTTGTCAGTTTCATCAAAAAATAGTTTAGTATTAGACCAAATTTAATTAAATTACAGAAATAAAGACGGTTATCGACTCAATTTTTATAGTTTGTATTAGAAGGTATCTGTACAAAAAATCTTGAATATAAAAAGAAATCTAAGTGAGGTGACTTTTTGATGATATTAAAAGAACGAACAGTTCCGTTGGTTATTAAAAAATTGGAGGCTTTATTAAGGAGATTACCTAGTGATCATCCCCAATGGGCAAGAATTGAGGAGGATCTATTCAAGTACAAAGCAGGTTATCAAGGTGAAAAGTCTTTAGATTATCATCTTAGTTTTTTTCCAAAAGAGCGTAGTTTCATTTTGCATGATGTAAGGTTAGTAGATGATTTTAAGCACTTTTTTCAAATCGATACGATTATAATAACCCCACGAGTACTAATCATTATTGAGGTAAAGAATTTAATTGGTACTTTGTATTTTGATCAAAATTTTAATCAACTTATTCGATCAATTGATGGGAAAGAAGGGTCATTTACAAACCCCATTGTTCACGTTGATAGGCAAAAAAGACAACTTACACAGTGGCTACGAAAACATAATTTTATAAATTTAAGTGTCATACCCTATGTGGTTGTAAGTAGTCCAAAAACAATAATAAAAGCTTCATCAAATCAAAGTGAGATTGCAAAAAAGTTTTTCATTCTGAGTTACTTTACAAAAAAGTTGAGGAGCTAGAATTGAAATTAAAAACCGATTTTTATACACAGAAAGAAATAAGGAGATTAGCTAAACTGTTAATAAAGCAACACCAGCTTTTAGATCAAAATATATTAGATAAGTACAATATCGGTAACAATGAGGTACTAACTGGTGTAATTTGCATTAATTGTCATCAGTTTTCAATGGTACGAGATAAAGGGAATTGGATTTGCAAGAATTGCTTATATGTTTCAAAAGTAGCACATATTAGTGCTTTAGTTGATTATTTTTTGTTAATTGGAAACTCGATAAATAATAAACAAGTTAGAGACTTTCTCCATGTACCCTCTATCTACAACGCTTCAAGACTCCTTCGCAAACTAAATCTACCATCATCAGGAACAAAAAAAGATAAAACTCACTATTTAGACGAGTTGTCACAGCAATCCTCTTTTTAGTTTAATTCCAATCCCGCTGTTGTTAAAACACCATTTCTTGAGATTTTTAAAAGGTATTCTGCCATGTGTTTTTTTGTGTATGGCATGTCATTTTCAACCCAAAATGAAATTACGCTGAGAGTTGCGCCTGATATATAACTTACTAGTAGGTCACCTGGGACAAGATATATATTCTTTTTTGGTTGTATGAATGCAATGCCTTTTTCGAACGTTGTATATAATACTTCGTAAAGTCTTCTTCTAAAAATATTTGGTCCTTGTCGCTTTAGTAGGACTTTGTAGAAGTAACTGTTTTTTTCGATATGTTCGAATAGGTGGAAGTAGGATTGTAAGGCCATTTCATCTAGTGAGTTGGGGTTTCCGTCATACATACTAAAATCTACATTCTTCATGGCGCTGTCCAAATCAACTAGTTTTTCTCTAACTATTTGGCGGACCATTTGGTATTTGTCTTCGTAGTGGCTGTAAAAAGTTGCTCTGTTGACATTTGCTTTTTTAGTTATGTCTTGTACACTGATCGCTTCGAATTCTTTATCTGATAATAGCGTAATTAATGCATCTTGTAAAAGTTGTCTAGTTCGAATGACACGAGGGTCGAGATTATTTTTTATGCTCATTTTAAAACTCCTTTATTTATTAAATAACTTTAAGAAAGTAAACAATCATTATTAGTAGTGTTGCTTAAACAACAAATTTTAAATTATTAACGGTTGAGTACGTTTATAAATCAATTATAATTAAAAACTATGAGAAGTAAAACGACAATGTGTTGCTTTATTTTTGTTACCTATATAGAGAAACGATTAAAAAATTAGGAGGAATTTTATTTATGGGGAACATGAAGAAAATGGTGTTTGTTAACATAATTACTTTAATCATATTAGTTGCTGGTGGATTTGCTGGTTATTACTATTATGATCAATCAACAAATTATATAAAAACTGATAATGCAAAAATAGATGGGCAACAAATTGTTATTTCATCTCCTGCTGCTGGTAAGCTTGAGTCATGGTCAGGTACATTCGGAAAAACATTTTCACCAAATGAATCAATCGGTAAAGTTTTAGCTGCACCTCAAGCAGCTGGAGATACTGCACATGAAGTATCAGTTTCAGTACCAACAAATGCTACGATTGTTCAAGCAAATGCAATTAAAGATCAATTAGTTGGAACAGGTTCAACTCTTGGTTATGCATATAATTTAGATAATCTTTGGGTTACTGCAAATATTAAAGAAACTGAAGTAGAAGATGTGAAAAAAGGTCAAGAAGTTGATGTGTATGTTGACGCATATCCAGATACTACTTTAACAGGTACTGTGGAATTTGTTGGATTAACAACTGCAAATACATTTAGTTTATTACCTTCTGGAAACTCTAATGCAAACTATACGAAAGTTGAACAGGTTGTACCTGTAAGAATTGCTTTAGATCATAATAAGTCATTTGAAATTGTTCCAGGAATGAATGCTTCTGTTCGTATCCATAAGTAAGGAGGAATTTCAATGTCTACAGGAATGATTATTGCATATGGAGGGTTTTGCTTAATTGTTTTCTTTATTATTAATCGAATTGTATTAAGAAATAAAGAAAATGACCTAAAAATAGATAAAAGAGAAGAAATGGTCCAATCGGAAGAACCAAATAAAATAGAAAAAACTGAAGAAATTCAAAAGAAAACCAATCCATCTGAGTCAAGTGAAAAACAGAGCTTTAGTATGGGAAAAGTTTTGACAGTACTATTACTAGGTATGTTCGTGTCTATTTTAAATCAGACATTAATAAATGTTGCTTTACCGAAGTTAATGGCAGATTTTAATGTAACTACTTCGACTGCACAATGGCTTTCTACTGGTTTTATGTTAGTGAATGGTATTTTAATTCCTGTCAGTGCTTACTTAGTAGATACATTTACTTATCGAAAATTATTTATCTTTTCGATGATTGCCTTTACAATCGGTTCAATTATTTGTGCTTTATCAGGAAACTTCCCAGTTATGATGGCAGGTCGTGTAGTTCAAGCGGTCGGGGCTGGTATTTTAATGCCACTTGGTATGAATATTTTTATGACGATCTTCCCGCCTGAAAAGCGTGGGGCAGCAATGGGATTAATGGGAATTGCAATGATCCTGGCACCAGCTATTGGTCCAACAATAACTGGGTATGTAGTACAAGATTATTCATGGCATTTCTTATTTTATGGAATGGCTGTGTTAGGTGTCATTTCAATCTTTTTGTCTAATGCTTGGTTTCATATTTCACGTAAACGTTCATTCCCAACTTTAGATATTTGGGGAGTAGTAAGCTCGTCACTTGGATTCGGAAGTTTATTATATGGATTCAGTGAAGCTGGTAATAAAGGTTGGGGTAGTACTGAAGTAGTTCTTTCTTTAGTAATTGCTTGTATCAGTTTAGGTTTATTTGTGTGGAGAGAATTAACTGCTAAACAACCATTAATAAATTTAAAAGTATTTAAATCTTTTTCGTTTACTTACACATTATTAATTAACTTAATCGTTACGACTGCTTTATACGGAGGGATGATTTTACTACCTCTTTATCTACAAAACATTCGTGGGTTTACACCAATTAGAGCAGGATTATTATTACTTCCTGGTTCATTGATAATGGGTGCTCTTGGACCACTTACAGGTAAGTTATTCGATAAGTATGGTATCCGTCCTTTAGCCATTTTTGGTTTACTTATTATGACATTTACAACTTATGAGTTCACTAAATTGTCTATTGATACACCGTATTTAAAAATTATGTTTTTCTATACTTTACGTTCATTCGGTATGTCATTTATTATGATGCCAATTATGACTGCTGGTTTAAATAAGTTACCACTTAAGATGATTTCGCATGGTACTGCAACTCAAAATACACTACGACAAGTTGCAGGTTCGGTAGGTACAGCAGTCCTCGTTACAATTATGACGACTCAAACGACAAATCATTTAGCTGACTTTTCAAATGAAGTGACTTCAACGAATTCTTTCATTATGGATTGGGTTCATCAAACAGGCGCACAGTTAGCTGGCGCAGCTGGAGTAACCCCTTCTCAAGGTGGAGCTTTAGCAGTTACAACGCTTTATAGTCAGGCGTCGAAATTAGCATCTATTAATGGGATTAATGATGCATTTATTTTTGCAACTGTATTATCAGGTATTGCATTAGTGCTTTCATTCTTTATGGGAAGTACAAAGAGCAGAAAGATTGCACAACCTAAATCAAAATCTAAAAATCAAAATAAGCAGCAGTCTTCAGAAACGATTGCATCTTAAAAAAAGGCCAGTTCATGTTTTGAACTGGTTTTTTTTTCGACAATTATCACTATTTTTTAATTTGTGGAAATTGTGAATAACTTTCTGTGGATTTGTGGATAACTCTTATACTGATATACAATTTTAGTAACTGGTAATGACAATTGAAATATTAGAAATTTATTAGAACGACATACATATAAGATAAATAAAGAATAATGGAATTTATTTTCCAACTATATCATTCAATTTTCAGATTAATGGCAATAAATATCGACACGTTTTTGTCACATTTGTTATAATGGATACGATTACAAAACTGAATAGTAAAAATTAATGAAAAATACATTATATTTATAATAAGTATATAATGTAGAGCTCTGTAGTTAGAGGAGGGACAAGTTTCGTGAATACTTATTTAAATAATTATGTGATCGTAGTTGTGTTTCTAGTTATAGGAATTGCGCTTCCAGTTGTCGCACTCTCGGTAATTGGTAAAATTTTAAGACCGAATGTACCAACTGAAGCAAAAGCAACGACCTATGAAAGTGGTATTGAACCATTTCATGATGCGAAGGTTCGTTTCCACGCTGGATATTACATTTTTGCACTATTATTCGTTATTTTTGATGTTGAAACTGTTTTCTTATATCCGTGGGCGGTTGCATATGATCAATTAGGGCTTTTTGCTTTTGTAGAGATGATTATTTTTATTCTTATGCTATTACTTGGACTTATTTATGCTTGGAAGAAGAAGGTGTTGAAATGGTTATGAAGTTAGATGGAATTTCTGTTGCTGAAATGGAAGAACTCCAAAAGAATATTTTTTTCACGACTTTGGAAGAAGTGAAGGCATGGGCAAGAAGTAACTCGTTGTGGCCATTAACATTCGGGTTAGCTTGTTGTGCAATCGAAATGATGGGTGTAGGTTCATCTCATTATGACTTAGACCGATTTGGATCATTTTTCCGTACTTCTCCTCGTCAATCTGACTGTATGATTGTTTCTGGGACTGTTACGAAAAAGATGGCTCCAATTGTTAAACGCCTTTACGATCAAATGCCTGAACCAAAATGGGTAATTGCGATGGGCTCATGTGCCACTGCTGGTGGACCATATGTTAACTCGTATGCAGTTGTTAAAGGAGTGGATCAAATTGTTCCTGTGGACGTGTATATCCCTGGATGCCCTCCGAATCCAGCAGCATTAATTTATGGTATTAACAAATTGAAAGAGAAGATTCGTTACGAAGCTAAAACCGGAAAGCAGGTGACGAATAAGTGAGTGAAGATAAGTCAAAAGAACAGTTAAAGAAAGAAGCAGCTGAGAGGGCTAAAGAAGCGGCTCGACGTAAAATGGAACAGTTGAAGGCAGAAAAGGAAGCTGCAAAAAATACAGAAGTTCAAAAAGAAGAAGTTCCTGTAGTTGAGGAGCCTACTGTTGAAAATGAAGTTAAACAAGAGGAACAAGCTTCAGAAGATGAAAAAGCGAAAGCACTTGCACTAGCGAAAGCAAAAGCAGTAGCAGCGGCGAAGGCAAAGGCGGCAGCAATCGCAAAACAAAAAGCAGCAGAAGCAAGCGAACAGACTCAAGCAGAAGAGTCAGAGGTGACTTCTGATGATGATAAGGCAAAGGCTCTAGCAGCGGCGAAGGCAAAAGCAGTAGCAGCAGCAAAAGCAAAGGCAGCAGCAATTGCGAAACAAAAAGCAGCGGAATCAGGCGAACAGTCTCAAGCAGAAGAGCAAGAGGCGACTTCTGATGATGATAAGGCAAAGGCCTTAGCAGCGGCGAAGGCAAAAGCAGTAGCGGCAGCAAAAGCAAAGGCAGCGGCATTAGCTAAGCAAAAAGCAGCAGAAGGTGGAGATGCTCCGGCAGATGGTGCAGATGATGAAAAGGCGAAAGCAATTGCAGCAGCGAAGGCAAAAGCAGTAGCGGCAGCAAAAGCAAAGGCAGCGGCATTGGCAAAACAAAAAGCAGCGGGTGGAGAAGACACTGCAACTGCTGGTTCGGACGATGAAGCGGCAAAAGCAAAAGCGAAGGCAATTGCAGTTGCGAAGGCAAAAGCAGCGGCAGCCGCAAAAGCAAAAGGTAAAACAGATGGTGGTAAAGAGGCTCCGGTTGAAGAAGTGAAACCTTCTCATAATCAACCATTGTTAGATGAAGTAAAGGCATTAATTGAAAAAGAATTTGGAGCGGATGTTATTGAGGAAGCAACTATTAATACGCTATCTAAACATGATCCAACTTTTACAATTAAAAGGGATGCTTACTTTAAAGTCGCACAGTTCTTGAAAATTAATGAACAGCTACAATTTACTTATTTATCTGGATTACATGGAACTGATTTTGTTGAGTACATGGAAGTTTACTCTTACATATATTCATATAAACGTAAACATGGAATCGCTTTAAAAGTAAGAGCAGACCGTGAACAACCTATTGTTGATAGTATTACTCCAATATGGGAAGGTGCAAACTGGCCAGAGCGTGAGACATACGACTTACTTGGTATTCAGTTTGAAGGACATCCAAAATTGGAGCGTATACTACTGCCAGACAATTGGGTTGGCTATCCACTAAGAAAAGATTACGTTCAATTTGACGAGGGGGTGTAGGATAAGCCATGATTCGTACGGAAGAAATGCTATTAAATGTCGGACCTCAGCATCCAAGTACACACGGTGTATTTCGTCTTGTGTTAAAGATTGATGGAGAGATCATTAAAGAAGCGACACCTGTCATCGGTTATCTACACCGTGGTACAGAGAAAATTGCTGAAAATCTTCAATATACACAGATTATTCCATATACAGACCGTATGGATTATCTATCAGCAATGACAAATAACTATGTTATCTGCCATGCTGTTGAAACAATGATGGATATTAAAGTTCCAGATCGCGCAGAATATTTACGCGTTATTGCAATGGAATTGGGGCGCGTTGCTAGTCACTTAGTTTGGTGGGGTACAAACCTTCTAGATATTGGGGCAGTGAGTCCATTCCTTTATGCTTTCCGTGAACGTGAAATGATTATCAATCTATTAAACGAACTTTGTGGAGCGAGATTGACTTTTAACTACATGCGTGTTGGTGGGGTTAAGTGGGATGCTCCTGAAGGTTGGATTGAAAAAGTAAAAGAATTTATTCCTTATATGAGAGAGCAATTAAAAGGTTATCACGATTTAGTTTCTGGTAATGAAATCTTTATTAATCGTGTAAAAGGTATTGGTGCATATTCACAAGAAGATGCAATTAATTTTTCATTAAGTGGTGCAAATCTTCGTTGTACTGGTGTTAAATATGATCTACGAAAAGATGCTCCATATTCTATTTACGATCGCTTTGATTTCGATGTACCGGTGGGAACAGTTGGCGATGCATGGGATCGATATATGTGCAGAATGCTAGAAATTGAAGAGTCATTAAAGATTTTAGAACAAGCTGTTGAACAATTCCCTGCTGAAGGTGATATTTTAGCAAAAGTTCCTAAAATCATCAAGGCTCCTAAAGGTGAAGGATATGTTAGAATCGAGTCACCGCGTGGAGAAATCGGTTGCTATATTGCAAGTGATGGAAAAAAAGAGCCGTATCGTTTGAAGTTTAGACGACCATCTTTTTATAACCTGCAAATTCTTCCAAAGCTACTAAAAGGTGAAAACATCGCAAACTTAATTACTATTTTAGGTGGTATTGATATTGTACTTGGGGAGGTAGACGGATAATGATAGAAAATCTTCTACAAAGTACACCGTCTTGGATAAATTTTCTCATCTATTTAGGCTTAGGCGTTATTTTTCTATTTGTAGTTTTAGGCTTCGTAACATTTGGAATCCTTTCAGAACGTAAAGTAATGGGTTTCATGCAAGGGCGTATTGGACCTAACCAAGTTGGTGGACGTTATGGTTTACTTCAAACTGTTGCTGACGTATTAAAACTACTTTTAAAAGAAGATACAATTCCAAAAGCAGCAGATAAACCATTATTTATACTTGCACCGATCATCGCATTTGCACCAGCGTTTATGGTATTAGCAACTCTGCCTTTCACAGAGAACTTACAGTTTGCTGATATAGGTGTTGGATTACTTTACTATATTGCTGTTTCAGGATTAACAACAGTTGGTGTTGTTACAGCCGGTTGGGCTTCAAATAACAAATACTCACTTATTGGTGGTATGCGTGCAGCAGCACAGATGATTTCATATGAAATTCCGTTAGTTATGAGTGTATTAGGTGTTATTTTATTAACTGGAAGCTTAAATTTAAATGATATTGTTAATGCACAGGAGAATGTGTGGTTCATTGTAACTCAGCCGATTGCATTTATCGTTTTCTTAATTGCAGCTGTAGCTGAATTAAACCGTACACCTTTTGACTTACCAGAGGCTGAGTCAGAACTTGTAGCAGGTTATCATACAGAGTTTTCAGGATTCCGTTGGGCATTCTTTATGCTTTCAGAGTATGTTTACTTTTTTGCAATGTGTTCGTTAATTACGATTCTATTTTTAGGCGGATGGAAACCAATTGCGGGTCTAGACTTTATTCCTGGAGCTGTATGGTTCTCTTTAAAATTTAGTGTAATTTTATATTTATTAATTTGGTTCCGTGTAACGTTCCCACGTTTACGTGCTGACCAATTAATGGAGTTTGGTTGGAAGGTATTATTACCAGTTTCATTAGCTAATGTTTTAATAACTGCATTAGTAAAAAGCTTGTTCTTCTAAACAAATAGACCAATCTAAAGGGGTGTGAGTCATGATTGGGTTAGTAAAAGGTTTAAAATATACTCTTCAAAATTTAACGCGCGAGAAAGTGACGTATGATTATCCAAATCAGCCGATTCCGTTACCAGATCGTTTTCGTGGAATTCAAAAGTTTTATCCAGAAAAATGTATTGTTTGTAATCAATGTTCAGCAATCTGTCCAACAGACTGCATTACATTAACTGGTAAAAAACATCCTGATCCTACAAAAAAAGGTAAAATTATCGACACATACGATATAAATTTCGAAATTTGTATTCTATGTGATTTATGTACAGAAGTTTGTCCAACAGAAGCGATTATTATGACAAATAACTTTGAACTTGCTGAATATTCACGTGATGAATTATTTAAAGACCTTCAATGGCTTGATGAAAACGATCAAAACATTCGAAAGGAGAATAAAGCATGAGTGGTTTTGTAGTTGCTTTCTTTCTTCTTTCTTTATCAGCCATTTTAGGTGGCGTAATGATGTTAAACTCAACGAAAGTTATGCATATGATGCTTTCACTTGTATTAACATTCATAAGTATTGCAGGGATTTATGTCCTTCTATCAGCTGAATTTGTAGCTGTTGTTCAAATTCTTATTTACTCAGGTGCAGTAACAATCTTAATGATTTTTGGAATCATGTTAACGAAACATGATATTGAAAGTGAAAAACCAAAAAGAAATTGGAGAAATATTGCGGCGTTAATCGGTATTGTTGCATTTGGAGTCGTTATGTTTTTAGGTGTAAACGGACTTTCAATCGACGCTTCAGATGTTGATTTAGCAACAAATAATACGAAAAATATTGGATTACAATTATTTACAAATCATATCGTTCCATTTGAAGTAATGTCTGTTTTATTACTAATTGCTTTAGTAGGTGCGATCATTTTAGCAAAATCAGATGATTCAAAAGAGGAGGGTACGAAGGAATGAGTTCAGTTCCAATTAATGCTTATCTTCTTTTAGCGCTAATTTTATTTTGTATCGGATTATATGGTGCATTAACAAAACGAAACACAGTAATCGTGTTAATTTGTATCGAGTTAATGTTAAATGCCGCGAATATTAATTTAGTTGCATTTAGTAAGCTTGGTGTAGCACCGTCATTAACAGGACAAATTTTTTCATTATTTACGATTTCAGTAGCAGCTGCTGAAGCTGCAGTGGGCGTGGCAATTTTAATTGCATGGTATCGTCATCGTCAGACAGTCAATATCGATGAAGCTGATTCATTGAAAAGATAAATAGGAGGTGGAATTTGATGATGCAGTATGCTTGGCTTGTTCCGGTACTTCCGCTAATTTCCTTTCTAATCCTAATATTAGCAGGTACAAAAGGAAAGAAAGGTAGTGGGATTTTAGGAGCAACTTTAACAGGAATCTCATTCATCATCTCCTTGTTCGTCTTATTTGACCGTCTACAAGGGGATACAGTGCAGAAACTATATACTTGGTTAACAATTGGAAATATCGATATTCACGTTGGATACGTAGTAAATGCACTAAATTCGTTAATGCTAGTAATCGTTACGTTTGTTAGTACATTAGTACATATTTATTCAACAGCATATATGGAAGAGGATGACCGAATTACAGTGTTCTTCGCATACTTAGGCTTATTTACATTTGCGATGTTAGCACTTGTCATTTCACCTAGCATTCTACAACTTTATGTATTCTGGGAGTTAGTAGGTTTAGGTTCGTTTTTACTTGTTGGTTTCTACTTTTATAAAGAGGAAGCAAAAGCAGCGGCTAAAAAAGCGTTCATTATGACTAGAATAGGGGACGTTGGTTTATTTATCGGGATGGTACTTTTATTTTGGAAAACAAAGAGCTTTGATTTCGATCAAATTTTCAATGTAATCCAAGGTGGGCAAGTGAGTTCTGGTATGTTAACACTTATTGCGATCTTGATTTTCGTAGGAGCAATGGGTAAATCAGGTCAGTTCCCACTTCATACATGGCTTCCTGATGCGATGGAAGGTCCAACACCTGTTTCTGCATTAATTCACGCAGCAACAATGGTAGCTGCCGGTGTTTACTTAGTAGCAACGACTTATCCGATCTTTATTGCTAGTGGAACTGCTTTAACGGTAGTTGCGATTGTCGGAGGATTTACAGCGATTTTTGCAGCGAGTATTGGTCTTGTACAAAGAGATATTAAGCGAGTACTAGCATACTCTACAGTCAGTCAGTTGGGTTATATGATGCTTGCATTAGGTGTAGGTGGTTATACAGCAAGTATTTTCCACTTAACAACTCATGCGTTTTTTAAAGCATTGTTATTCCTAGCTGCCGGTAGTGTTATTCATGCCGTACACACTCAAGACATCTTTAAAATGGGTGGATTACGTCAGAAAATGAAATGGACATCTACACTATTCTTAATTGGTACATTAGCTATTACAGGTGTACCATTACTATCTGGTTTCTTTAGTAAGGATGAGATTTTAGCTGCAACTTGGGAAAATGGAAATTACGTTTTATTTGTAGTTGCTTTAACAGCGGCATTCTTTACTTCATTCTATATGTTCCGATTATTTTTCTTAGTTTTCACTGGAGAAGAAAAGACAAAAGGTGCGCACGAGTCACCGATGTCAATGGTTCTTCCAATGTCACTATTAGGGATCCTTGCGATATTTGCAGGTTATATTAATACACCTTTCTTTGGTCGTCACTTAAATGAGTTTTTATTAGATGGAGCTCCATTTACAATTGCTGAGCATAGTCATGAGCCGGTTTGGATTATGATCGTAGCAACGCTTGTTTCTTTAGCTGGTATTACGCTTGCTTACAATATGTATGGAAGAAAAGTGAAGCAAACTAAACAAGAAGAAAATGGATTATTCTATGAAATTCTTCTTAATAAATATTATATTGACGAATTATATAACGGTTCAATCGTAAAAGGTATGTTTGCAATCGGACATGTAATGTTTGCTATTGAGCGTTTTGTAATTGAAGGGATTGCAGTTCTAGTAAAAGGAATTGTAAGTAGTATCGGTGGAATTGGTTCAAGGCTGCAAAGTGGTCAAGTCCAAACATATGGATTTATCACATTACTTGGTCTTGCACTAATCTTATTAGCAATCGTTGTGACAGGGGGGTACAACTTATGATGTCTCATTTCTTATTATGGGTTGTTTTCTCACCTTTATTGGGATTATTACTAGTTTCTTTTGCTCCAAAGAATTCTTATAAGCTTTGGGCATTATTGACTTCAGTTTTATCATTTGCAGTTACTATACTTGCTTATATAGCAGGTCAAAACCACTCTAGCTTAAAAGATTGGAATATTTCATATGATTGGTTTTCATTTGGAAAGTTTTTCGCTGGATCAACTAGATTGTTTCAAGTTAAGTTTGAGCTTGGAGTAGACGGTCTTTCATTAGTGATGATTTTACTTACTGGTATTATCTCATTAATCGCTGTAATAGCAGGTTACTCTATTAATAAAGGTTCAAAAGGCTTCTATCAACTACTATTTATTTTACAAGTAGGTATGTTTGGTGTATTTGCAGCTCAGAACTTAGTTTTATTCTTCTTATTCTTTGAATTAACGCTAATTCCAATGTTCTTCTTAATTGGTAAATGGGGCCGATTTGATAGTGAACGTGCTGGGTACCAATTCTTAATTTATAACGGATTAGGATCTGCATTCTTATTATTTGTTATTGCTGTCCTATTTGCTCGCACAGGCACAACAAATTATGAAATTTTAGCAAACATCATTCCAACGGGACAACAAACAGTTAGTCCAATATCAGAGCATTTAAAAATGGTTCTATTAATTTGTTTATTAATTGCATTTGCAATCAAACTACCATTATTCCCGTTCCATCGATGGATGGTGAATGTTCATACTCAAGCAAATCCTGCTGTAGTAATCATTCACGCTGGTATCCTACTAAAAATTGGAACTTACGGTTTAATTCGTTTTGCTTTAGGGGTTTTCCCAGAGCAATTTGAAAAAATGTCGGTAGCTCTTGCGATTATTGGTGTAATTAATTTACTTTACGGAGCTTATATTGCTTTAATTCAAAAGGAATTACGCTCTGTATTGGCATATTCAAGTTTCTCACACATGGGGATTGTTATTATTGGATTAGCAGCAATGAATAGCGCTGGAATTCAAGGAGCAATTCTACAATCAGTATCTCATGGTTTAATTGCAGCACTTCTATTTTTAATAGTTGGCATGTTAGAAAACCGAGGTGATACTACTAGTTTTGACCGTATTTCTGGTCTTTCAAAATCAGCTCCAAGACTTGCCGGCTTATTACTTTTTGGCGGTATGGCATCGTTAGGTTTACCAGGTCTATCAGGGTTCGTAGGAGAATGGCTATCATTTGTTGGGCTTTTCCAATCTCATAAAGCAATTGCAACTGTAGGTACGTTAGGAATCATCTTAACTGCAGCTTATATTTTAAGAGCAATTTTACAATTAAGCTTCGGTAAAAATAGTGAATTTATTTCATCATTCACTGATTTGTCAAAACGCGAAGCAATTGCTTCAGTTATTTTAGTATTTGCGATTGTCCTGCTTGGTGTATACCCAGCTTTCGTAAATAATATGATTGTGTCATCAGTGGATTTTATCATTCAAGGGATTAGAGGTGTATAGAAGATGACATGGAAAGCATTATCTGAATTTCAATGGGGAACAATGGGTCCTGAGATTATTCTAGTAGCTGCTGCGCTTCTTCTATTAACTCTTGAACTCTTATTACCTAAAAATGCTAGTCGTAAAATAGTCGGCTGGGTTGGCTTGTTAAGTGTAGTTGGATCGCTTGTATGGTTAATCACACTTTATTCACATAAACCAATAAGTCTATTAGCGGGATCGTTTAAATTTGATTCGTTTGGGTTTTTATTTAAACTAATTTTATTAATCGGAGCAATCCTAGTTTTATTACTTGCACTAGGAGATAAATCGATTGCAGAGCGCTCAGAGTACTACACATTGTTTATTACAGCGTTAATTGGAGCAATGTACATGGCTTCAAGTAGTGATTTAATCACATTATTTGTTGGATTAGAGCTACTTTCGATTTCATCTTATATTCTAGTTGGAATTCAAAAGAGAAGAGAAGGCTCTTCCGAGGCCGCACTTAAATATGTAATTAACGGTGGTATTTCAACTGCAATAACATTATTTGGACTAAGCTATACTTATGGCTTAACAGGTACAACAAACATTACTGAAATGAATTTGGCACTTCAACAAGGAATTCCAAGCAGTAATGGATTTCTAATGATCCTAGCATTTGTGCTAGTATTTGTTGGATTATCATTTAAACTTGCGTCTGTTCCGTTCCATATGTGGGCGCCAGATGTATATGAAGGTGCGCCAACACCTGTAACAGCATTTTTAGCAACAGTTTCAAAAACAGGTGGGTTTATTATCGTACTTCGCATCTTCTTAGCTATTTTCACGGGTGCATTATTGATGAAGGAACAAAAATCTGTATTTGAAGTAATGCAACCAGTTGTTGCTACATTGGCCGCGTTATCGATGACTATTGGTAATACAATTGCTTTAAAACAAAACAGTCTAAAGCGTATACTTGCATACTCAGGTATTGCACACGGAGGTTACGTTCTAGTTGCATTTGTAAGTATTTCACCATTCATGTTTGAGGGAATCTGGTTCTATTTATTAGCTTATACATTCATGACAATCGGTATTTTAACTATTGTCTACAATGTGCAACAACAAAGGGGATCTGACTCCTTATCATCATTTGCAGGGCTAATTAAAACAAATCCATTTTTAGCGATTACCATGACAATATTTGTGTTATCGCTAGCAGGTATTCCATTAACTGCAGGGTTTATAGGAAAGTTAAATATTTTCTTGGGGGCTTTCGTCCAAGTTAAAGGATATTATGTATTAGGTGGCATTCTACTTTTAACTACAGTAGTATCTTATTTTTACTACTTCGGCATCCTTCAAAATATTTTCTTTAGAAGTGGTGAAGAGCGTAAAGTAGTACTTCCTAAGACACATCTATTCGTTGTATTGGTTTGTGCTGTTTTAACAATTGTATTGGGTATTAAACCATCTTTAGCATTAGATGTATTTCATAAGCTAGACATTGTGAAAGACTTCTTTATGGCGTAAAATATATTTAAATTAAAAGTGTAGGGTGATTCCTACACTTTTTAATTTGTAGAGAAAGTATAAAATTAGGTTTTCAGACTGTTTGAAATTGCTTGCACTAAGAAAACATATGCTAAAAATGCAACTAGGCAATCTGAAAGTTTTTTCTATAAAAATAGATCGGAAAGAGGACGTGAAGAATGGAAGCTTTAATTGGGACAGAAGCGTTATTAGCAATAATTGTCCATTTATTTTTCATTATTTTAACTTGGTGGGCTTTAACAGCAATTAAGTGGGAGAGTATTATGAAAAAAGGTCATGTCGCCCAAATTCGACTTTTTATGGTGCTATTGACGATTACAATTTCTTCTGCTGTAAGTAGTTTTTTCTTAGACTATCTTCAATATACAAAAAACATTACATATTTATTGAAATAATTTGTCAAAAAGTATGTTACGATGTATCGTATAAACCCCTCTCTACCTGTGAAAAATGGAAGTAAGAGAGGGGATTATTTATGAAAAAGACTATGTACTTATTTTTAATTACGATTACTTTTGCTTCTGCACTATTTTTTAATTGGGGTAAAATCGGTATGGCTGATACAGGTGTAGGCCAATTGAACCGTTTTGCAGACGTATTAAATAAAAAAGACATTTCGGTTACAAGTTGGAATTTATACGCAAGAGAAGCTAAAATGAATACTTCGGTGTCCAAAATAATCAGTAAATATAAAGAGGATTTTAAAAAATTTAAGTGGACGAAAACTGACAATGGTAATAAAATAATTGGTACGTTTAACCATAATTTGGTCACAGAAAGAATCGTTGTTACATCTACTGGTAATAACAGCAGCTATGTAATTTATGAACTCAGTGGGACTAAATGGGACCAGCAGGCTGAAAAAGAAACTAATAAATTAATAAAGAACTCATTGGAAAATATTTTTAGTAAAGAACCTACTTTTTTTACTTGTATAAAGGGGACAATGGGTGGTAAACTTGAAGGTGTTTTGCAGGGTATAAAAAATGATTTTTTGGGGACTTTTAAAGCAACAAAAATTGAAGAAATAAAAGAAGGGGCATTCGTCTCTGTTTCAGCATATACTGAACAGTGGAATGACGCTCTGGTTGCAAATGGCAAAAAAATTAATTTACAAATTGCAATACGTGAAAACAATGTTGATAAATCAACGACAATTATTATTGGCACACCGATTATAACAGTAGAATATTGATAGATCTATTTTAGGACACGGAGGGGAAAAGTTTGGATAAAATCATTGTCCGTGGCGGGAAACAGCTTCAAGGCACAGTTCGTGTAGAGGGTGCAAAAAATGCTGTCTTACCAGTTCTTGCTGCAGCGCTACTAGCTAGTGAAGGAAAAAATATAATTCATGACGTACCAACTCTATCTGACGTTTACACGATTAACGAAGTTCTTCGTAATTTAAATACAGAGGTTGGGTTCAAAAATAATACAGTAACAGTTGATGCTTCAAAGGATTTACATGTTGAAGCACCATTTGAATATGTTCGTAAAATGCGAGCATCTATTCTTGTAATGGGACCACTTTTAGCAAGAAATGGTCATGCACGTGTAGCGTTACCAGGTGGATGTGCGATTGGATCTAGACCAATTGAACAGCACTTAAAAGGATTTGAAGCAATGGGAGCTCAAATTACGGTTGGTAATGGTTTTGTAGAAGCAAAATCAAACGGTCGTTTAAAAGGGGCAAAAATCTATTTAGATTTTCCAAGCGTAGGTGCAACAGAAAATATTATGTCTGCAGCAGCACTTGCAGAAGGAACAACAATTCTTGAAAATGCTGCAAAAGAACCTGAAATTGTTGATTTAGCAAACTTCATTAATGCAATGGGTGGTAAAGTTCGAGGTGCTGGAACAGGCACTATTCGAATTGAAGGTGTACCAACATTATTTGGTACAACTCATCACATTATTCCAGACCGTATTGAAGCTGGAACATTTATGGTAGCAGCAGCAATTACGAATGGAAACGTATTAATTGAAAATGCAGTTCCAGAGCATTTAAGCTCGGTTGTAGCGAAAATGCGTGAAATGGGAGTAACAATTATCGAAGAGGAAGAAGGTCTTCGTGTAATTGGTACAGACAATTTAAAACCTGTAGACATCAAAACAATGCCTCATCCAGGCTTCCCAACAGATATGCAATCACAAATGATGGCACTTCTATTAAAAGCTAATGGAACAGGCATGATTACTGAAACAGTATTCGAAAATCGTTTTATGCATGTGGAAGAATTCCGTCGCATGAATGCAAATATTAAAATTGAAGGTCGATCAACTATTATTCATGGACCAAATGATCTTCAAGGAGCAGAAGTAGCTGCTACGGATTTACGTGCTGCTGCATCACTTATCCTTGCTGGTCTTGTTGTTGATGGATATACTCGTGTTACTGAATTAAAACATTTAGATCGTGGTTATGTAAATTTCCATGAAAAGCTTGCTGCACTTGGAGCGGACATTGAACGTGTAAACGAACCAAGCACAGCTGTAGAGGAAGAAACACTAAAAGATTTACAAGCGTAAACTAAAAACTAATTCAAATGCCTGGCACTTTGTGTTACCCCACATAGAGTCGGGCATTTTTGCATTTTCATGCAACTTTCTACTATAAGTTATAGACAGAAACCTTATAAAATATTCTAAAAATAATAAAAAATAATACAATTTGTTAAAAGAATCTAATTTGAAATCAATCTATTATTTGTTCTAAATGCTTGTCCATATACATAAATTATCTTTAGAAAGGGCAATTAGTTGAAAATTGTCATTTAAAGTTGTTTTGAAATGGATAGGAGGAAAATATGAAGTCATTTAAAACATTAATCACTGCAGGATTAACTACTTGCTCAGTCGTTATTATTATCCCTACATTGCTTGTTCTACCATTTCATAGCCATACAGATGGTAGATTGGTTGATCAACTACAGAAAAAAGCAAACCAAGTCGCAGCAGCGAACAAAAATGACAATCTAAGTATTGAAGTTTTTAGAACAAAAACACAAAAAGTTGAAAAACTACCTATCGAGGAATACGTATTAGGAGTAGTAGCTTCAGAAATGCCAGCAAAATTTGAAACAGAAGCACTAAAAGCACAAAGTTTAAGTGCAAGAACATTTATCATCAAACGATTGAAAGAAGGAAAACCACTTGATGAGGGTGGAATTGTTGATGATTCAGTTAATTTTCAAGTCTTTCAGGATCGTGACGACTTGAAGAAAAGATATGGCGCTGAATATGATAAAAATATAGCCAAAATTGAAAAAGCTGTAAAAGCCACTGAAGGACAAATATTAACTTACAATGGACAACCTATAACTGCTTCATTCTTCTCCACAAGCAATGGATACACAGAAAACTCCGAAGAATATTGGAAAAATAGTGTACCATATTTGAAAAGCGTACCGAGTCCTTGGGATTCCGTTGCTCCAAACTATATATCAAAAAAATCAATTACAATAAGTGATTTCGAAAAGAAACTTAATGTAAAAATTAATAAGTCAGACATAGGGAAAGTCACCTCGAGAACACAAGGTAAACGTGTAGAACAAGTGACGTTTGGTAAAAAAACTCTCTCTGGTAAAGAAATTAGAGAAAAACTAAACCTACGTTCAACAGATTTTTCATGGGAGCGTTCAGGTAATGAAATCATCATTACAACAAAAGGTTTTGGCCATGGAGTAGGTATGAGTCAATACGGAGCAAATGAGCTTGCTAAACAAGGAAAAACATACGATGAGATCGCTAAGTATTACTATAAGGGAATCAGCATAAAGAAGCTTAGTAAGAAGGATTATAACCTATTGGAAAAGCTTTGACAGACCTCATTAAGGTCTGTTTTTTTGTATAACCGCTAAGATCGGTTTTTTATGAGAAGAAGTAAATAATTAAAAAACACTCTAAATCGAACTAAGATTCGTTCAATTAGAGTGTTTTTTGATTAAATAAAGTATTTATTTTGGGAAATTATGAAGTTTAATTGCAGAAATACTAGTGTTATTTTCAGCATACAGGTTCGATTTCAGTTCCTTACGAAATTCATAAGATTACACTACAATTCCACTTCTTTTCTTATCCTTACTGCTTTTGAGCATATTTATAATAAAAATATCCAACAAATGGACGTACCTTTATGTTTTTTACATTTGATTTTTGCAAGTATACATAGCCAGCTTGGTAAACCGGAGCTATCGCAGCGTCATCTAGTAAAAGGTCTTCAGCATTATGAAGGAGCTGAGTACGTTCTGATTCGTTTTGTAAGCTGATTGTATTTGCTTTTTGAACAAACTCGTCATATTGAGCATTTTTATAATTTAATACATTTAAAGCCGATTTAGATGTAAATAGCTCTAAATAAGTTGTTGGATCTGGATAATCAGCACCCCATGTATCTAGAGAGAGATCATAGTTTCCTTGCTGACGCAATTCGAATTTTTGTTGTGCAGGTTGTACGACAATATTAACTGTTAAACCTTTTAAGTTTGTTTCTAATTGTGATTTTAAATATTCACCGATTTTACGCGATGTATTGTTATCACTTACTAGTAATGAAATTGTAGCTTTTGACTTACCACTTTCAGATAAAGCTTCTTTAAAAAGTGATTTAGCCTCCTCTAAACTTACCGTAGAAGGATGAGACGTTGAGCTAACAAAGTCGACACCTTTAGAGTTTTTTACTAAACCTTTAGGAATAATTCGATCAGTAGGAATAGAACCATCGTTTAATAGCGTTGTACTAATGTCCTCTTTATTAAAGCCATTTGCGATTGCCTTACGCACTTTTAGATTTGCTAAAAATGGATTTTTTTGATTAAAGCTGATGTAAGAGACAATTGGCATAGCTAGTTTATTTAATTCTTTATTCCCTTTATAACGATCGATAACATTAGAATCAATAATCGCTTGGTCAAGTTCACCAGTTTCATAAAGATTAACTGCAGTTGTTGTTTCTTTCATGATTTTAACGTCAATTTTATTTACATGGACATTCTTTTTATCATAGTATTGTGGATTTTTTGTCATTGTGAATCCAGCTTCATGATCCCATTTACTTACAACGTAAGGACCATTATATAAAGTTGTATTTGCTTCTAAACCATATTTGCTACCTTGCTCCTTAACGAATTTTTCATTTAACGGGAAGAACATCGGTAAACTAGTCAGTTGAATGAAATATGGAATAGGGCGTTCAAGTTTAATTTGTAATGTTTTATCATCTAGTGCAGTTACCCCGAGTTTATCCACAGATAACTTTCCTTGGTTAATTTCTTTAGCATTTTCAATATCATATAAATCGTATGCAAACTGAGCTTTAGTATTTGGATCAACTGCTCGTTTCATTGCAAAAACAAAGTCTTTTGCTGTTACTGGATCTCCATTTGAATATTTAGCATCTCTTAAAGTAAATGTATAAACTTTACCATCCGTACTAACTTTATGTGACAAAGCAGCAGCGGGAACGTATTCTCCTTTTTCATTTGGCATATAAAGACCTTCCATTACGCTATTAAGTGCGTTTAATGATGGTCCATCTAAAGCTAGTGAACTATCAAGACTTACAATATCTGAAGTATCCATTAAATGTAGCGTATGATCATTTGACTTCGAAGCTGCCAGATTTGATTGTTGTCCACAGCCTGCTAGTGCCAATGTGAGTAATAAAGTAATTGATATGAAGGTTTTCTTAGTAAATATCATTTTATTTTTTCTCTCCTTATTTTTGGGTACAAAAAAAGAGTCCCCGCCTTATAAAAAGGACGAGGACTCCCGTGGTGCCACCTTAATTAGCCTAAAAACGTTTAGACTCACTTTGCAGTATCAAAACAAATGAATTGAACTACCTTGTGACAAAAAGCAGTATCGAAACATGAGTTTGAATACCTGTCTCTTTTATCGGTGAGACGTCCGCCAAAGCCTACTGCATAAATAAATGGTTCGGTTTGGGTGCTCAGAAGCCCATTCAAAAATATGTCCGTACTGACTTGCACCAACCGTCAGCTCTCTGAAACTTTCATATAATCTACTCTTCTTCATCATCGCAAAAAATATATAATGACTGAAATAATTTTTTAAGTTTAAGTTTTTAATACATCGTACAAGCTTGTAGTGTGATTATATTTTGTAAAAAAGAAAAATGCAAGAAAAATATTTTATTAACTTCATAATGAGGCTGATTAACTTATCCACAAATATTGTGTATAAATCATGTGGAATTGTGGATAAATCGCTTTCATTTGTTAATATTTTTCTAGTATTTTGTGGATTAATGTGAATTAGTTTGAAATTGTGTGGAAAAATAAGAATTTTGTCGAACTAAAATTTTCTAAATTGCGTATATAATTCCAGAAATCTGTTGACAATGATTGCAGAGGTGATAAGGATGAGAGAGGAACAAAACAAAAAAACTTCTCAAAAGGTTATTAAAATGTTAAGAAAGCGTTGGGTAGTACCAGCAATTTATTTAGTGAGTGCGGCAGTAATTTTAACAGGTGCGTTATGGTATCAATACAGTAATGCTCCCACTCCAACAAAAACGGGAACTACAGTTGATACGAGAGAGCCAGAAGCAATTCCAGCTTCACAGCCAGAAGAAAAATTAACTTACCCAGTTTCAAAGGATACAACAGTTCAAGTTAAAAGTCATTATTATGATGACTCTGCTTCAAAAGATGAGCAACAAGCATCATTAATTCAAATGGATAATAATACTTTCACGATCAACACTGGGATGGATTTAGTTGATAAAAGTGGAAAAGAATTTGATGTGACAGCAGCTCTTAGTGGTACTGTTACAAAAGCTCAAAAAGATGCTGAGCTAGGTTATGTAGTTGTAGTAGAAAGTGGTAACGGATTAGTTTCATATTACCAAAGCTTAAAATCTGTAGGTGTTGAGCCAGGAACAAAAGTTTCACAAGGACAAGTTCTTGGAACAGCTGGAACAGCTTTAATTGGCAAAGAAAATGGCATTCATGTTCATTATGAATTACGTAAAGATGGTGTAGCAATTAATCCAGAGAAATACCAAGGACAAGATGTTTCATCAATTATTAGTTCTGAAAATACAAAAAGCGATACAAAAGAATCTAATACAATGAATACTTCTGGAAATGTATCAGATGACAATGAACAAGGTTCTTCTAATACTGATTCAGATGGAAATAAAATTCAACAATAATAATTAAGCAATTCACAAAGTGCCTAACACGTGGGATTCATACCACATATGTGTTGGGCACTTGTTTTTTTCTGATAATTGTGCATAGTTAGACACCTTTGCTAATACAATGTTATAAACCCATCAAAGAGGTGTTTGAGGTGAGGAATCGTGGATTTTCTACCTAGTCAAAATAAATGTACCTCAGCAGGTCAGTCAGAGCAGGAAAAAGAGCAGCTTAGTCAGTCAAAACGAGTCTCATTTCACGCTTCTCACATCCATTTAGAGGAGGAGAGTAGTGTGCACGATTACATCAAAGAGAGAACGATCAAGATTGGGAAATATATCGTGGAGACGAAGAAAACAGTTCGTGTAATAGCTAAAGAGTTTGGAGTGTCGAAAAGTACAGTACACAAAGATTTAACAGAACGCCTACCGGAAATCAATCCAGATTTGGCAAATGAAGTAAAAGAAATTTTGGATTATCACAAATCAATTCGTCACTTACGCGGTGGAGAGGCTACAAAGCAAAAGTATCAAAAAGAAGACGTTGAGAAAGTAACTAAATAGGGTTTCTGAGCCTTGAAAACAAAATTAGAAATATTTAACCTCCTGTTCACAAATATTAATTACTAAAAGTAGTTCTTTATGGTAAAATTATATTTTGGTATGGAACGTATTCGGGGAACTGCTCATGAGTATAGTGAATAAGGAGGAGCCAAAAGGAATGTTTTCTAAGGATATCGGAATAGATCTTGGTACAGCCAATGTCTTAATACATGTTAAAGGTAAGGGAATCGTATTAAACGAACCTTCTGTAGTTGCAATAGAGCGTAGTAGCGGTAAAGTATTAGCAGTAGGGGAAGAAGCAAGCCGCATGGTAGGTCGTACACCTGGTAATATCGTAGCAATCCGTCCACTTAAAGACGGCGTAATTGCTGATTTTGATATTACTGAGGCAATGCTACGTCATTTTATAAATAAATTAGATGTAAAGGGATTCATGTCAAAGCCGCGTATTTTGATTTGTTGTCCAACAAACATCACATCTGTTGAACAAAAAGCAATTCGTGAAGCTGCTGAAAAGAGCGGCGGTAAACAAGTTTATCTTGAAGAAGAGCCAAAGGTTGCTGCAATCGGTGCTGGAATGGATATATTCCAACCAAGTGGTAACATGGTAATTGATATTGGCGGTGGGACAACCGATGTCGCAGTCTTATCGATGGGAGATATCGTCACCGCCTCTTCAATTAAAATGGCAGGGGACAAGTTTGATATGGAGATTCTAAACTATATCAAGCGTGAATACAAACTGCTAATTGGAGAACGTACTGCAGAGCAAATTAAAATTGAAGTAGGTACTGTTTTCCCTGGCGCAAGAAATGAATCAATCGATATCCGTGGACGTGATATGGTAACTGGGTTACCTCGTACAATTACTGTACAATCTGATGAAATTCAAAGAGCATTAAGTGAACCAGTTTACTTAATCGTACAAGCTGCAAAAACAGTATTAGAGCGTACACCACCTGAATTATCAGCTGATATTATTGATCGTGGAGTTATTCTTACTGGTGGCGGAGCATTACTTCATGGAATAGATATTTTACTTGCTGAAGAATTAAAAGTACCTGTTTTCATCGCTGAAGATCCAATGCAATGTGTTGCAGTAGGTACTGGAATTATGTTAGAAAATATTGATAAAATTCCAAGTCGTTACTTAAAATAAAAATCTCAAGCTATATAGCTTGATTACACACTGAAATCTCAAGCATATAAAGCTTGGGATTTTTTTTTTGAATTTATTGGGGGCAGTTATCTTTGTAAGAAAAATGTTTAGGTTTTGTAAAGTTAAGATGAACAAGAAGGTAGTCAAAGTTGGAATAGAGAAAAGGAAAGTATCAAAGTTTAAAAAGCTCCATTTAAAGTTTAAATTAAGTAATTGTAAAACGTGGATTATCTAGTTAAGCAGTACATATGATTTAATACTTAAAACTCTAACATCTTAAAAATTATGAAAACGCCCCTCTAGTTTACCTTGATTTAAAAAATATCGGAAAAGGGTTGATTGGTAAATAGTTAATTTAGCTGATGTAAATGATGATCGAACTTCAAGATAAGTAGAGATACTAAATTTTCTCTCTTTAAAAAGCAGTAGACCTATAGAAATCAAAACTGAATTTGCAATTAAAAGTAAATTTTAAAACTTAAATTAATCTTCACTTTAGGCAGTGTTAAAGGGTTTTTTATCTTTACTGATTAATTGTATAGGATGGGGATGAACTATGACGCATATAGTTGTTGCTGGTACGGGATATGTTGGTCTTACTACAGGAGTTTCATTTGCTACAGTTGGTTACAATGTAACGTGTGTTGATATTGATGTTGAAAAAATTGAATTACTGCAAAAAGGAATTTGCCCTATTTTTGAACCGGGTTTGAAAGAATCATTATTAGAGAATATTTTCCATAATAAAATTGAGTTTACAACAAATTACAAAGAAGCTTATAGCCATGCAGATATCATATTCATTGCTGTCGGTACACCAGAACTTCCAGATGGAACAGCAAATTTGAACTATTTAAAAGGTGTTGCGAAAGAGATCGCAATTCATGCTAAAAAAAATTTAACAGTTGTTATTAAAAGCACTGTTCCAGTTGGAACGAATGAGGCAGTTAAGAGAATAATATTGGAAAATGCCCTTCCACATTTAACGATTGATATAGTATCAAATCCTGAATTTTTAAGGGAAGGTTCTGCACTATACGATCTATTTAATGGTGATCGAATTGTCATTGGTTCCGAAAGTCAAAGTGCAACGGAATTGATAAAGGAATTATATAAACCATTTAATACGGCTATTTATACAACAGATGCAAGAAGTGCGGAAATGATTAAGTATGCATCTAATGCTTTTTTAGCTACTAAAATAAGTTTTATTAATGAAATTTCCATGATCTGTGAAAAATTGGATGCTAATGTTGATCATGTTGCTCAAGGTATCGGGCTAGACCACCGAATCGGTTCAAAGTTTTTAAAAGCTGGAATTGGATATGGAGGGTCTTGTTTCCCAAAAGATACGACTGCTTTAGTAAAAGAAGCTGAGCTAGTAGGTGTAGACTTAAAACTATTAAAATCTGTTATTACAATTAATAATCAACAGAAAATAAAACTTTTCGAATTAACAAAATCTCTTTTTGGAAATTTAAAAAATAAAGAAATCGCAATACTCGGAGTAAGCTTTAAACCAAATACAAATGATATTCGACATGCACCATCTATCGATTTAATTAATCAGTTCATCAAAGAAGGTACTAAAATTACAGTATATGATCCATATGCCTTACCTGAATTAAGAAAAGTATTTGGAGATTCTATAAATTATTCAGTTGATGTGAAGGAAGCTATTCATGAAAAAGAGGCCACATTTATTTTGACTGAATGGAGAGAAATTGTAGAAACTGATCTCCAATTGTATGAGGAGCTAATGAAGCTTCCGTTAGTAATTGATGGACGTAATTGTTTTGAATTAACTAAAATGCAAAGAAAGAACATCCATTATTACTCAATCGGTCGAAAGCCGGTGAATCCAATCCCACAGCTTATTAGTAAATAACTATAATAAATTTAAGACTCTTTAATAGGAGTTGGACCCTTAAGTTGTTTAGATAAGTCGCGGCGGCACTTCGGAGATTGAGTAACCTAGAGGGAAAAAAATTCTTATAACAAAAGTGAAGCGGGGTGTCTCATGAGACAGCCTTTTTTTGTGTGCAAAATAAACCACTTAGAAAACAATACATTAAATGAAATATTTTGGAAAAAGTATAAGAATAATAAGCCATGATTATGGGGTGGTGGAAAAAAGTGTTTAACTACAAAGAAACCAATAGTGCAGCTACAAATAAAAAAATTCCATTTCAAAATAATATATCCCGTTCTTTAAGTAAGGACATTTTAGAGAATATAAAAAGAATAAAAGATGATTTTGGAGATAGCTCTGACCTTGTGATTCGTCATGAAACACTTGGGGAAGGCATGCAGTATTCTTTTGCTGTAATTCATATTGACGGAATTTCAAATGAGAAATTAGTGAATGATGGAATCATTAATAAAATCGTTAAAATTAATGCAGAAAAAGAAACAACGCTGTCATTAACAGATTTAGAGAATGGCTTAAAAAGCGTAATTGCCGTTTCAAGTTTAAAATCACAATCAAGCTATACAAATCTTCTATCAGCATTATTAATTGGAGATACCGTTGTTCTTTTAGATCATGATAGTAACTTCTTAGTTGCATGTACAAAAATGGTCCAATCTAGAAGTATAACAGAACCGTCAACGCAAACTGTAATCAGAGGACCAAAGGATAGCTTTACAGAAAGCTTACGTACAAATACTTCTCTAATTCGTAATAGAATTCAACACCCAGCGCTACGAATCGAGTCAATGAAAATAGGTGAAGTAACGAGAACTGATGTAGAAATAATGTATATAAAAGGTGTTGTAGATGAAGAGTTATTAAGGGAAGTAAAACATCGTTTAGAGGCTATTAATGCAGATGAAATCTTAGAATCCAGCTATATTGAAAACTATATTCAAAACGACCAAAAGACTATTTTTCCAACAATGATTAATTCAGAGAGACCTGATGCTGTAGTAGGTAACTTACTGGAAGGACGTGTTTCAATTTTTATAGCTGGTACACCATTTGTCTTAATTTTACCAGCTACATTTACACAGTTTTTTCAATCTCCAGAGGATTATTATCAAAGCTCATATATTGGTACTTTTTTAAGATTGCTGCGTTATATGTCCTTTTGGACTGCTTTGTTTGCACCTGGAATTTTCATTGCCATTACTTCATTTCATCAGGCTGTAGTTCCAACGGTTTTATTAGTAAGCTTAGCGGCTCAACGTGAAGGTGTGCCTTTGCCAGCGATTGTTGAAGCTCTTGGTATGGAATTAGTTTTTGAAGTATTACGTGAAGCCGGAATTCGAATGCCAAGAGCGGTTGGGCAGGCGCTTTCAATTGTTGGAGCCTTAATCTTGGGGCAAGCAGCTGTACAAGCAGGATTTGTATCTGCGTCAATGGTAATCATCGTATCAATTACTGCGATTGCTAGCTTTACGATCCCTTATTATAATATGTCAACAGCCGCTAGGATCCTTCGTTTTATATTATTATTGGCAGCAGCTTATATTGGTTTATTTGGAATTTTGATTGGCGGTTTAATTATATTATTACATATGTGTAGCCTCCGATCTTTTGGAGAGCCATATTTTGCACCATTTGCTCCATTCCGTATAAAAAGCCAAAAAGATACTATTTTAGTTGTACCTAGTCAAGGAAACACAAAAACCGTTAAAGAACAAAGTACTGGAGAATAAGTATGAAAAGAAAATGTATGATCTTAATTCTTATTACAAGTTTACTTTTGGTGAGTTGTTCTAATTATAAAGAATTAAACAGTGTATCGATCGTGGTAGCTATGGGTATTGATTATATACCTAAAGATAATCAATATAATATGGTTCTTCAAATCATTAATCCGAGTGCAATTGCTAGCGTAACTGGTTCAATAGGTACACCAGTTATTTCCCTAGTAGAAAAAGGTAGAACAATTTCGGAAGCGGCTCGAAATGCTACAAAAAGTGTTTCTCGATCAAATATATATTCTCATGTAGCACTCGTAGTCATTGGTGAAAAATTAGCAAAGGATAAATCGTTAAACTATATATTTGATGTGTTTGAAAGGGATTCCAAAATACGTGTTAATATTCCAGTCATTATTGCAAGGAACGACAGTGTTTATCGAGTAATGAATAACTTGCCAGCACTTGATAAATTACCGGCTAAGTCGATCGTAGGAAAAATTAAAAATACGTCATCTCTTTTAGGGGAAAATCAAGAAATACAAATGCGCCAAGTAATATCAGCTCTTTCAAGTACTGGTAGAGAGCCAGTCATTAATGGTGCAGTTTTAGAACATGAAACCAAGACTTCTGAATCACTTGATAATTTTTCAAGTGTGAAATCATCCTATAACAAAATTGAGGGGTTAGGCGTTATTAAAAAAGGAAGGCTAGTAGGGTGGTTAGATGGTGCACCGGCAAAATCGGTACAAATAATTGATAATGTAATAAAAGAATCAAATATACAAATAAAATGCAGCAAAAAAGAATATGATTCGATGGAGCTCACACGTGTGAAAACGGACACGAAGATTAAAATGAAAGGTAAAATACCAATAATTCACATAAAAGTAAAATCGATAGCCATTATTGATGAAGTTCTTTGTAATGACAATTTTGATAAAGCAAACACACTAAAAAAATATGAATTATTAAGTGAGAAAGCGATAAAGCAAATCCTAGAAGAAGGAATTAAAAAAGCACAAGGATATGGTGCAGATATTTTTGGGTTTGGCGATAAACTACATTTATCAGATCCAAAGGTTTTTAAAAAATATGAGAAAAACTGGAATGACCAATTTCAAAAAGCTAAAGTGAAAATTGATGTTGATGTCCAAATAAATAATGTAGGTATGAGAAAAAAAGCTTATCCATTTTAGAAAAGAAGGGAATGCTAATGAATCGAAAATTATCAATTGGTGCCTACCAATTCTTTAGTATTATATTTTTATTTGAAATGGGGAGCGCTACATTAGTAGGGATTGCATCCGGTGCAATGCAGGATGCTTGGATTAGTGTTTTAACAGCTTTGGTTACTGGATGCTTACTATTATGTGTTTACATTAAATTATTTGATCTGTATCCCGAGTTACCATTTACGATATATATTCAATCTATTTTAGGGAAGTTTGCAGGCAAATTACTAGCAATGGTTTATATTCTCTATTTTATTTATATTGGAGCACGAGTGCTTAGAGACTTTGAAGAATTACTAGTGATTACACTCTACAACGCGTCCTCTCTTATTTCAATCGGTATATTATTTATGTTTTTATGTATGTATGCAGTCTTTAAAGGTTTTGAAGTATTCGGTAGAGTATGTGAGTTTCTGTTTATCGTAATCCTCTTCATAATGATATCAATAATTGGTTTTGAAGTAATTGCAGGAATAATAAAGACTGATAATCTAAGACCCGTACTAGAGACGGGGTGGAAAACCATAATAAAAGAAGCGTACCCTTTGACTGTTACATTTCCATTTGGTGAAATGATTGTATTTACAATGATTTTACCTTATTTAAGGAAACCGGATTATGCATGGAAGGTCGGCATTCCTGGACTAATTTTTGCAGGTCTGGTTTTAACATTATTAACAATGCTTAATATTTGTGTTTTAGGAGCAAATACTTTGGTGAGAGCTACTTATCCTATCTTAACTGCAATTAGTTATATCAATATTGCTGATTTTATTCAAAGACTCGATTCAGTCGTTGTCATTGTTATTGCTGTAGGGGGATTTATTAAGATAACGGTTTTCTTCTTTTGTGCAATCATTGGAGCGGCAGATTTATTTAAAGTGAAAAAATCGGATACACTTACATATCCAATTGCAGTAATCATAGTAATTTGTTCCGTATGGATGGCACCTGATTATTTAGAGCACTATAAAGAAGGGCTTGACATTGTGCCTTACTATTTACATATACCTTTACAAATCGTTATTCCTACTGTTCTGTTGGTCATTGCAGTCATCCAAAAAAAAGCAAAAACAAAAACAAAAGAGAATGCAGCATAGAAGCTCTAACTGCATTCTCTTTCGTTTTAATTAGAAGTATTTTGATTTTGTTCTTGATTTCGTTTCTTTTTTAGTTTTTTCATATACTGTAGGACGATTTTGGCAACGCCGAATGGAACAGTAAAGAAGAAAATTAATACATAATCTTCACCTACTAGTTCAGTTTTGCTTAGCATTATATTCGTTAATAAGTGAGGAAATTCATTCCCATTATATAAGTCGATTCCTTCCAATAAGCACATCTCTAGTATAAATAAACATAGAAATACCCAAAACACCTTCAATGCTAAGCACCCCATTTATAATAACTAATTACAATTATTTTGGTATATGGTGGCAGTGATTATACGAAAAGTTGGGGAAACTTCAATAAAAGTCTATGAGATTTTTATCCGAAAATTCTGTATATAATTAAAGAGGTGAGTTAATTGATCCAAATATTTAGCCATAGTCGGCTAGTTTGTCGATTGTTAGTATTAACTATTTATTTTATACTGCCTAAGTTACTTAAAGCTGAGTCTATAAAACCGTAAAGGTTGAAAATTGGTTAATCAAAAATGGAATAAAAAAGAGACAGAATTAAAAGGCGATTACATCTTTTATTTCTGTCTTTTTATTTAAATTTATATTTATAAACTAGCAATCTTTAAAAGGTTTAAGCTAAATAATTAAAGTGCTGATTTATTATTTGAATTTTGTTTGTATAAAATCGATTTACGTCTTTTTTGGATCCAATAGCCAATTGATACTAATATGACCCACGGAACACCAATTTTCCAAGCGGAGTTCCAATCCGGTGAAAATGCCATTGTAATTAAGATACCACTAAGTAGTAGTATTCCGATCCACTGAAGAAACGGAAAGAGCGGTGCTTTAACTGGTAATGGCTCTTTATAATGAAGGTGAACGGTTTTTCTAAAACGAAGATGACTAATTAAAATCATAAGCCATACTAAAATGCCACCAAAGATTGAGATACCAAATAATTTGTTAAATGTATCTGGGTAGTACATAGACAATACAGTTGCGATTAATACACCTGCACTTGAAATGAAAATTGCCGTTACTGGCGTACCATTTTTAGATAATTTACCGAATGATTTTGGAGCATAATCTCCACGAGATAAGGAGAATAACATACGTGATGTTAAGTATAAATTAGTATTCATACTGGATAGTGCAGCGGTTAAGATAACAAAATTCATAATGCCAGCCGCATATCTCACACCAGAACTCTCAAAGACTTTTACAAACGGTGATCCAGAAACCTCATGGGCACCTGCTTGCATCCAAGGAATAACAGCAACTATGATTCCTAACGATAGGATATAGAATAAAAACAAACGTAGAACCATGCTCTTCATTGCTTTAGGAATAGCTGTTTTTGGATCTTTAGATTCCCCTGCTGTTACAGCGACAATCTCTACACCATAAAAACTAAAGATTGCCATAAGTACTGCCATCCAAACACCTTTAAATCCATTAGGTAGGAACCCATGCTGATCGGTATAATGGTGAAATCCTACAGAGTGTGAATGTCCAATTCCAAATAGGAGCGAAACACCAAAAACGATGAATAGTACAATCGCAACGACTTTAATCATTGCAAACCAATACTCGATTTGACCAAAGTTGGAAACAGACCTGCTGTTCACAAGGACTAAAGCAATACCAAATCCAAGTGTCCATAACCAAACAGGAATACTTGGGAACCAATACTGCATGTACAGTCCAACCGCAACAGCTTCTCCACCAATTGCAATTACTTGTGCCGCCCAATATGTGTAGCGAATTAGGAAACCTGCCCAAGGATTTAAATACATCTCTGCATAAGTACCGAATGAACCGGCTGTTGGGTGCACAACTGCCATTTCAGATAAACTAAACATCATTATGACTGCTATGAATGCAGCGATAATATAACTTAGAATAACCCCAGGTCCAGCGTATCCGATTGCAATGCCACTTCCCATAAATAAACCGGTACCAATTGCTCCACCAATCCCAATCATGGTCAACTGTCTACTTGTAAGCGAACGACTTAGTCCTCCTTCTCGTTCAATTACAGTTTTGTTTTCATTCATATTGTTTCGCCACCTTTCTTGAATTGTTTTCTATAAGATAACGTCCAATCAACACTTTTTCCGGCAATCAACATACTAAAAAGCGTGAGGAAAGTTTGCTGTAAACCTTCTCCGATTAAGGAACACAAAAGGACAATTCCATTTATAACCATCATCGTTTTTCCAATAGAAAAATTGGAGAATTTTCTATTGATTACTACACTTGCTATATCAAGTCCTCCAGTTGTACCACCTGCTAAAATCACGATCCCAATCCCGATTCCGGACAAAATCCCACTGAGTATACATCCTATAAACGGAAGATGCGGACCTGGTAGTGAGGAGAAGAGAGTTAAGAAGAATGATAAACTACACATTCCGAGTAAACTAAACAATGCAAATGGTACTCCAACTGCTCGGTATCCAATTAAAAATAGTGGTATGTTTAATAAAAAGTAAAGAATCCCTAGTGGAATAGGTATGAATTTAACAAGCAACATACAAATACCACCAAGTCCAGGAGCCACAATTCCATTTGGCACCTGGAAAAAATAATAGGTAAGTGCGACCAAAATTGTTCCGACAATTACCAGAATTGATTTTTTGAAATATAGTTTTTTGTCAGCTTTTCCTAATTGCATAAGCAATTTCCTCAATCGCGCGTACAACTTCATCTTCTGTATTGTAGAAATGAGGAGCCACGCGCAAAACGTCATTTCGGGCAGAGACAATTATTTTTTTTGTTTTTAAGTATTGCTCAACGACGTTAGCTTGTTGCACTCGAATGGCAGTGTTACTACCTTTTATTGATAAATCTGTTGGGCTAACAACGGTCAATCCGAGTGAATGCGCTGTTTCAATTGCAACAGTAGATAAGTAAGATAGATAATCCTGAATGGCTGGAACACCAATTTGATTTAATAAAGAAATTCCTGCTTCAGCTGCATAAGCGTTTATCATCATTGGAGTTCCAGTATCAAATCTCCTTGTCCCTTCCGCATAATCGAGAAGATGCTGATCAAAAGCAAATGGATTTACTCGACTAAACCAACCAGTCGTTGGGGGGTGGAGAGACTCTGCTAACTCTTTTCTTACATATAAAAAGCTAATCCCAGGTATACCTAGTAAAAACTTTTGTGCGCCAGTTGCGAGTGCATCAACTCCCATTTCCTTTACATCGATTGGAACACTTCCGGCAGATTGATAGGCATCGACAAATAGTAGTGATCCATTCGTTTTGGTAATGTTTGATATAGCTTTGATATCCTGAATAAACCCATTATAATAAGATACATGTGGCACAGATGTAATAAGTGTGTTTGTATCCACTGCTTTTTCATATTGTTCGATTTGAATTTGATGAAGGTTTTCATTTAAAAACGTGACGTTTGCGCCACGTGGTACTTGTGATAGCCAAACGTGACCAATGCAGGGGAAATCAATATCGGTTGTAACAACTTTATTTCGACTTCCAGTAAAATCTAACGAAGCTGCAAATGATGAAGCGGCATCAGATACGCTAGATAACACCGCAATCTCATCAGGAGAAGCATTTATTAAAGTAGCAAAGGCGACTTTTGCTTCATATACTTTGTCCATCCATCCTTCCCAGTCCATACCTTTTTCGGTCCAGCTTGTAAGGTAAGATTGAATACTTTCCTTCACTGGTAATGAGATTGCACTTTGGGAACAACTTGATAAATGAATTGTTTCAGATAAGGTCGGAAAAAAAGAACGTTTCTCTAAAAATGGGCTAGTCATATTAAATTCATCCTTTCACTGTTTTGATAGCGTTTTCATTATTTGATACATAATTAATTTGAGGTGACATATGAATCATCAATCCTTATGGTTTGAACAAGGCGAATGGACAGCAGCACCTTTTATTAAAGTAGGTAAAGAACTGTCATTCTCACGTGAAGTCGTATTATTCCAACAAGATGAACATCATCCATTTGTTTATCTAGTCCTTGAAGGGCGCATTCGTATTTACTTGTTATCATCTAATGGAGCCGAGCGCCATTTATATATCGTAGGCTCTGGTAATATAATTGGAGAATCAAACGTATGGGCAGATGAAGCATATGGATATAACGCTTCTACCTCGTCAATCGCACGTGTCCTTCAAATACCAAAAGCAACGTTTCGCGATATCGTTATGAGTGAGCCAGAGCTCATTCTTAAAACGCTAAGATCGCTAAGTAATAAACAATCAGCTCTACTTCTTCAAACGAGGTTAATGAGTTTTTCAGATGTAGGGGAGCGTGTCTTAACAATGCTGCGCCAATTAGCATCCTCATATGGTAAGGAAACACCTAAGGGTATAACAATTACGATTCCATTCACTCACCAAGAACTAGCTTATGTAATTGGTTCATCACGTGTAAGCGTGTCCTATGTTATGAATGAATTATGTGAAAAAGGATTCATTGAGAAACAAAATGGGCGATACACACTGTTGTCCTAAAGAGCAGCATCTGTTTCTTGTTCTAACTTAATGATAAAAAAACTGGTTCCTTTCGTCTGTCAAATACTTTACAAAATTTCTAATTTTTATAAATTTTCTGTAAATTAAACATATAAATAGTCGAACAGAGTAGGTAGCTTGAATTAGTTTGGGATGACCCTTTGCTTATAGGTGATCACTAATAACTGAACTTTAAAGTAATAGATATATTGAGTTCTAAGGTTGATTTAATTGACTAAGAAACTTACCGTTTTAGCTCTTATAGAGTAATTGGAGTAATACTGGTAAGCAAATGAGCGGTTTCATTATTGGTTTGCGTTAACTTACAAAATAAGATAGTATTATACTAATAGCGCATAGAAGCTGGTCTTAAGACTTGCTTCTTTTTTATTAACATATTGAATCTTTACAAATGGAGGACTACATAAAATGTTAGATATTAAAGCAATTAAGGAAATTCTTCCTCATCGTTACCCATTTTTATTAGTAGATCGTATTATTGAGCACGAAGAAGGTAAACGTGCGATTGGTATTAAAAATGTAACTGCTAACGAAGAGTTTTTTAACGGTCATTTCCCTGATTATCCTGTAATGCCAGGGGTACTAATTGTAGAAGCCCTTGCACAAGTTGGAGGAGTTGCGGCTTTAAGCCTTGAGCAAAATAAAGGAAAACTAGCATTATTTGCTGGTATCGATAATTGCCGCTTTAAAAGACAAGTAGTACCTGGTGATCAGCTAAGACTAGAGGTTGAACTAGTGAAAATGCGTGGACCAATTGGTAAAGGTAAAGCAGTAGCAACAGTTGACGGACAAATAGCTTGTGAAGCTGAACTTACATTTGCACTTAAATAAATAGAGTGAATAAAAAAGAAGCCTATTTCCTGAAAAAATAGGCTTTCTTTTATTCTTAAGAGAAGGGCGAAATTCACTTTTACTTTAAGTGGGGTTTTGCATTATCTTATGATTTCTTCTCTAAGTGTCTCTAAATATGACTCTTTGTCGTCCCTATAAAATAAATTATATGTGTCAAATGGAATCATTTTATCATCTGTCGTTACAAAATGAACACACGATTTTTTTACGCTACGAACATCTAAATCATAATTATCTTGGAATTTCATAATTAATACTCGAAATACATTTTCATATCCCATTCCACTTGGTAAAATAACTTTCGGTAAACAACATAGTAGATCCTTTAAGCCTTGAAATCCACTTTGAGGGGAGTGATTTAAACTAAATAATTTGAAAACCTTGTTTCGTAGCTCTTCATCGCTCTCGAAAACTATTGTATTCCTTTCACCCTCAAGTAGTACATTCTTATCAATGATACTAGTTAAAGGGGTAATTTTACCGCCCATTTTTAAAGCATAGCCCATTGCTAGACTATCAGGGTGACAAGGGACTGGAATAATATCATTTTCAGAATAAAATTCACTTTGTTTAATAATCTCTTGGCGAACTTCACTCAGTGTTAAGCGTTCAGTTGATGGATCATAATTTTCCGTTCTACCAGCGTGTTGAATAGGTTGGAATGTTACACCACGTACACATTTTTGCTCCGTGCCCCATTTAATAATTTTACCGATTTCATGATCATTTAAGCCCTTTTTTAGGACAGCAACCAGTGTTGTACTAATATTATATTTATTTAAATGGTTAATAGCTTTTTGTCGCACCTCTCGTAAATCGCGCCCTCGTAGCTCAAGAAGTGTTTCCTCTTCAAAACTATCAAACTGAAGATAGATTTCAAAGCCAGGCTTGTAACTTGCGAGTCTTTTTACAAAGGCTTCATCAGTGGCAATTCTAATTCCGTTTGTATTGACCATTAGGTGTTTAATGCTTCGCTTTTTTGCCTCATCCAGTATTTCAAAAAATTGAGGGTGGATTGTCGGTTCACCACCGGAGATTTGAACTACATCTGCTTCTTTTTCGTTTTTAATGATTGTATCAAACATCCGTTTAATGGTTTCTAGATCTTTCCAAGTAGTTCGTTTAGGGGAACTTTCTGCATAACAAATTGGACATTGCAAATTACATACATCTGTTATTTCAACAATACTTAAACAACTATGTTGTTCATGATCCGGGCAAAGACCACAATCGTATGGGCAACCGTATTTAATTGGAGTATTCCATCGATGAGGCATTTCACTTGGTTTAATAAATTCCCTACATAATTGATAATAAGGGATATCTGTAGAAATTAAGACTTTCTCCATTCCGTGGTGCATGCAGCGTTTTAACATATAAACGCAATCATTTTCATATATAATTTTTGCTTCTACTTTTCGTAAGCATTTACTACAAATGGATAATGTAAAATCACTGTACGTATACGGACGATTCGGCACGATAATTTCTCCTTCTCTGATAGAAAAAATAAATAGCGTAATACAATACGCCTAATAAACAAGTTAGTTGAATACTGCTAATTTCTCCATATGGCTTGATTGTTGGTTTTAACCACTCAATGAAAAACCTATAAAGAAAATATGAGCTGGAAAATAGAGCGAAATGAAAACCTTCATAAGGTTTTTTTCTAAAAATGTATTTTATAACGAACAGTAGACAGCATAAAAAGGCAATGTCATAAAGTGACGTTGGGTGACGTTTTATTCCATCACCTAAATCAATCCCAAATACACTTGAAGTAGGAATCCCATATGTATCATCATTTATTCCGGTTAAAAAGCAACCAATTCTTCCAATGCACATTGCCAGACAAAGTGGAAGGACCATATCATCTCCGGTTGAACGTGTTTGGTTACAAAGCTTTTTACTTAATTCGACTCCAATGATCCCACCAAGTAACCCTCCGACAATGGTTTTACCTTGAAATATTCCTAATAGACCATGACTATTAATGCTATGTAATAATTTGGGGATGTCCTGTAGTGAAGCGACAATCAGACTACCCAAAAGGGAACCTAGAATTGCTCCTATTAGTACATAAACAGTTTTTTCTTCACTAATTGTTTCCTTTCGGCGGAACTTAATATATATTCTAAATCCTATAAAAAAGGCTAAACTTTCAAAAACTCGATGTGGGTGAAGTTCCATGCCAAAAAGCGGGATCATTACAGGGGTGTTTATAGTATCACTTCCTTTTTTATTTCAAAAGTTTTATTGTCATGTTGCTAACCCTATGATACTATTTTTCTGAATGTTCTACTATCATATATTTATAGGTAGTGTAAATTGGGGAGGGGGGAATCAGATTGTCAGCTAAACGTGATTTTCATCCAGTTGCTGATTTTTTTAAAGGGATTTTTCTTGGGATCCTCACTTCATTCAGTGGGATCCTTGTTACTATAGTGGGAATCGATTTATTAAAATTTTCCATCGCGGCTGGAATAGTTGTTGCTATACCACTTCTAATAGGTATTTCTTGTTGGGGAGTCTCAAAAAGAAAGTTCTTGGCAATAGGGTTTTTCATGTCTCTGCCAATTGTGTTCTTTATATTTTATTCGATTTGTGGAACCTTTTTTTATAATCTTTAATAATGAAATCCAAATAAAAAAACATGCTTATACCCAAAGCATGTTTTTTACTGTTTTATTATCTGTATTAATTAAATCGATTTTCGCCATTCTATTGCTTTTCGCTCAATTTCCTTCACAAAAGCATCTTTTCCGTCCATATATCCATAAATATCTTTTGAAAATTTTTCAGCAAGCTGCGCTTTTAATTCTCCATATGCTTTCATCACATCCTCATGTGCTCTTAAAAAAGCAGGAACCGCAATATGACGCTCAATTTCTTTTTCATTATCAAACTGATACATATGCATTTGATGGGTACGATTCTCGCCACCTTTTCGGAAGTATCTTCTACCTGGAAGACCGAACTCACCAAGTCCCTCATAACCAATTTTAGCCAATTGGTCATTATACAAGTCTATGTTTTCTATGTTTTTAACGACAGGTAATATATCAATAATCGGTTTAGCCTTTAAATTTGGAACTGATGTACTACCAATGTGGTGAATCTCAATAAGCTCATCTTTTAAGATTTCACGTATACGGTTAGCTTCTATTTGAAATAAGTTTTTCCAATTTTCATCATGGTTTTTGACAATTACGTTCATTCCAGTATTTGTGCCCATAATATAACCTCCAATTAATAGAAAATGGGATTATCTCTATACAATAATCCCATTTTCCCTTCATATTAAACACCTAACAAATCAACAAGCTCATCCATAGACAACTCTGTAATCCACTGTTCGCTCGTTATGATTGTATCGTTAAGTGATTGTTTCCGTTGTAGCATTTCATCAATTTTTTCTTCTAGTGTTCCGATTGTTACAAATTTATGGACTTGAACGAACTTTGTTTGTCCAATTCTGTACGCTCGGTCAGTCGCTTGGTTTTCAACTGCTGGATTCCACCAACGGTCAAAGTGCATTACGTGATTTGCTGCTGTTAAGTTTAGTCCTGTTCCACCAGCCTTGAGTGACAGAATAAACACTTTTACCTCACCGTTTTGGAACCGAGAAATCATATTATCACGCGCTGTTTTAGGTACGCTACCGTTTAAGAATAATACTTCTTCACCAAATTTTGCTTGGATTGCCTCTTTTAGCATATCACCCATTCTCACATATTGAGTAAAGATTAGACAGCTTTCTTTTTGTTCAAGGATTGGGTCTATTAATTCGAATAGTCGTTCAACTTTACTTGATCTCTCTTCGAATTCAACAAGCTGTGATTCCTTTAAGAATAAAGAAGGGTGATCACAGATTTGTTTTAATTTATTTAGCATCCATAAAATACGGCCTCGACGTTCAATACCAGTTAATGTATCGATTTGTTTTAAGCTGTCTTGAACAACTTGTTCGTATAATGCCGCTTGTTCAACAGATAACGGGCAAAGCATCTTTTGTTCTTGTTTTGGTGGGAGATTTAATGCCACGTCTTCGTCTTGCTTTGTACGTCTTAGTAAAAAAGGCGAAATTAAACGATGAACAGCATTTATCTTTTCTTCATCTCGGTCCTTCTCAATAGGATTTACATAATTGCTAGCGAAACGGTTTAGTGAACCAAGATATCCTCTATTTATAAAATCAAATATTGTCCAAAGCTCTGTTAAGCGGTTTTCCATTGGAGTACCAGTAAGAGCAATCCGGTGCTCAGATTTTAATCCACGAACTGCACGAGACTGCTTTGTCGCTGGATTTTTTATGTTTTGAGCTTCATCAAGAATGATACTTTTCCAAACATATTGCTTTAGGTCTTCATAATCTAACACGCTTAAAGCATAGGAGGTGATGACAATGTCGACATCTCTCATTATTGAAAATAAATCTTCACCTTTTAAACGGTTACCTCCATAGTGAACATGAACAGTTAAATCAGGATAAAATAATTCAATTTCGCGTTTCCAATTGTTGATAACAGAAGTAGGGCAGACAATCAATGATGCTCCTCGTTTTTCTTCGTTTTCTTTACGATAAGCCAAATAAGAGATCGATTGAATTGTTTTACCAAGCCCCATATCGTCAGCTAGTAGTGCACCAAATCCCATATTTTTCAAATGAACTAACCATTCGAACCCTTTTTGCTGATATGCTCGTAATGTTGCTTGCAGACCATGAGGAACATTAAGCTCAGGAACTTCTGAAATGGATGTTAAACGTTTAGTTAATTCTCGGAATACATCATCTACTTCAATTTCAACTTCAGCAAAAGGTGAGTTATCGTCCTCAGGTTTTTCAGTCCCTTGTAGTAGCTCATGTTGAAGAACTTCGTGAAATCTAAGTCCTTGCTTTTCAGCCTTTACCATCATTTTCTTCATACGTGCAATAAAAGCAGGGTCAAGTGCAATCCACTGACCATTAAATTGAATTAAACGTCTTTGATTTTCAACGAATTGCTGGAATTGTTGTTCTGAAAGCTCCATCCCATTTGTAGAGATTCGCCAGTTGAAGTCAACTAATGTTTCCATATTGAAAAATGAATTTCCAGCAGGTTTACCTTTTACACTTGCTTTTAAAGTCATCTTATTTTGTTTTAAAGCTTGCCACCAGCTTGGTAAAAGAACCTGAATATTTGCGGAAAGTACTTTTTCACTATCCTCTGTTAAAAATGTCCAAGCTTCTTGTTCACTTAAAATTTCTTTTGGCTTATGATCATCGATTAAGTTTGGTGCTAATAATCCTACTCCTTGGAACGTTCGATCTAAATACTCAGCATAAGATGAATGCTTTTTATGTAATGATTCATGCCCGTTATATTCATAAGGTTTTATAGTTTTTCGCTCATCAATTAAATAGGTACGTAAATTCCAGTCATCATGTTCACTCATTGGCTCTTCAAGTACTAATCGAATTGAAAATGGAACATCATCGTCTCTTAGCCCGATTTTCACATGCCAATCGTCTTCATCAATACTATGTGTGAGTTGCTGTTTTATATAACTTGGGTTGTGATATAAGCCCCTAGCAATATCCCAGCGTTTAGACTGTAAAGTTTCTATTTCAAACTGCTGTTTAATTGCAGAAGAAACCAATTCCTGTAAAGTTGGTTCTAATTGTTCAAATCCATCAATTTTCCATAGCTCTTCGCCAGTCTGATAATGAGCAAAACTTGGAGAAACGTGCCCCTCATTAAAATCGTCGTATAAACGTGAGATGACGGAATGAAACTCATTTGCTTCATCTAAATATGTAATCTCTACTAATGAGTTTTCTTGGTGTTCTCTAAAAAAAGTAAGTGCTTCGATTGGAGTTAAAAGAATTCCTTCAATCTGACCGACCCGGGTCGGCTGCAATAATGTCCCATAATATGAAGGTTCATGCCATTGAAACACTAGATGCTTCCATGCGGTTACCGGTAAAATGACACCGTGACTTTGCATTCCATAAATGAGTAAGCCTTTTCGCTCGACCCATTTTACGGCAATACTAAGATTTGCTAGTCGCTTCATTGACTAATTTTCCTTTCTTTAATTCCTCTTGAAGTGCACGTAAACGAATAAATTGAGATTCAACATACTGAATATAATCTTCCCACTCATTCATACGCTTTAATTTTTTATAATTTGTTTTTAGTTTTTTTAAATATCGAACAGCTATTTTATAGTTTGCTCGGCCTTTTAACTCAATGTAATAAAGGACTAAGTGATGGTATATAGGTAATACAGATTGAGGGGAGTACTTATGTACTTCCTGAAGGTCATGTTTATCAATGTAATCAGGATTGTAAGAATATAAGTGCATTTGCAGCTCAGCCCATCGTTTGTATTCACGATTATGCATTAAATAATCAGTGTACTGCATCACACTATATGGAAGTAATGCTTGATAAACTACTTCTAGTCCGGCCGTTTCATTAGTGTAAAAACTATTGTACTCATAATTAGTAAGGAAATGTTTCGCAAAAGTAGTTTTTGCATATTCATCATCGCCATTTTTTAAAAAGAGTAAAAGCATCTCGTAATACAATGGCAAAAATAATGTTAGCCGATCTGTTTCATTGTTTTTTCGAAGACTTTCGATCCAGTAAGTAAAGCAATAGAGAGTACGTTCATTATTACTGTATTGCTTTATAATGGACAGCATTGCTTCATCTTCTTTTAATAAATAATATAGATGAGCTTTTCCTAAATCTGCATAATAATTGTCCTCAACCTTTGATAATGTTTCTAAATCCTTATATAAAATCTTAGGACTATTTAATAGCTCTTTATATACATGACGAAAAGAGTTATATCGAGGAACTAAACAAAGGTTTCTTTCTAATAAAAGAGCCTGCAACTGCTCACGCAGTACTTCTTCGTACTGAGTAGACACGGAACCACCAGTTAAATTATGTAATTGTCTACTTACTGCGTCAATTTGATTTTCTAGCATTGTCATTTCGCGCGGTAAATGCGCATTGTCGTAAACTGTACTTTGAATTTCGATTTGTCCGACCATTTTATTCATTGTAAAAATTGACGCAAGTAACTGATATTGTAGCTTTTCCTTTTCTTGACGTGGTTGTTGATTCAATAATCCATGATAAAACCGTTCATATAATGGATATACAAAATAAACATCTTGGTAAAATGATGTTCTTTGCTGTTCTATATACTCCTTATACTTTTGCTCAAATAAAGCCACTGTCTCTTTCGGTCGATCCTGCTCAAACATACTCATTTGATCTAGCAGTTGACGACCAGTCATGATATTCGGGATACTTTTTAAAGAAGACTGCTTAAACTTCCTCATAATATCTCCGACTAAAGAAAATGAAGCGGCAGCATAGCAAAGAAGGGCAATTTGATGTTGGCATGGAGGAGCTTCGTAGCAATCACATCCATTTTGATCATGGTTTTCAATATGTAGAATTGGTAAATGAATTTGATCCCCTTCTTCGACAACACCAACTAGGCGACCTTCGCGAACCGAAACATTATATACTTGACCTAGTCGATACAACTGCAGGCCAGTTTCAACAAGCTCTGCGTCCCTCGTATTTTGAGGAGAAAGCTTTGAAAAAAGTGAATATGAAAGTTCATAAATAATATCTTTGCTTAAATCACGCTGAAGCATTCGATGCCTCCTTACTCGAAACATTCTTATTGGTAATTATACCCTAAACAAATACGATACACATAGCCGAAAAGGGAAAAAATGAAAGTTGATATAGATTGGTACGATTAAGATTTTGAAATCATAAATAAAAAGAGTGGATGGTAATTAAAATCTAGAACGTAAATAAAAGGTATAAATCGCAATTAAGCTACGGGAACGCAAATAAAAAGTGAGAATCGCAAATAAATTCAGGAAACGCAAATAAAAAGTGAGAATCGCAATTAGAATTCGGGAATCACAAATAAAAAGTGAGAATCGCAAATAAAATTCGGGAATCGCAATTAAAATCCTGAAATCGCAAATAAAAACCATCAAATCAAATAAATTCAACAAATAAATCGCACTTATATGTAAAATCCTCATAGTTTCAACTAAAATCTATAAAAACATACCTATATTTAAAGTAAAAAACGTAACAGGAATGGGCAAGTGTGTAATCCAATTTTAATATGCAAAGAAAATACTAATATTATAAAATATTAATATATTAGACAATTAAAAAAAGCTCCCTGAATGGGGAGCTTTTCGTCTGTTATGAATAAAAAACAATTACTTACATATACACAATTGTTTTTGACTAACTAGAGAGGTGAAGGGTTTGAAAAAAGGTTTTATTAGTTTAATTGTTTTAGTACTTATGTTTAGTATGTTTAAAGATGTATTTGCGGAAACAAAAGCTGCAGACAAATGGGTTGTAACGCTAAAACCTACAGATTTGACGATTCAGACTGAAACTGGAGGAACAACTGGAGGCGCAACAACTGGAGGAACAACCGGAGAAGCAACTGGAGGAACAACCGGAGAAGCAACTGGAGGAACAACCGGAGGCGCAACAACTGGAGGAACAACCGGAGGCGCAACAACTGGAGGAACAACCGGTGGCGCAACAACTGGAGAAACAACCAGCGGCGCAACAACTGGAGAAACAACTGGTAGTGCAACAACAGGAGGAACAACCGGTGGCGCAACAACTGAAGAAACAACTGGTAGTGCAACAACAGGAGGAACAACTGGTAGTGCAACAACAGGAGGAACAACTGGAGAAGCAACTGACGCAACAACTACAATAACAATACCAGCAAACGTTAAGTTAAAAATAGATAAAGAGGAGAATGACCTTTACTATGTTACCTATAATGGGAATGCTGGGACTATTTTGAAAAGTGCGGTCCGAAATGCAACTCCATGGGAAATCTACCCAACGGCGAAAGTATTTAAAGTAACAAACGATACACCTCTATTATTAAGTGAAAATGGTAAATTAGTGAATAGAGGAACAGTTAAAGCAAGTACGGTTTTTAGTAAAACAGGTGAGAAGGATCATTATTTAATGATCCAATATTCTAATCAAACTGCTTATATTGATAAAAATAAAACAACTCCTTTACCAAATGGGACCTTGCCTGTAATCAGTATCGTGACACAGCCTGTTAAAATTACGGCGGGTGTTGCAGTGCGAAATACTAAAATTGTTTTACCGCGCGATCCGAAACCAACAATGGTTAACATACCTGCTAAACAAAAAATAGTAATTGATTCGGCATATTCTTCTTACTATGTCGTTAAAGTTGGAGGACTTAAGGGTCTAATCCCTAAAGCGGATATTTCGTTAAAAACATATAACTATGTTGACCCAAATGGTGATTACTCATATGAAGAATTGACAGCGGATTTACAGGAACTGAATGCTTGGTATCCTGGATTTACTAAAGTTGAAACAATTGGTAAATCGGTAGATGGTAGAAATTTATATGCGTTTAAGCTAGGGACTGGAAAATCTGAAATTAGTATAAATGGTTCGCATCATGCTCGTGAGCATATGACAACAAATGTAATAATGGAAATGCTTGATCAATACGCTAATGCGTATGAAAAAAATACGAAAATTTCTGGTTTTGATGTAAGAAAAACATTATCTCAAACGTCTATTTATTTTGTACCTATGGTTAATCCTGATGGTGTAATGCTTGTACAAAAAGGTGCGAGCAGTGCAAAGAATCCAAATCAGGTCATTAAATTAAATAATGGTAGCAAGAATTTTAAAGCTTGGAAGGCAAATGTACGTGGTGTAGATTTAAATCGTCAATATCCAGCTGGGTGGAGTACAATTTCTGGTAATAAGTCAAAGCCCGGCCCTGATAACTATAAAGGTACTAAGGCTTTAAGTGAACCAGAAGCTAAAGCTTTATATGATTTCACTAATAAACATTCATTCAAAAATACAGTTGCATACCACTCATCAGGAAATATTATTTTCTGGCATTATAATCAAACAGGAACTCAAATGGCTAGAGATAAGGCAATTGCTACAAAATTATCAAAACAAACAGGGTATAGTTTGGTCGCTCCTGCCAAAGGTGGAGGCGGTGGATATAAAGACTGGTATGTTGCTGCAAAAAAACGACCAGGATTTACTATTGAAATTTCTCCTTATGTAGGGAACAAACCAGTACCAAATAGTTACTTTAGTAGTATTATGAAGAAAAACTTACCAGTTGGTTTAATACTTGCTAACGAAAAGTAAAAAATCACATTTTTTATAATAAAATTACTAAATTTAATTAATCTTCGTGCACAATTTGTTTTTCATTTCATTTTATGTTAAGATAGGAACATACTTAATAAGAAATTGGTTAATTCAATTCATGTGTTAAAAGGGACGAATTTTCATCCTGTTCTAATGTGTGTATTTTTTCTTAACAATACTCATTAAGTGTAAAAAAACAGGTATATATGGAGGTTCGTACAATGAACACAGGTACAGTTAAATGGTTTAACGCAGAAAAAGGTTTCGGATTCATCGCTGTTGAAGGTGGAGACGATGTATTCGTACATTTCTCAGCTATCCAAGGCGACGGTTTCAAATCTCTTGAAGAAGGCCAAAAAGTAAGCTTTGAGATCACTCAAGGTAACCGTGGCGCTCAAGCTGAAAACGTAGTTAAATTATAATTTTCACTTCTGAGTGAGTAAAAGGCTGCTAACTTTTTTGTTAGCAGTCTTTTTTTGTTTAGAGAAGTGGTAATGGCGTCGGTTGCAAATAAAAAGTTCACAATCGTAAATAAATTATTTAAAAAATGCAAATCTGAAAAAAATATTAAAACTGAAAATATTTTCCATTTTTTCTATTATAATTGTATTAAATCAACAAATGGTATTAAAACTGGTAAGTACAATAGTAAATCTTACCGAAAAAACACGAAAGGTGGACTCGAAACTATATATTTTATTTTGATCAATTGGTCCTCCTAGGTATTCATGAAAGTATCTAATACGTACGAAAATCAAAAAAAAGAGCTTAAAGTAAGCTCCTTTTCCTAAATAAATCTTTATTTTAATGCTGAATCAATTAATTCGGTTGCTTCAAGCTGCGATATGCCTTTAATTAAGCTAAGTTCACCAACAAACATGCGTTTAGCCATGTCTAGCATTTCTCTTTCACTAGGATTTAAAGGTTTCTCCCTACTTTGAAGTGTTAGATCACGTACCACTTGAGCACCAGCGAGTAATTCGCCAGATTTTAATTTTTTCATGTTTGAATCATATTTTTGTTTCCAAGATAAGGAATCGTCGGGAAGACCATTTGAAAAGTCATCTAATACATTACTTAAATGTTCTTTGTCTTCGACTAAACGAATTTTCGTATTTGACACTTTCCCTTGAGGGACCATCAATTTTAAATTGCTGGATGGTATGTTAATTATATAGTACTGTTGTGTTACACCTTGTATAACTTTCTCTTCGATGGAATCAATTACTGCAGCTCCCTGCATTGGGTAAATAATTTGATCGCCAATTTTGAACAATGTACCCACCTCCGAAAATTCTTATAACTTAAGTATAACATTAATAAATGAAATATCAAAATTTATATGATAACATCTGTAAAATAAAACTGTCAATAATTTTATGTATATTTTTTTACTTTTTTGGGGAAAAGATGAACATGTCATATGGTCGTGGACATAATATGAAGAAAGAGACTGTCGAAAGGAGGTTAGGTTACTAATGAATTTTCGTGTAGTTATTTTTATCGTTACAGTACTTACTTTTTTTACAACGACCACCGGATGTAGCCAACAAGAGCAAAGAGAGCTAGAGAAGCTCCCAGATGGCGTATTACTAGCAGCATCTGAGCTTTCTTATGAAGCATTTCTAAGTAAAGAAATAGGCAAAAGCTTAAGAGAACATAAAGGGATTGCTGATCCATTACTTACCCAAGTTCATAAGAATCTTAGCGATTATAAGCTTGTTTCCATTACATCTGGTAATATTGGATTTTCTGCAATAGCATTAAAAAATAAAAAAAATAATAGTTTACTATTTGCTTTCAGTGGATTAAAGAAAATCAATATACAAGATATATATCAAAGATTAGTTGAATTTGAAACTCCTGAGAATGGTTCACCAGTTGTCGTAGATCAACAAGCTCAGCAAGCATATGCCTGGGTTACATCAATATTAAATAAAAAAGAGAACAATCATTCAAGTGTATATGTTACTGGTCATTCCTTTGGAGGTTATTTGGCTCAATTTGTAGGTTATCAGCTTAAGAATGATAAAAAATTGAAAAATCATCTATTTGTACAGGGCGTTACATTTAACTCATTAGGTGTACTATTAGATGATGGTTCGAAAAAACTTCATGCAAAGTCACAAAAAGTCCAAAAAACGTTTAAACCACTGTTTACAAATTACATTGTAAAGGGTGATCCATTGGACTATGCCAATAAAACCTTCTTTAAACAAATAACTGGGTACTCACTCCAGCATCTCGGTAATGTCAAATATATTACAGTTGATGAGAATTATAAAACGTCTTTAACTGCTTTAGAAAAAACTACAGATTTATGGACAAAAGCAAGATTATTGAAACCTTTGTACCCATATCATGATTTAGTTGAGTTTGAGGGTGCGTTTTGGAAATAATACAGAGAAGTTTAAAAGCTACTATCAACAGATAGTAGCTTTTATTGAATTATTTATTTATATTGTATGTCATCTCTTAGTGATTCTACCTTTGTTAGGGCTTGATCTATGTCTGCCTCGCTTACGCCGAAGTGAGCTAGTGCATCATGGAGATGGGTTGCAATTGCATTAAAATGTTCAGGTTGAATATTCATTCCTTCGTGAGCTTTTGACATAGATTTACCAGTGTAATTTTTAGGTCCACCTAAAGCGAAACTAATAAACTTCGTTTGATGACGACGTTGCTTGTCCATATCCGTTTGATCAAAGAAATGATTAACTGTTTCATCTTTTAGTACTAATTCATCGTAAAAATAATCAACTACTTTTCCAACTGTTTCTTCTCCACCATATTTTTCATAAAGAGTTTGTTCCATTTAGTAGCTTCCTTTCAAAATAAGATATAAGTAGAGTCCCCAAAATTACATGGAAATATTACAATTTATAGCTGAATATTTAACGATTAGGTCATGATCTGAAAATACATTTGTTAAACAATTATGTTTCTTATCATTAAGTTTTTATATGTAAGCCTAATCAATCCGTAAACAAATTGATTAGACCATGATAGATTCAACCACCTATGCATAACTGGATTTTACTTTGTAGAAAGTTTTAAACTGTGTACGAAGTATTATGTGTAATCGTTAGAATGAATATTTTTGTATATTTATATAAAATAAATTAATGGTAGTTGAATTTAATAAATAATTAATGCTCCTATTGAGACTTAGCTCATACTCTTTCAACTATTTCTTTTAAGTGACTGTATTGTTTTTATTAATATCTTTAGATGTTAATGCAAGTGTATTATTGATTAATGTGTTGTCTTCAATATCATAAGGAGGCGCACCGATGCCACCGTTAGTTGTGTCAATTCCAACTCTTTTAATTTTGGATGTTATTTTGTTCCCTTTAACTACTGCCCCTTTAATTTGAGTAGGAGAATCTTTCCATGCGTCACGACCGATTTGAATTATTGGATGATCCGCAGAAGTTGTTACACTATCATTTATTGTATTGTTAAAAAAGGCAAAGCTTGTTGCATTATTTACTAAAATAATATTACCAGATACAGATTTATCAAAGTCGAATGTTGAACTTGATATAGTAACATTTGGATATCCATTGTCGTTATCAAGTATAACAGTACTATTTTTAAACTGTCCCTGGTTAATAGTTACTTTTCCAGGATAGAAATTTATCTTTCCATTTGTAACAATTAGATTGTTATAGTTTCCAGAAGCTAATCGAGATTCAGTAGTATTATTAAATGTAACATTCGAGTATACATTCGAAGCGAGTCCATTGCCACTTAGACCATTGTTTCCTTCTAGATAAATAGTACTCAACGTTATTGGTTTGTCTCCCCATATAGCAAAACCATGTAATTCTGAATCTTGTCCAGAAGATGTAAGAGAAATATTGGATGCGTTTATGCCATTTTCAACAGTCTGAGTAAAGCTGACATCTGAATCAACACCAACGAGACCATCTACAATTATATTTTCTCCACCGTCAAAAACTGCTCCACTTTTTGTTAGTTTGTTATTTGTAAAAGTAATATTAGAAGAGCCGTCAGAACTTACAAATGATGAATTGTCAAAGGTGTTATTGGAAGCAGAAACGCCACCCCAGCTAGTTGAAGCAAAAGCAGCATTAGGACCAAAGTAGTTATTATTTGCTATCGCATGGCCACCATAAGAGAGTACCATATGAATTTTATTATTTAAAAATTCATTTCCGCTTATCTCCGTATTTATACCCGGGTAAAATCCAGGCTCTAAATCAACTCCACTTCCAGGAGCGACTCCACTTATATCGTGAATTTTATTATTTAGTATTTTGACGCCATCTGTACCTACTAAACTTATACCTTGTCTACGGTTATTACCTATATTGCAATTTTGTATCAGTAAATTTTCTGTAACTGCAACAGACATCATTTGAACACCAACATTTGCTGTACTAGTAGCATTAAAAACAGCACGCCATTTAACTGCTTCATCTGGAATCTTAGAATATCCAAATGATGAATTGAAATCTTGATCTTTATCAGTTTTAACTAAACTTCCATCTGAGCGGTAATAATATAAATCGTATTTTCCGGTTACTCCATCAGGATTCCACATCATAATATTTCTAAAATGAGGATTTTGATACGCTGGGTCACTTAGGATATAAGGTTTAGTGCGAATTTTACCTGATTGGCTAATAGGGTTTCCATTTGCATCTAATCCACCTAATTCTAGGTTGGCTGAATCAATCCACTCGCCTGTGACTGTTGTACCACCAGCTTGAACACCATCACCGGTAAAATCTGTAAAATTAATACCATCAATAATGACATTACTTGCTCCCTCTGCTATGATTCCAAATCCCCACTCATGTGTACCCGAAGTGTAAGGACCAACATAAGTGTAATCGTGAGTATATCGGTCACCTTTCAGGGTACCACCTTGTATAGTCACATTTACAATGTCTTTACTTAGCGAAATAATAGCGTATTGTTCCCATTTATTTGTTTCCTTTTGAAGTACCGTATCACTATCCATTAAAAATGTCATATTACTTACCATATTAATTTGAGCATTATTATCTCTATCTTCTACGCCCTTAGCTATTAAGTAAGTACCACCTAATACATGAAAGGTAGTGTACCCGTTGCTAGTTGCCCACTGTAATGCCTGGTTAAATCCATTTGTTGTTTCAATTGGATGAGAATTATCATTATAAATTCCCCATTTAGTTCTTTCTTGTGAAGTTAATTCATATACTCCTCCCGGAGGTGAAACAACCGTAGTATCTTTTGTGACAACTGAGGAACTCGTAGATTGATTGCCATATTGATCATTCGAGACAGCAGTAATTGTAATACTTCCGTTATTTAATGAACTCATATTAAATACCACTGAAAAATTTCCGCTTGTATCAGATGTAGTTACTTTAGATAGTGGACTATGAATACCATCACTAACAGTTACTGTTACTTTTTGGTTTGCTTCCACTTTTCCAGTTACAGGATAAGCACTTTGATTTTGTAATGTAACATTCGAGACATTTAAAAGAATCGCTGGTCCAATGGTGTCTTTTAAAACAGTCTTATTTACCTTTCCACTTGTATTACCTTTTGCGTCCTTTTGATAAGCTTCCAAGTTTAACTGGCCGTCTTTTAGAGTAATGAGATTTAATTTTGTAGAAAAGGTACCACTTGAATTTGCTTTAACGGTAGTAGAAATCGTATTTTTATTAGAATCTTTAAACGTTAAAAAAATAGTAGCATTTGCAATCCCGCTACCACTTACGGTATAAGAGCTTGCGTTTATACTTGTTACAACAGGTAAACTATTAATCTTTGGACTACTAATTGCCAAATAACATGACACTCCTTATAAATTAGTATATTTATAGGAGTAGTATATTTATTTCAGTCCAGATTGCTTGTACTAATTAAGATAAAGCATAAAAGATGGTGAAACTATCTAGTAAATAAATGGAAAATTATTAAAAAATCCTAATTCTTCCTAGTAATTAAGTATGGTAATTGTTCGTTTAAAAGAACATCTTTATTCTTATGTTTAGTACTGAACATAATTTATTAACAATAAATTTACTAGGAATTTATAATTAATTTACTTGAATCTACTATTATTAAAGCATAGTAAAATAGGTATAAATTGGAGTGAAAATGTTATTGACTAGTTCATTATAAAGAATTAAAATTAAGTTCATAATTACCCTAATTTTCAGATTTTACTCAGTCATAAGAGTACTTATTATGCATAATTATATTTGTACATAATATTTTGATAGCTTATTAAAATGTTGTTCGTTATATAGAATCTTTAGTCATGTTTTATATCCAGTAAAAAATACTAAAAAATGAAGGTGAATGGATGAATAGTGTAAGGCCTAAGGAGATTGATATAAAGGAATATTTTGATGTAATTAAAAGTCGATTTTGGATTATTATTGTTTTCTCTATAATAACTACATCAATAGGTTATCTTTATCAAAAATTTTATAATAATTATGTTCCTGTGTATGAATCATCTACGAGGATAATGCTTAATACAAAGGATGACTTGAGTACATTAGCGGTTATGATTGATGATACGTCTGTTTTGGTTAAGGTCATTAATAACTTACAACTAAATATTTCTAAAGACACTTTGGCACAAAAATTAAGCGTGCAAAGAATAGGTGATTCAACTATTTTTAGTATTACAGTACAAGATACAAATCCGATTATTGCTAAAAATATTGCAAATGAAACAGCGAAATCATATAAAGATGAAGTCAGTAATCTATTAAATTTTAAAAACGTTCAATTATTAACCCCAGCAGAGGCAGCTTCAATGCCAATTAATCAACAAAGCAATAAAGTTATTATTTTTGCATTTGTGATGGGAATAGTAATTAGTGTTGCATTAATATTTTTACTAGACTCTTTGGATCAAACAATTAAAAGAAGAAGCGAAGTTGAAGAAATCTTAGGGGTACCTGTAATTGGCATTGTTCCAAATATGAATAAGAAAAAGTTATTAACTGAGAAAAAGAAATATAAATTATTAAAAAATGAAGGTGAGAATGTTGATATTTAATAAAAGAAAACAAACCACAGCCTTTAAAAAAAGAAATCTAGTAACGTTTACAAATCCAAATTCAATTATATCCGACCAATTTCGAACAATACGTACAAATTTACATTTTTTAACTGAGGAAACAAAGAATAAGATCCTCTTAATTACTTCAACTGGTAAAGGTGAAGGAAATTCAACAATTAGCGCTAATTTAGCTGTATCAATGGCTCAGCAGAAAGAGAAAGTCTTATTGATAGATGCTAATTTAAGGGAAGCTTCAATACATACAATTTTTAAATTACAGAACAATGTAGGATTAACAGATTTGTTAACAAAACGTCTAGAGCTTAAAGATGTAGTAACAAGTACTGACTTTGAAAATTTGGATGTATTAACTAGTGGCACAATTAATTTTAATCCTGTAGAACTTTTGGCGAATTCAGCGGTTAAAGAGTTATTTAAAAAATTGATTACCTCTTATGATATTGTACTAATTGATTCGCCTTCAATATTAGACTATACAGAGACAAGAGTGCTTGCAAACCAATGTGATGGTGTAGTTCTAGTACTTAATCGTGGTAAAACTGAATTAGAGAAGACGATTGAGGCTAGTAGAGTAATTGAACTATCACATGGAAGATTGATCGGTGCAATTATAAATGAAAAGTAAGTAAAATTTTTAATTTCTTGTTCTTAATTAAGAATGGTTTTTAATAGAATAGTTTAGGTAATGTCTACTTTCCTTTATCAGTGTAGGCACTCGATCATGCTGTGGGTTGAAATATACCTTAGACGCAAGTCGTCAAGAGTGTGGTGTGAGGGTGGGTTGAATGCCCGTTTTTTATATAAAGTGTTTATTTATGTGCTTTTTATAGAGAGTGCAAAAATAAGCACTTTATTACTAAAGTATGGAGATGTGAATATGAAAAATAAGGATAGTCCACCTAAAACACTAAAGAATAAAGTTAGATTCATTCAACAATTTGAACGGCTAAGTGAAGCTAATTGGATTCCAAATAATAAAAAAATAAAAGACGATGGAAGAAAAAAGCTTGAATTATATAACGTAGGATGGTTTATGGGGGGAGCATTCAAGTGACTTATAGGCAAAGATTATCTCTATTTATAATTATTGATTCATGTATTGTATTCACATCCATTTTTATTAGTACATTTTTGGTTGACGCAACAATTGATATATTTATTAAACCCGTATTTATTAGTTCACTTTTTCTTTTATTAAGCCATCATATTTTTTCATTAATTTTTAAACTTTATAAAAAGGCATGGGAGTATGCAAGTATAGGTGAAATAATTATTATCTTTAATATTGTAACGTCTTCAATCCTTACATCTTTAATTATCCAGCAAATGATTATGCAAAAAACGTATTTCAGGTTATTTGCGGTCGCTTGGTTAATTCATATGTTATTAATAGGTGGTTCAAGATTTACTTGGCGGTTATATCGAGATTCATTTGTTAGAAAAAATATTATTAAGAAGAGAACCTTAATTATTGGTGCTGGAGCAGCAGGCACTATGGTTGCGAGACAGCTTTTAAAGAGTAACGATAATTATAGTCATCTCCATCCTGTTGCTTTTATAGATGATAACGTAAAAAAACATCATTTAGATATACTGGGTATACCCGTCTTAGGAGGGGTTGAAAAAATAGAAAGTGTTGTAAATAAGTATTCAATTGAAAATATTATTATTGCAATTCCTTCTTTACGTAAAAAGGAGTTAAATATTATCTTTCAAGAATGCTCTAAAACAACCGCTAGTACTAAAATATTACCTATGTTAGAAGATCTAATTACTGGTAAGGTTTCAGTCAATCAATTCCGTGATGTTCAAGTAGATGACTTATTAGGAAGGGATCCTGTTGTAATGGATATGGGCAGCATTTCTGAATCGATTACAAATAATGTTGTATTAGTTACAGGTGCGGGAGGATCAATCGGTTCGGAAATATCGCGACAAATTTCTAACTTTAATCCAAAACAATTAATTTTACTTGGTCATGGTGAAAATAGTATTTATTCAATTGAAATGGAATTAAAGAATAGTTTTAAGGATTCTAGTATTGAATTTATTACAGAGATTGCTGATTTACAAGACGAAAAGAAAATGATGTCAATTATGGAACAATATAGTCCGGATGTTGTCTACCATGCAGCAGCACACAAGCATGTACCTTTAATGGAGCGAAATCCAGAGGCAGCAATTAAAAATAATGTAATTGGTACTATGAATGTTGCAAAAGCAGCTAGCTGGCATTGTGTAAAAACATTTGTCATGATTTCAACTGATAAAGCTGTCAACCCAACAAGTGTAATGGGCTCAACAAAAAAACTTGCAGAAATGATTATTCAAGATATGGATAAAAATAGTGATACAAAATTTGTAGCAGTTCGATTTGGAAATGTACTAGGTAGTAGAGGGAGTGTTATTCCACTATTTAAAAAGCAAATCGAAAATGGAGGCCCTGTCACTGTTACTCACCCAGATATGGTGCGTTATTTCATGACAATTCCTGAGGCATCTAGGCTAGTGATTCAAGCCGGAGCATTAGCAAAAGGTGGCGAAATCTTTGTATTAGACATGGGCGATCCGGTAAAAATAGTAGATCTTGCTAGAAATTTAATTTTATTATCAGGTAATTCACTTGATGATATAGAGATTGAATTCTCAGGAATGAGACCGGGAGAGAAGCTATTTGAGGAATTGTTAAAAGAAGAAGAAATTCATGAAGAACAAATTTATCCGAAGATTTATATTGGAAAAACGACAGATTTGCGCATAAGTGAAATACATGAAATTATTGATAACTTTTCAGATTTAGAGAAGGATGATCTTAGGGAAAGATTATTGAATTTGGCTAATAATAGAGTTAATTCTCAAACGAACGCTACAATGCCAATTTTAAATTAAGGGAGAAAAAGATGAAAATAAAAAAAGCCATAATACCTGCTGCTGGATTAGGAACGTTTCTAGATACGGAATTGTACATGGAAGTTTAATAGATAATCATTTTTATAATGTTCATAGTTTGGTAGAAAAACCAAAGCAAGAAGAAGCTCCTTCAAATTTAGCGATTTTAGGCCGCTATATACTAACGCCAAGAATATTTGATATTTTAAGTAATCAGAAGTCAGGGGCTAGAAATGAAATTCAACTGACTGATGCAATTGCTGAACTTAACAAACAAGAAGCAGTTTATGCTGATGAATTTGAAGGAACAAGATACGATTTAGGCGAGAAATTAGGTTTTATTAAAACTACTCTTGAGTTTGCTCTTAAAAGAGATGACTTAAGAAAAAATGTTCTAGATTATTTAACGGAACTAATGAAAAAAGAATTAATCAGCGGGTCGAATGATTAGAAAATAATGTTGATAGGTGAAAAAAATGAAAAAAAAGGTGCTTTTTTGTGCAACTGTGGATTATCATTTTACGGCATTTCATATGCCATATATAAAGTGGTTCAAGGATAATGGCTGGGAAGTTCATATAGCTGCTTTTGGGGAAAACAATATTCATTATGTTGACAAAAAGTTTAATCTACCTATCCAAAGATCGCCTTTTAATTTTAAAAATATAAAGGCACTAAAAGACCTTAAAAATATAATAGATGAAAATAATTATGAGATCATACATTGTCATACACCTATGGGTGGGATACTTGCTCGCCTTGCGGCTCGTAAGTCCAGGGTTAAAGGAACAACAAAATTAATCTACACAGCGCACGGATTCCATTTTTGTAAGGGTGCCCCTATATTAAACTGGCTATTATATTATCCAATTGAAAAAATCATGGCTCCCTTATCAGATTGTTTAATAACGATTAATAAAGAAGATTATGAGTTATCAAATAGAAGTTTTAATGTTAAAAGAATCGTACATATTCATGGGGTTGGAATAGATACAGAGGATTTTAAGCCATTTGATGAATTAAATAAAAAAATAGTAAGAGAGTCATATGGATATCAACCAGATGACTTTTTACTTTTTTATGCAGCAGAATTTAATAAAAACAAAAATCAACAATTTTTACTTAATTCATTGGCCTTAATAAAAGATGAATTGTCGAATGTAAAACTTCTACTTGCTGGTGAAGGTGCTTTACTTAATGAATGTAAACAGTTAGCAAATCAACTTGGAATTTCACATATGGTAGATTTTTTAGGTTTTAGAAAAGATATTAAAGAAATTCTTCCTATGTGTGACGTTGCAGTTGGATCCAGTCTGCGTGAAGGGTTGCCGGTCAATATAATGGAAGCAATGTCTTGTGGCTTACCAATTATAGCAGTAGATAACCGGGGGCATAGAGAGCTTGTAACTAATAATAAAAATGGATGGCTTGTTGAGAGTAATGACTCCATTGGTTTTTCAAGCGCCATAATAGACCTTGTTGAAAGTGAAGGTCTAAAAGAGAGGCTTGGGTCTAATAGTAGAAAGATCATTATGAGAAAATATAGCATTGATAAAGTAATATTGGAAAAAAGTGAGGTATATAAGAGCTATATGAACGAAATGGAGGATACAATGTGGGCGACCCTTTAAGAATCTTACATACCGTTGTTAATATGAACAGAGGTGGAGCGGAAACATTAATAATGAATTTATATCGTAATATTGATCGAACGAAAATACAGTTCGATTTTTTAACGTGTAAAGAAGGGGCATATGACTCTGAAATAATTGCAATGGGTGGAAAGATTCATAGAATTCCATATATAACGGACGTTGGTCTTTTAGGTTATATAAGAAAACTAGATAAGTTTTTTAGGCTAAATCCTAATTATAAAATCGTCCATTCTCATATGGATAAAATGAGTGGCTTAGTTTTAAGAGCAGCAAAAAAAGCTAATATTCCCACAAGAATTGCACATAGCCATAATACAAAAAGTGAAGGTGGATTGGCTTCACAGGTTTTTAAATGGTATGCCGGTAAATACATTGAACCCAATGCTACTCATTTATTTGCTTGTTCAGAGTCTGCAAGTAGGTGGTTATTTACTAAACGTTCTAGTGAATCTCTAATCCTAAAAAATGGAATTGAAAGTGAGAGGTTTCAATTTTCATTAAATTTAAGAAAACAAATTAGGGATCAGTTGGATATCTCAGACAAAGCATTCGTACTTGGCCATGTTGGAAGATTTAATCAACAAAAAAATCATCTATTTTTACTCGAAATTTTCGCTTCACTATTAAAAAAAATGCCGAATGCAGTTCTAATCTTAGTTGGAGGAGGTTCCCTTCAAGCTAAAATAGAATCGAAAATAAAAGAACTTCAAATAGAGAAAAATGTAAAGTTACTTGGTATTAGAGATGATATTCATAAACTTTTACAAGCAATGGATGTATTTGTTTTCCCATCTTTGCATGAAGGTTTACCCGTAACGTTAATAGAAGCACAAGGTGCAGGTTTATCTTGTGTTATTTCAGATGCGATTACAACAGAAGTGGATATGGAGATGGGACTAATCCAATACTGTTCTTTAAATGACAGTGAAAAATGGGTTGAGAAAATCTTGAAAGAAGCAATAAGAAATATTAATAGAGGAAATGCGGAGAGTGCATTGAGCCAAAAAGGATATGATATTCGCAAAACAGCTGAGAATACCCAAAAGACATATATCTCGTTAGGGAGGTAGGATATGAAGAAGTTAACTGTATTTACTCCAACATTCAATCGAGCATACTGCCTTCACAATTGTTACGAGAGTTTAAAAAATCAAACATGCAAAGAATTTATCTGGTTAATTATTGATGATGGTTCAACTGACAATACTAAAGAATTAGTTGAAGGTTGGATCGAAGAAAATAAAATTGAAATAATGTATTATTGGCAGAAAAACCAAGGAATGCATGGTGCCCATAATACCGCTTACAAGAAAATTGTCACAGAACTTAATGTCTGTATTGATTCAGATGATTATATGCCTTTAGATGCAGTTGAAAAAATTATTGAGTACTGGAATCAGTTTGGTAACGATAATGTGAGTGGAATTATTGGGCTAGATGCATATTCAGATGGGAAAATTATTGGTACAAAGTTGCCGGTTAATAGAAAACAGTCTAGATTATTTGATTTATATAATAAATTTGGAGTAACTGGTGATAAAAAGCTTGTATATCGGACAGAGTTAACAAAAGAATTTCCATATCCACTATTTAAAAATGAACGGTATGTTGGTCTAGCATACAAATATCACATGCTAGATAAACAATACGAAATGCTTTTAATGAATGAAATTTTATGCTATGTAGAGTACCTTGCAGATGGATCATCGTTAAATATGTTAAGTCAATATATTATAAATCCGAATGGGTTTGCTTTCTATCGAAAAGAAATGATGAAATTGCCTTTTGCAAGTCAATTGTTTAAATTCAGACAAGCCATTCATTATGTTTCTAGTAGCATTATGAGCAGAAACTGGAGTTTTTTAGACGAGACGCCTAGAAAAGGTTTAACGATTTTAGCGATTCCATTTGGGATAACTTTATATATTTATATTATGACAAAAACAAAAGCCGCCTAAAAAGTGGTTTTGTTTTTTGGAAGGATATTGATATGACTATATTTTGGTTCAATTTAGCAGTTGTATTTGCTTTTTCATTCATGGCACGAGTAGCCTCAAGGGCCAGCATATCTAGCACCGCAACTTTCTCATCAGTCTATATAAAACCTAATAAAACGTTGGCATTTGTTGCATTAGTAACTCTAGTTTGTGTATCGGGACTTAGATCAAATATCGGAGACACATATGCATATGTGGATATCTATAAAAGACATGACTTTACATGGAACTATATTTTAGAGTCTAAGGATATTGGATTCGGCGTTCTGCAAATGATTTTAAAATATTTTTCTTCGAATCCTCAAATATTGTTAATTACAACAGCAATTATCACAAATGTATTAGTTATTTTTACTTTGTATAATTATTCAAGAATTTTTGAATTGAGCGTTTATGTGTATATCACTGGTGGTTTGTTTCTGGTCTCTATGAATGGAATTAGACAAGTACTTGCTGCATCCATTGCTTTTGCAGGCATTAGACTATTGCTGGAAGGTAGTTTTAAACGCTATCTACTTGTTATTTTATTTGCTTCTTTATTCCATCAAACTGCACTTATTTTAATTCCAATTTATTTTCTTGTGCGCTTTAAAGCATGGTCAAAAGTAACAATCGCTCTATTATTATTTTCAATCGTATTCATAATTGGATTTAATCAACTTTCAACTTATTTGTTTAACGCCATTCAAGATACCCAGTATGCAGTTTATAAAAACTTTCAAGAAGGTGGAGCTAGTATTATAAGAGTTGCAGTAACAGCAATTCCACTATTAATTGCTTTTGTGGGGAGAGAGAAGTTAAGAGAAATTAATCCAAAGAGTGATATTGTTGTCAATATGGCTTTACTTGGATTTGTTTTTATGCTTATTTCAACGCAAAACTGGATATTTGCAAGAATTTCAATTTATTTTAGTTTTTATCAGCTAATTTTAATTTCATGGATTGTGAAATTATTTAGAGTAAGAGATCAAAAGTTAATCTATTATGGCATATTAATTTGCTACTTTTTTTATTATTACTATGAAAATGTAATTAGTCTGCAAATACAATATTTCAGCGATTATATTACGATCAACTGGTAAAAATAATCGTTTTTTAGTCTTTTATAGGAGGAAAAATAAATGGCAATTCTTGTAACTGGAGGAGCAGGCTATATAGGGAGTCACACATGCGTAGAGTTGTTACAAAGTGGCAATGAAATTATTGTTCTAGATAATTTTTCAAATAGTAAGCCAGAAGCATTAAAAAGAGTGTCAGAAATAACGGGTGAGTCATTTAAAACATATAATATTGATTTATTAAATAGAGATGAGTTAGAAAATATATTTTCTCAGAATAAAATATCGGCTGTCATTCATTTTGCCGGACTTAAAGCTGTAGGTGAATCAGTCCAAACTCCTATTGAATACTATTATAACAATATTACAGGAACGATTAACCTTTGCGAAATGATGAGAAAATATGAAGTGAAAAAGCTTGTTTTTAGTTCTTCTGCCACAGTCTATGGTTCAACAAATGAATCACCGATATCAGAAAGTAGTATTTTAGGTGCTTCTAATCCATACGGACGAACCAAGCTTATGATTGAGGAATTCCTTAGGGACTTATACGAATCAGACCATACTTGGAAAATAGCATTATTGAGATATTTTAATCCAATCGGTGCACATCATAGTGGTTTAATTGGTGAAGATCCAAATGGCATTCCGAATAACTTAATGCCGTTCATTTCACAAGTAGCAGTAGGTAAATTGGAGCAATTAAATATTTTTGGAAACGACTATCCAACAAAAGACGGCACAGGTGTGAGAGATTACATCCATGTGGTAGATTTAGCAATTGGTCATATTAAAGCACTTAAGAAATTAGAAAGAAATACTGGAATTGAAGCATATAACATTGGTACAGGCACTGGGTATAGTGTTCTAGAAATGATTGAAGCTTTTGAAATAGCATCTGGTAAAAAGATTCCTTATAGAATAAAAGAAAGACGTCCTGGTGATGCGGCAGTTTGTTATGCGAATCCAACAAAGGCTTTGCAAAAACTTGGCTTTAAGGCTACTAAGGGAATTCATTTAATGTGTGAAGATATATGGAGATGGCAAAAATATAATCCGAACGGATATTCTGAAGAGATTGAACAAGTTACAGTGCAATAATGCAGTGTTTTTTTGTTTTGGAGGAAAAAATGGAATCAATTAATTTATCACAACAACAATTAATAGATATTCTAAAACTCTTTTACTATAGAGGAAGCCATTCGAATGAATTAAATACGATTGATTTTATTAATGATATGAAAAAAACGATCTTAATGATTAGTACAAACAATTTTGTAGAAACGAAGTAATTAATTTTTAGGAGTAAACTAAAAATGAAGAGAGTAATAGATTTAGTATTTTCAGTGATAATATTGCTGTTGCTATCGCTACCTCTAATAGTTGTAGCAATTTTTGTTAGATTAAAAATGGGTGCTCCTATATTATTTACTCAACAGCGCCCTGGTTTAAATGGTAAACCATTTTACTTGTATAAATTCCGAACAATGAGTGATTTGCATGATGCAGGTGGAAACCTTTTATCAGATGAATTACGCTTAACTGCCTTCGGGAAGTTTTTAAGAAAGTATAGTATTGATGAGTTTCCACAATTAATAAACGTAGTTAAAGGGGATATGAGTTTAGTTGGACCTAGACCATTTTTAATGGAATATCTATCTTTATATACAGAGGAACAGATGTTAAGACATAATGTAAAACCCGGCATTACAGGTTGGGCCCAAGTAAATGGACGGAATTCACTTACATGGGAGGAGAAATTTAAAATGGACGTATGGTATGTGAAAAATAATAATCTCCTTTTAGACCTGAAAATCCTCATTAAAACAGCCATTAAGGTTATAAAGAAAGAAGGAATTTCACAGGAGGGGCAAGTGACAATGGAAAAATTCACTGGTTCTAATGAAGTGATGTAATATGAGGGTAATTATTTTAGGTAATGGAGGACATAGCAAAGTAATCCAAGATATCATTTATTCAATAAAGGGAATTGAGATTATTGCTATATTAGATGACAAATATAAAGTTGAAAAACATGAAAATAGAATTATATATGCTCCATTTGTTTCTTTAAAAAGTTTTCTAGATCAAGAAGTTAAAGTAGTCATTGCAATAGGGGATAACAAGCTTAGAAAAAATATTGTTAATTCAATTGATATAAAAAAGGAACAGTATTTAACAGTTGTTCATCCTTCAGCGGTTGTTAGCACTTCGACTAGAATTGGATACGGAACAGTGGTCATGCCGAATGTAGTTATTAATGCACAAGCGCAAATTGGCGACCATTGTGTAATTAATACTGGGGCAATCATTGAACATGATAATCAAATCGGAGACTATACGCATGTCTCTCCAAATGCTACTTTAACAGGAAATGTTTTAGTTGAAGAAGGTGCACATATCGGAGCATCAGCGACAATTATTCCCGGTATTAAAGTAGGATGTTGGTCAATTGTAGGGGCTGGTTCAACGGTTATTCATAATATTCCATCGCTTAGTACAGTAGTAGGCTGCCCAGCTAGAATTATTAAAAATTTAAATTTATAGATTGAATTTTTCGAAAAGGTGGTAAGTGAATTGACCTTATCAAGAATTTATTTATCTCCCCCGCATATGAGCGGAGAAGAGATAAAGTATATACAGGAAGCATTTAATACGAATTGGATTGCACCACTTGGACCCAATGTCGATGGATTTGAAAAAGATATTATTAATTATGTAGGAGCCAATGAGGCGTTAGTTGTTAGTTCAGGAACAGCTGCAATTCATTTGGCTCTTTCTTTATTAAATGTCACAACAGGTGATAAGGTATTTTGTTCCAGTCTTACCTTTGTGGCTAGTGCTAACCCAATAATTTATCAAGGAGCCGAACCAATATTCATAGACTCGGAGCCCGAAACATGGAATATGTCACCAAAAGCACTTGAAAGAGCATTGCATGACGCTTATTTAGAAGGAACTCTTCCGAAAGCTGTTATCATTGTTAATCTATATGGACAAGTTGCAAAAATGGATGAAATTCAATCTTTATGCTCTCAATACAATATACCTATTATTGAAGACGCGGCTGAATCACTTGGTTCTACTTATAAAGGAAGAGTTAGTGGTACATTTGGTCATTTTAGTATTTTTTCCTTTAATGGAAATAAAATTATCACGACATCTGGTGGCGGAGCACTTGTCTCAAATAATACTGAGTTAATACAAAGAGCAAGATTTTTAGCCACTCAAGCTAGGGATGAAGCGCGACATTACCAACATAGTGTAGTTGGTTACAATTATAGGATGAGTAATATTTTAGCAGGGGTTGGCAGGGCTCAATTGCAAGTATTAGAGGAGCGAATTGAAGCTAGAAGAAGGATTTTTCAACGCTATTTTGAAGAGCTAAAGGATTTACCAGGTCTAACTTTTATGCCAGAGTTAGCAAATACACGTAGTAACCGATGGCTTACAGCATTAACGATCAAAGAAGAAAAATCTAAGCTATCAGTAAACACTTTATTAGATGCATTAGAAGAGGAAAATATTGAAGCAAGGCCAGTGTGGAAGCCGTTACATATGCAACCTCTATTCAAAGGAGTTCGTTATTATCCTCACGAAGAAAATAACCATGTTGCAGAGAGGATGTTCGAAACTGGAATTTGTTTACCTTCAGGATCGAATCTATCATTTGACGATCAAAGTAGAGTAATAAGCTGTATCAAAAAAGTATTTTATAAAGTAGCTTGTAGGGAGGGCATTCTATGACAGAACAGCTGAGGTGCCAAAAATGATAGGAAAAAACATTCAGGAAATTCGTATCAAAAAGGGACTTACTTTATCAGAACTTGCAGAAAAAGCTAATATTTCTAAGTCTTATTTAAGCAATATTGAGCGTGAATTAAATGATAATCCATCTATTCAAGTTGTAGAAAAGATTTCAAAGGTATTAGGAGTTGATTTTAGAACATTACTGGGGACTAATACAGAAAATAATAAACTCGATAATGACTATATTGATCTTATAAAGGAATTAGTTGAAATTGGCATTGGAAGAGAAGAATTAAGAGAATATAAAAAGGTATTTGAATTTGTAAAATGGAAGAATTCTAAAAATTATTGATAAGAAATGCTAAAGGGAGTTATGTATGGATAAAACAAAGCCCTTAAAGGTCCTTCATGTTGTTGGTGCAATGAATAGAGCAGGGACCGAAACATTGCTAATGAATATATATCGAAATATAGATCGGAACAAAATTCAATTTGATTTTATTTCTTATAGTCAAAAAGAAGCACACTATGATCAAGAAATAGAAAGATTAGGCGGACGCATTATAAGATTGGTAAAAACATACTCAGTAAAAGAAATTTATGCTGCGATTAAAAAGTACGGTCCGTATGATGTAGTTCACGCACATACTTTATTTAATTGTGGTATAGCCAATTTAGCGGCTCAATTAGCAGGTGTAAAGATTAGAATATCACATGCACATACAACCTTAGATACTAATCAATCTATAGTTAGAACAATCTATAAAGGAATAATGCGAAAGCTCATCAATGTAACTTCAACAAAATTATTGGCATGTAGTAATGGTGCGGGACAATATTTATTTGGAGAGAAAGAATTAGTAAAAACAAGATATTCCTATTATCCGAATGTAATAGATTATACAAAATTTCTAGAACCTCCATTAAAAGAAGTGAAGAAATTCAAAGAGGAAGCGGATTTAGAAAATAGTTTTGTAATTGGACATATCGGTAGGTTTATGGATGCAAAAAATCATTTGTTTTTAATTGAGATAATGAAGAACATTTTAAAAAAGGAAAAAAACATTACCTTGTTATTAGTTGGAGATGGGGAATTAAGAGTAAGTATTGAAGAAGAAGTTAAAAAGTTTGGAATCGATGAGAATATTAAATTTCTAGGTGTTAGGGAAGACATACCAACGCTATTACATAGTATGGATTTATTTGTTTTTCCATCTTTGTACGAGGGATTAGGACTTGTTCTTTTAGAGGCGCAAGCAAGTGGTATACCTTGTATTGTATCTGAAGCAATACAGCCTGAGGCAAACTTAAATATTGGACTGGTAAAACAGCTCATGTTAAGCGAAGGACCAGAAATTTGGGCACATACAATATTAATGAATTCTCGGAATAAAGAAGGAAATATTAACCGAATAATTAATGGATTCGAAACTGAGGGATATTCGGTTTCTAAAGGAATATCAAATTTATTGGCTATTTACCAATATTCGACAGGTGAGCTAAATGAAGAAAAATATATTAGTGGCATCCTTTGATCTAGAGATTGGAGGAGTTGAGAGAAGCCTCATCAGTATGTTAAATAACTTTGATTTTAAGAGTTACACAGTTGATTTAATGCTTTATAGTCATACAGGTGAATTTATGAAGCTTTTGCCGAATAAGGCAAATCTACTCGCAGAAAGTAAGGCATATAAGACATTTCGAATGCCAGTACTTGATGTAATAAAAAGTGGGCAAATAAGTCTTGCGCTTTCTAGACTGTTAGCAAAGTATTTGGCAAATAAAAGTCACTCTTCCGAAAATGGATATAAACAAATGCAATATATGTGGAAGTATTCAGTCCCTTTACTACCAAAGCAAAATAAGAAATATGATGTGGCAATTAGTTACTTATGGCCACACTATTTTGTCGCGGAGAAAGTAGATGCTGAGATCAAAATTGCATGGATTCATACAGATTTTTCAACAGTGGAAACAGACATTGCATTGGATGTAAAAATGTGGAGTAAGTTCAATTATATCGTAGCAGTCTCAGATGAATGCAAAAATGCATTCATAAGTAAATATTCAGCATTAGGGGACCGAGTCATCGTAATGGAAAACATTACAACTCCTGAATTGATTAACACATTAGCAAATGAAGAAGTCGATAATCCGATGGTGGAAGATGTTAGATTTAAAATTATAACTGTGGCCAGACTTTCATACGCAAAGGGGATTGATTCTTCGGTTAAAGCATTGAAAATGTTAAATGATCGAGGATACAAAAACATATGTTGGTATGTAGTTGGTTACGGGGGCGATGAACAACAAATTAAAGATTTAATAGAGGAAAATAATTTAACAGATCAGTTTATTCTTTTAGGAAAAAAAATAAATCCCTACCCATATATAAAAGAAGCTGATTTATACGTACAACCATCTAGGTATGAGGGAAAAGCAGTTACAGTGGTCGAAGCGCAAGTTCTTTCGAAGCCGGTTCTTATAACAAATTATCCAACAGCTAAAAGCCAAGTAAAAGATGGATTTGATGGTTCAATCTGTGAGCTCTCAGTTAAAGGTATTGCAGATGGCATTGAAAAACTTTACTTGGATTCCCAAATGAGAGAGCAATTAGTAAACAATTGTAAAGATACAGTTTTTAGTAATTTAAATGAACTAAACAAACTTTATAGCTTAATATAATTTGCAACAGCTTTTCTTAAATATAAACCTGTATAAAGGAGGTTTTTCTAGTGAAAAAAAATATACTCTTTGTTATTGATTCCTTACACATAGCAGGGGCGGAAAAAAGTTTAACAACACTATTGAATTTATTAAATCTAGAAGAATACTCCGTTGATCTAATGTTATTCGCACACGGTGGTGAATTCGAGAAGCTGGTTCCTAAGGATGTAAATATTTTACCCCCCCTTAAATACACAAAATTTACTGAGCTAAGTATGACTGACTCAGTTATCTACTCATTTAAGAAATTTAAATTTGATATGCTATTTTCAAGGCTAAATTATTCCTTTGAAATAAGGCGAAAAAATTATAGTATAGCGGAAGAAGCAAGAATATTTTGGGAAAGTGTTTCCAATGTGATCGAGAAAAATGAAAAAGTATACGATATTGCAATAAGCTATGCACAAGGTATTCCTACTTTTTATGTCGCTGATAAAGTTATAGCTAAGGAAAAATATGCATGGGTAAACGTAAGCTATCATTTAACTGATCATGAAAGGAATTATCAAGTACCATTTTATGATCACTATAAAAAAATTGTAGCTGTATCAAATTCTACACGTGAAATCTTCTTAGAGACCTTTCCTAGTTATTCCAACAAAGTGGAGGTTATTTTTGATATAAATAATCCAGAATTTATCAACCAAATGGCATTAAATGGAGATAGTTATCAGGATAATTATAATGGCATCAAAATTTTAACCATTGGAAGGTTAGCCCATCAAAAAGGTTATGATCTAGCTTTAGAAGCATGCAAAAAGCTGAAAGAACATGGCATTGACTTTAGATGGTATGTCTTAGGAATGGGCCCGTTACAACGAGATATTGAAAAGTATATTGAAGATCATCAGTTACATACAAACTTTATATTATTAGGAGTAAAATCAAACCCTTACCCATATATAAAAGATGCTGATCTTTATGTTCAAACATCGAAGTTTGAAGGATTTGGTCTTGCAATTGCTGAAGCTCGAATGCTAAATATTCCTGTAGTTACAACAAGGTTTGACGCGGTTTATAGTCAAATGATTGATGGGAAAAATGGTTTAGTTGTAGATATGACGGCTGAAGGTGTAACAAAAGGAATATTGAAATTAATCATGGATAATGAACTCAAAGAGAATATAGTAAAATTCTTACGAGTTGAGAAAAAAGGCAATGTCGAAGAACTAGAAAAATTTTATGAGTTAATAGGTTAATGTAAGAAGAGAGAGTGAAGCCTATGAAAATAAAGATATTATTTATGATAATTAATATGAATATTGGTGGAACTGAAAAAGCACTACTAAATATGTTATCTGAGATGCATGAGGATAAATACGAAATAACTGTACTTATGTTAGAAGAGTTTGGTGGTTTTTTAAATGAATTACCAAGTAATATTCGAATTGAATATGTAAAAGATTACGACAAAATAAAAGCTTTACTAAATAATCCACCATTATTGGAAGCAATGGAAATATTAAAAGATGCTAAACCGATTCGCGCTATTAATTTAATTTTTCATCACTTACTTTCAAAGATTAGGAAAGATCGAAGTTCATACTTTAAATATGTATTAAAGGATTATCGCAAATTTGAAAAAGAATATGATATAGCGGTGGCTTATGCAGGTCCAATGGATCTAATAAGCTATTTTGTTATGCACAAAATAAACGCCAAAAAGAAAGTTCAGTGGATTCATTTTGATGTAACTAAAATTTCCTTTAATAACAAGTTTGCTATTAATCTGTATAAAAAGTTTGATCAAATTTTCGTTGTATCAAATGAAGGAAAAGAAAAACTTATAGAGAAGTTATCTGGAATAAAAAACAAAATAAATACATTCGGAAATATTATTTCTTCAAGTTTAATCGAAAAGATGGCGGAAAGAGAGCCAGGATTTGATGAAGATTTTAAAGGAATAAAAATTCTAACGGTTGGAAGACTTTCAATTGAAAAGGGCCAGGATTTGGCAATCAAAGTATTATCGAAACTAAAGCAAGCTGGATACAATGTTAAATGGTATTGCATTGGAGATGGAGAAGGTAAGGCAGAGTATCTCAAATTAATAAATGCGTACAATGTTTCGGAAGACTTTATTTTATTAGGTACGAAAACAAATCCATATCCTTATATGAAGCAATGCGATCTATATGTTCAGCCATCACGACACGAAGGATATTGCATTACTCTTTCTGAGGCAAGATGCTTTAATAATCCAATCGTAACAACAAATTTTACCGGTGCAAACGAACAACTCACAAATCGGGAAACAGGCTTAATTGTTAATTTTGATGAAGAGGAAATGTATAAGGCAGTTAAGGAATTACTAGATAATGAGATTTTAAGAAATGAAATAAAAATAAATTTACAAAAAGAATCTGTAGATACTACAAAGGAAATAGAGAAATTGAATTTACTCTATGTATAAAAAATTTACCTCATTAGTCATCTAGATCGATATTCTGGTTTTTTAATACTCATTTTTGGGGTGAAATATGAAGAAAAAAATTTTATTTATGCTTAGTAGTATGAATATAGGCGGTGTGGAGAAATCTTTTCTATCATTATTATCAGTAATTCCAAAAGATAAATATGATATAACGCTCCTACTTTTAGAGAAAAAAGGCGGATTTTTCGGTAATATCCCAGATTGGGTTAAAGTAGTAGAAGCTACATGGTTTGCTACAATTAAAGATATTATATTACAACCTCCACACAAAACTTTGAAAGATTACTTTGATAATAAGCAATACGTAAAAATGCTATCTTTTTTGAGTAAATACTTAATTTCCAAAAAAACTGCAGATCGAAATATTTATTATCATCATATTTTTAAGGATGTTCCAAAAGATTTTACTTTGTATGATGTAGCTATCGCATATCAAGGTCCTACTGACATCATTGATTATTATATCGCCAACAGAGTAACTGCTAAAAAAAAGGTGTCATGGGTTCACTTCGATGTTTCAAAACATCTAATAAATACGAAATTATATAAAAATCTTCATAAAAAGTTCGATAAGATCTTTGTCGTTTCAGAGGAAGCAAAGAAAAGGCTAATTGAAAAATTACCACAAGATGTAAAGAAAACAGAAGTATTTAAAAATATACTTTCTTCAAGTGTAATTAATAATATGTCTTTAGCAAAGGTTGACTTTGATAATAGTTTCATAGGAATGAAAATTTTGACGGTTGGAAGACTCTCGATGGAAAAGGGTCAAGATATGGCTATAAAAGTATTATCAAAATTAATTGAAAATGGATATAACGTGAGATGGTATTGCATTGGCGAAGGTGAGGATCGCAAGGAATACGAGGCGTTAATTCATAAACTTGGTTTAGAATCCAATTTTATCTTGTTAGGTGCAAAACAAAATCCATATCCGTATGTAGCAAATGCCGATCTTTATGTACAAACTTCTAGACATGAAGGTTTCTGTCTTACTTTAGCTGAAGCTAGGTGTTTGCATAAACCAATCGTTACTACAAATTTTACAGGGGCGTATGAGCAAATTACTGATAATTATGATGGGTTAATTGTAAAATTTGACCAAGATGAGTTATATGAAAAAATAACATATTTAATTAACAACCCTGGAAAAAGCGAGGAATTATCTAGAAATCTATTAAACGAAATTGTAGATACTACTTCTGAAATAGATAAGTTATATCAATATATTGGATAAGATGGAGTGAAATGAATGAATCCAAAAATCAGTATTATTGTTCCTGTATATAATGTAGAACCCTATCTTTATAAGTGTATAAATTCACTATTGGATCAGACGTTTGCTGATTTCGAATTAATTCTAGTTAACGATGGATCACCAGATAAAAGTGGAGAAATTTGTGATCATTATGCCTCTAAAGATAATAGAATTAAAGTAATTCATAAAGAAAATGGTGGGCAGGCTAGCGCAAGAAATATGGGATTGGATATAGCAAAGGGAGATTATATAGGATTTGTTGATAGTGATGATTATGTCGAAAGTGATATGTTTGAATTGTTATTTCAAAATGCAATGAAATACGGAGCGGATGTTGTTGAATGCGGCATGAAAATTGTAAATGGAAACAAGGTAGAAGAAATTCAAAATAATAACCAAGTTGAAATTGGTGATAATATATTCGCTCTAAAAGGACTATTAAACAATGGTTACAGGAATTCAGTTTGTAATAAGTTATATAAAAAAGAAATTTTTGATGATCTTAGATTTCCAAATAAGCTATATGAAGATGGTTTTTTAGCATTTAAAATATATTATTTGGTAAAGAAATACGTATTTATTGGTGTAAGTAAATATTATTACGTACAAAGAAACGAGAGTACAATGTCAAAGCAAGAAATATTCACTTTAAGGAACCTAGATGGCTTAGAGTGTGATGAAGAGAGATTTCATTTTATACGTGAACGGGTTAGTGAACAATCATTACTTACTTTATCAGAATCTTATTTTTTTACCCGTATTTTATTTTTTTATCAAAAACTACTTAACAATAAAGAAATTGATCCAAAAAAGAAATATAGAAATGAATTAAAAAATAAAATACTAAAAAGTTACCGAGAATTTTTAGTAAATCCAAATCTAAAGAAATTTTATCCTATAGTAAAGACTTCGAAGTTAAATATTAACAAGTTTAACTTTATATTTACGAATTATATGTGGGGATTAAATTACCTTTTAAGAACATACTCTAATATTCGTAAAGTAATAATAATGGAAAGGGTAGTGAACAAATGAATCCCAAAATAAGTATTATTGTTCCTGTGTATAAAGTAGAGCCATATATACATAAATGTGTGGATTCAATCTTAGCTCAAACGCTAACTGACTTTGAACTTATCCTTGTCGATGATGGATCACCCGATCAATGCGGAATAATATGCGATGAGTATGCTAAAAAGGATAACCGAATAAAAGTAATTCATAAAAAAAATGGCGGGCAGGCAAGTGCTAGAAATGCTGCTTTAAACATAGCTAAAGGCGATTATATAGGGTTTGTAGATAGTGATGACTGGATTGAACCGGATATGTATGAACTACTTTATAATATCTGTATTGTGAATGACTGTGATATTGCAAACTGTACGAGTATCGTTCATTATAACGACAAAACAATCGTAAATGGATCAGAGCCATTAACGATACATAATAGAAGTCAGGCAATGAAGGCATTATTTGAAGGTGCATTATATGATGAAGTTGTTTGGTCGAAATTAATAAAAAGAAAGCTTTTGGAAAATCTTAGATTTCCAGAAGGGATTATGTATGAGGATACAGCATTTACTTATAAAGTAATTAATGAGAGTGAAAAAGTATGCTATATTGGTGAACCAAAATATCATTATATTAAGCGCGAAAATAGCACAATGGATCTGGCAGTAAAAAATAAAAGTATTGATGCAGTACTGATTTACGACGAAATCTATAGTTATGTAAGTCGATATTATCCAGAACTAAAACCAATCATAACACTAAAACTGGCTAATAATGCAATGGCCGTTTTAAACACCATTTCACTAGATCCAAATCATATTTTATATCAAAAAGAATATAAAAAAGTAACCGAGATTTTAAACAATTACTTCACTGAAACAATCAGACTAAAAGAGTATGTTACAAATGTAAAAATATTATTATTTGCAACACGTATTCACCCAATTTTGTATAAGTTAATTATTAATTTCCTTTCAAGGAGAAAAAATGGATGAGCATATACCGAAGAATGTATGTGTTAGGTTCAAAAATAAAAATAAGAAGTATTGAACAGATTACCACCCTATTTAATGGAATGGTTTTTTTATTTTCTAGCCAACCTTCTGTAAAAACAACTGATGAAAGTTTAAACCTAATTGTTCAAAATAAATGTTCTATAAGTAGGTATGGCGATGGTGAGTTCAATTTAATGAACGGAAAAAGCTTAAGGTTTCAGCCGTATTCAGAGGAGTTAAGCTTAAGATTAAGGGAAATTATCAAAAGTAATCAAGAAAATCACGAAGTCTTTATTCCAAATGTTTTTAAAAATGTTGACTGGTGTACAGACAGATCAAGAAATTATTGGATAAGTTACTTAAATTTAAATCGATATAAGATTTATAAACTACTACAAAAGAACAAGGTCTATTATGATTCATTAGTCACTCGCCTTTATATAGACTATAAGGATAAAAGTCAGGCTGAGTTCAGATTTAAGACCTTTAAAAAACTGTGGGATCAAAAAGAAGTCATTATTATCGAAGGAGAGCAAAGTAGACTAGGGATTGGAAATAATTTGTTCGATAATATCAAATCTATAAAAAGAATTTTATGTCCAGCTATTGACGCATTTGCAAAGTATGATCAAATATTTGAAGAAGTAATAAAAAATGATAAGTCAAAACTAGTGTTAATTGCGCTTGGGCCTACAGCTACGGTATTAGCTTATGACTTAGCTAATTATGGCTATCATGCAATTGATATTGGTCATATTGATATTGAATATGAATGGTTTTTAAATAAAGCTGTAGAAAAAGAAGCAATTAAAAATAAATATGTAGGTGAAGTTCCAGATGGTACTGATGTTCACGGAATTAACGACATTAAGTATGAAGAGGAAATCATTTCTAGAATATCGTAAATTCTAAAACAAGGGATATTGAATGGCCTTTGAGGTTTCTATAATTGTTTCTATATATAAAGTAGAAAAGTATCTAATAAATATAAGATTTATAACAAGGGAAAGACTTAGTAATCCTTTCTAAGTATTAGGGATTACTTATTTTATTTTTAAAGGGTGATATAATTTGAAGTCTTCGTTAAGTAAATTACTAATGCTTTTTAACAAAAAGGAAAAGAAGAAACTAATAATTTTATTTATCATGATGATAGTAGCAGCGGTATTTGAAACAATTGGAATTGGAGCAATTTTCCCTTTTGTAGGGATTTTAACTGATCCAAAGGTAATTAAAGAACAAGCTATTTTATCGTTTTTATATAATTTTTTTCATTTCAATTCAATTAATGGATTTATCGTATTTGCAGGCATAGCATTGCTTTCAATCTTTTTTATTAAAAACATATATCTATTATTTTTTAACTATATACAAGTACGTGTCATTCTAAATCAACAAGTAAGACTATCTAGAAGCCTGTTTAAGGAGTATTTAACGAAACCTTATGTATTTCATTTACAAAGAAATACATCAGAATTACTCCGAAACATAAATTCAGAAATCACAAAACTTTTCCAAGGAATTATCATATCGGGTTTTCAACTATTAACAGAAATTCTAGTAACATCATTTATTTTAGCTTTGTTAATTTTTACGGCTCCTTTAGCAACTATTATTGCTTCAACACTACTAGGTGGAAGTGTATTTATCTTTTTTAGATTTTTTCGTAAAAAGATTAGCCACCTAGGTACGGAACAACAAATAGTAAACGCTGCAATGATTAAGTGGGTAAACCAAGGGTTAGGTGCAAGTAAAGAAGTAAAAGTTTCAGGAAAAGAAGATTTCTTTGTTAATGCCTTTACTGCTCAAAGTCAAATAGGCGCAAGAAATAGTCGACAATTAGGAATGTTAAATCAAGTGCCGAGATACTTTATCGAAACGATTATGGTAACAATCGTACTGATTACGATGTTAATCATCGTTTTTAAAGGTAGTAATACTACAAGTTTAGTTTCAACAATGGCACTCTTTGCTATGGCAGCATTTCGTTTAATGCCTTCAATTACTCGTATTGTAGGATTTATAACTGCAATTCGATACTCTCAACCTGCTTTATCAACTATTTATGACGATTTGTTTTTAAATAAAGATCAACATTTAAGCAGTGACCATCCGGTTCTTGAGGATCCTTCAAAAATACTTGACCAAAATGAAAGAGTTTTTACAGATTCTATTATATTGAAGGATATTTCTTTTAAATATCCTAATCAGAAAGACTTTTCAGTTAGAGATGTATCTTTAAAGATTCCTATCGGTCAATCTGTTGCATTTATTGGTGAATCTGGTGCTGGAAAAACAACTTTAGTTGATATCATTCTTGGGTTATTTCACCCTGAAAACGGAGAAATCTTAATTGATGGAAAAAACTTAAATGATCAAAGAGCAACATGGAAGCAAAAAATTGGTTATATTCCACAATCGATTTTTTTATCTGATGATACAATTCGCGGAAATATTGCATTTGGTTTAGATGAGAACCAAATAGATGATTATGCTGTATGGAGAGCACTAGAGCAGGCACAATTAAAAGAATTTGTTGAATCACTTCCTGATCAATTAAACACAACTGTAGGTGAAAGAGGAGTAAGACTTTCGGGCGGACAACGTCAACGTATTGGAATTGCAAGGGCACTATACCACAATCCAGAAATAATTTTTATGGATGAAGCAACATCTGCATTGGATAATGAAACAGAAAAAGAAATTATGAAAGCGATTGATGGCTTAAAGGGAGAAAAAACGTTAATTATTATTGCGCATCGTCTGAGTACAATTGAGAACTGTGATATTGTTTTCAAATTGAATAAAGGTAGATTAGTGACAGTTGACCATAAATTAAAGCACTCAGTTATTTAATAGTGGTAAATATCTAATTTAAACTATTCTTAAAGGAGGTACGTAATGTTTAGGAGAGGATTAGAAAAAATAAAAAATAAAGCAGCCCAAACTTGGTACTGGCATGGATTTTATGGGAATTTAATTAGGGAGATGGAAAGGAAAGTAAAACCAAAAAATGGTGAAAATGAAGTTTCTTTCATAAATAGACCTGGCATTGCATTTTCATTTGATGACAGTTTTAGAGTTGAGCAATGGTATAAATATGGAATGGATTTATTTGGGTATTACGATGTTAAAGTAACATTTAATATTAACGCCTTTCACCATTTTGAAGGTGAAAGGGAACATAATCAAAAGGAAATAGATCTGTTACTAGAATTACAAGCAAATGGTCATGAACTTGCTCACCATAGCTTAACGCACCAAAATGCTAAAACATATATTGAGGAACATGGTTTAACAAAATGGATTGAAGATGAAATAGAATCATTATTTAAATGGGTGGAGAAACAAACTCATTCTAAAACAAAAGAAAAGTTTAAATTGCCTGTGACTTATTCATTTCCATTTGCAGCATATAATGATGAAATGATAAACGAGATCGTTCCAAAGTATTTTAAAGTTGTGAGGGGACATTCGGCTGCTGATCATTTAACTCCTTTCAATCATTCTGGATTTGCACCTGCAATTTGTATAGATAGTATATTTTTAAAAAATAAAAAGTATATAAAAAGAATTTTGAGAGTTGTTAAGAAAACTGGGCTAAATTTAATTTTAATGTCGCATTCTATATTACCTGAAGATGTAAAGTGGGTAGATTTTGGTTGGGGAGAAGAATCGGAACTCGCTGGAACGTGGAGAACCTCCCCTAAAATGATCGAAGAAATTATTAAAGAAGCAAAATCATTAGGGTTGGAATTCTATACTACTGCTGAAATAGCTGGAATCGCCACATTTATAGATCGAAATTTAGAACGTTGTATTAGACAGCAGCTTCATAATCCAAATGTAAAATGGATAACGATTTCTGAATTGAGCTCGATAAAAGAATTAGATCTAAGCGGTCAAAATATTTCTAACCTAGATGGAGTACAATATCTATCTAATTTAGAGAAAATTAATCTATATGGTAATAATATATCGGATTATAGGTTGTTAGAAAGACTTAGTAAGTTAAAGGAAATAAAAATAAATAATGACCAAATCGAGGCTAAAACGGGGACTTTCTTTTAAAAAAATTGAAAAATAATAAGGGAATGGGAAATATGACAATAAGAAATATCTTAAAAGACATCCTAAAAAGTAATAAGGTTACATTGTACTTTTATGACTGTATTAGAAAAACAAGATATGATTTTATTCCTATCATTAGACCAGTCATTATACCAAATATTATATTCAACTTTAAAAAGTTTTTAAGAGTAACTCGTATTGACAGAAAAAGTCGTTTCGAAAAATTAAAAAGTATAAAAAATAAACATTTAGGTGAAAGATGTTTTATAGTCGCAACGGGACCAAGTCTGAAAGTTGAGGATTTGGAAAAACTTCGTAACGAAATAACATTTAGTATGAATTCAATTTGCCTCGCGTTTAACGAAACAGATTGGAGGCCAACCTATTACGGTATTCAAGATATTAGAAATTATTTTAAGTTCAAAGATGATATTAAAGAATTGGATTCTGAATGCAAATTTATTGGTGAATCTATTTTAAAACGTGATACTGTTTCAGAAGAATTTTACGTTTATCCAATGAACATGCTAAACCATAATTGGATGCATAAAAAATATAATACAAAATTTAGCGATGATGCATTTGCAGTTGTGTATGATGGATATACAATTACTTACTCGCTTATACAAATTGCAGTTTACATGGGATTTAAGGAGATCTATTTACTTGGAGCAGATAGTAATTATTCTAGTGATTTGAACCACCATTTTAAAAACTATAATTACTATGATTCTAATTATTCAGTTGCTGGATTAAAAATGATTGATGCGTACAAAGTGGCAAGGGAATATGCGGATAAGAAAAACATTAAAATCTTTAATGCTACTAGAGGAGGTATGCTAGAAATATTTGAAAGAGTCAATCTTGATAATGTTTTAGCAGACAATAATAAAGAAGAATCTTTAATTACTTTAACTAATTAAAATCCAAATTGACAGGTATTTAAAAAGATGATAATTTTTGTGTTAAGTAGTTCTTAATAAAGAAAATATGTTTTGTTAATTGCTAGACTACACCTCCTTATGTAATATTTTTTTTAGTCAATGTTCAATATAATGAACAGCTACTTTTAAACTTAAAAATTAAGGATCTTACATCAAAGGACAAAAAGAGGGAGCTTTAAATGGAGGAGTTTACTTATATTTATATAGATAACTTTCTATATAGTTCGCTTTACTTTAACTTAGAACAAAGTTTAATTGGCCTTATATTCTTCCTGTATTTTAAAGGGAAACCTTTTGGTTTTCTAGAAAGGGAAACTAAAATTGGCTTTATTAATTTTTTTATACCAATTGTTAGACTTATTCGAGTATTGGAATTTGCATACTTATATTATAAAAAAAGGAGAATTAATAAAGTAAAGCCTGGTACTTTTCCAACATTGTCGTCATCGCATTATGGAAATTGTTTAATTTTGGTGGGGCACGGTGAGCATAAAATTGTAAATCTTAGAGAGCAAAGTGTTACGACCATATTTCCTAACAATTTTTCAAGTAATGTAATGGAGGATAAAATTTATAAACTAATCGAAGCTCAAAATTGTAAATTATCACAAAGTTTACTAGATTGGAATATTAGTAATAGATTTATGAAAGAATCTTATATAAATTTAAAACCGGCTTTCTTTAGTCTTCAGAATGTTCATACAGAGGCTTTACCTATATTAAGAGATATTTTATTAAGTAAAAACTACCAAGTAATCTCATTGGGGCAACATCTCCAAAACATTACAAAGAGAATAGATGAATTGTTAAATCCTTTATTACAAAAAGATTTCACATTAATTAATAGTATAAAACCTATTTTTGAATTTATTTCAGATATAAATAAAGAATTGAAAAAAAATTGTTTAAAAACAGAAATTCTTTTAGGATTCACCCATGGGGATTTTTGGGAAGGAAATGTTCTTAAGAATAAAAAGATAACTAAGGTTATAGATTGGAATACTTTAGAAATTAGAAGTTCATTTTTTGATCTTTACTTTCTTATATTTGAAAAGTTTTCAAACGTAAGTGAAATAAAGTTGCACGAAACAAGTGGTGAATTTGAAAACGTATTTCACATTTTTATTCGGAATTACTTAGAAGACAATTTTATTAATTCAGAAATGGCAGCAATTCTTTTAAATCAGTCGGAAATATATAGATATATATTTTACTTAGAATTTATTCTTCGAAAGATAAAGGGAAATCTTAAAGGAGAACGAATATATTTTGAATATCTAGTAGAGCGAATTAAGTTTTTTCAAGCATATGAAAGTCAACTATACGAAAATAAATACAATAATTTTATAGTAGAAAAAATTTAGTAGAAATATTTTATGTGAACGTTCTTTAAAATGAACAAGGCCTTTTAATCTATAAGATGATATCAGGAGGAAGATAATTTATGAAAATCATTGGTGTTATTCCAGCTAGATATAACTCGTCAAGATTCCCAGGTAAGCCATTAGCAGATATTTGTGGAAAACCAATGATTTGGTGGGTTCACGAACGATTAAAAGGATTAGAGGGACTAAGTGAGGTATATGTAGCAACAGATGATATACGAATTAAAGAAGTTTGTGAAAGCTATGGAATAAAAACGATTATGACTTCTGAAAATCATAAAACACATCTAGATCGTCTATACGAAGTTTCTACATTAGTAGATGCTGATTTTTATATTAATGTAAACGGTGATGAACCTTTAATTGAAACTGAGGCGATTAGTAGAATTCTACCTAATGGGGTTGATTCGAAGTCATTATATGTATCAAATTTAATGACAGAATTAAAGAATCCTTTAGAGGCTGTGGACTTCTCTAAAATAAAAATTGCAACAGATGTTTTTGGATATGGATTATATTTAGCTAGAAGTCCAATTCCTTATCCAAAAGGGACATACGATTTCTATTATAAAAAGTTTGTTGGAGTACAATGTTTTACAAAAAGTGCATTGGAGTTCTGTTATTCAGCACCACGAGGCCCTTTGGAAGCAGCCGAAGACATTGATGAGTTTAGATTTATTGAGAATGGTCAAAAGATAAAATTTGTGGAAGCAAATGTGACGACTCTTTCCGTAGATACTCCAAAAGATTTAGATAAAGTAAGAGATATCATCAAAAGTCGTTTAGAAAGTGTGGTATTTGAGTGAACAATATAAAGCTACTCGATTGTACTTTACGCGATGGTGGATACATCAACGATTGGAATTTTGGTAAGAGGACAGTTAAAAAAGTAATTGAAAAGTTGACGCAATCTAATATAGACATTATCGAATGTGGATTTCTTAGAGATGTGGATTATGATAATGATACTACAATTTTCAATGATATTGAAAAAATAAAAGAACTGATTCAGCCAAAAAATAAAGATACTATTTACGTAGCTATGATTGATCAACCATTCATCTCAATCGATAAAATAAAAGTATATGATGGTACTTCAATTGATGGAATTCGATTAACATTCCATGATAATGAAAAAGAAATTGCTGAAGCATTAGAATATGGAAAAATGTTAATTGAAAAAGGGTATAAAGTGTTTATTCAACCAGTTGGTACTACTAGTTATACTGATGCAAATCTGTTAGCTTTGATTGAAAAAGTTAATGAGTTAAAACCATATGCATTTTACTTAGTAGATACACTTGGAATCATGTACAAAAATAATTTACTAAGAATGTACCACCTACTAGATCATAATCTTGATAAAACAATTAATATCGGATTCCATTCTCATAATAATTTACAATTATCTTTTTCAAATGCCCAAGAATTACTAACAATGCACACTAAAAGAAATATAATAATAGATTCTTCGGTATTTGGTATGGGAAGAGGAGCTGGAAATTTATGCACGGAGCTAATTTCCGAGTACATTAATGAAAATATTGAGGAAAAATATAATATAGTACCGTTATTGGAAATTGTAGATGAACATTTGAGTAGATTTTTTAATGAGCCTAAATGGGGTTATTCAGTTCCCTATTTCATAGCGGCAATCAATAATTGTCACCCTAACTATGCATCATATCTAATGAATAAACAGACGATTTCTGTTAAGTCAATCAATACAATATTGAGGCAAATCCCGAACAAAAAACGTGATCTCTATGATGAAAATTATATTGAAGATTTATACATAAGTCATCAAATGCAATTGGTAGACGATACAGAAAGTTTGAAGAGATTAAGGAAGCTAATTGGCAATAAAAAAGTACTTATCTTAGCACCAGGTAAATCAATCGAAAAAGAATTAGAGAATATTAAAACGTTTATAAACGAAGAGGATCCATTTATTATTAGCGTAAATTTTTTACCAAGTACTTTTAACTGTAATGCCATTTTTATTAGCAATAGTAAGAGATTTAAGAGTATGGAAGATGTGATAAAAGATTTATCATTTACAACAACCTTAATAACAACATCTAACATTACAAACATAAAAGTCGATTCATCAATAGTCGTTAATTATTCGGATTTACTGCTAGAAAACTCCTTAATTTCAGATAACGCAGGATTAATGGCTATTAATCTATTAAATCGTTTATTTATTGATCATGTTTATCTTGCGGGATTTGATGGATTCAGTTTAAACAAGGCTAAAAACTACTATTCAACAGAATTAATTAATCATATTGAAATGGTTGAGCTAGTTAAGAAGAATGAAGAAATAAAAAATTACTTAGCCAATATAGAAAATCATATGGGAATTCACTATGTAACGTCTACGATTTATAAAGATGTTCATTTGTATAGTAAGACATATTAAAGCGGAGGGCATATGAAATATTCTACAATCATTTTTGACTTAGATGGAACATTATTAGATACAGCGGAAGGAATCATGATTGGTGCGAATCATACTGCAATTCTAATGGGGGCACCCGAATTAACAGTTCAACAGCAGAGACGATTTATTGGTCCACCACCTGTCGAATCATTTATGCGAGAGTGCGGTTTTAATGAAGAGAAGGCAAGAGAAGCTGTGAAAATATATAGAAGTAGATACAAAGAAAAGGGTAAATTTGAAGCTAAGCAATATAGCTATATTAAAGAGTTACTATTTTCATTAAAAGAGAAAAAATGTACTACGGCAGTTGCAACACTAAAGAGGGATGATTTAGCAAAAGAAATTTTGGAAAATTTCGAATTAAGAAAGCACTTTGATGTTATTTTCGGAGTAGATGATGCCGATACGCTTAGTAAATCAGATTTAATTTTAATGTGTTTAGAAGAGATAGGTCAAAATGATTTATCAAAAGTAGTATTGATCGGTGATAGCATGCATGATGCAATCGGTGCAGAGAAAGTGGGAATTGATTTTATTGCCGTGACTTATGGTTACGGGTTTGAAAGTAAAGTTGATGCAAGTAAATGTAAGTATGTTTATGTAACTGAAAGCGTTGAGGAGCTCTTTGATTTTTTGGAATTAAAGCAGACGATCAAGTATTAATTTGAACGGGTTATCAATACTTTGTATAAAAAGTGGATAATGGAGCGGTTACTTTGAAAAATAAACTAGCAAAAGTAGTTGCCGGGTTAATCATATTATTTATCTGTGCTCTAGTAATTTATATAATTTGGGATAATAACCGAATTACAATAGCAAAACAAGATGTTTTAGTAGACCACTTACCAAAAGAATTTGAGGGATATAAAATTCTTCAAATTACAGACTTGCATAGTAAAGAGTTTGGTAAAAATCAAAGTCGCTTGTTAAAATCCATTAATTCCACCGATTATGATGCCATTGTTTTTACTGGGGATATGATTCTTAAAAGCAAAAGTACGAATATTAAGCCTTTTTATCAATTATTAGAAGGAATACAAAACAAAGAGAATGCCATTTATATACCTGGAAATGAAGATCCAGAGGCATATTATGTAAATTCAAAAGGTGTATTAGTAAAAAGTAAGTTCATAAAAGGAATTGAAAAACGTGGTGTCAAATTCTTGGAATCTGTTTATTCAGTCAAAAAAAACAATTCCACAATTAACTTCGTTGACTTTGAAACGTCGATCCTGAACGTTACTCAAAATGAAAAACAAACAAATGGAATCTTTTTACCTGAATATGTACAAACCAAGCAGTATATTAAGTACCGTAAATCATTAATTAAAGAGATGTCTAGTATTAATCATTTAAAAAAGAATGATGTCTTAATTGCGCTTAATCACTATCCCATAGTTGACATGAGAATTGATAGTCTTTTAAATGATTCTAGTCTGAAGTTTAGAGATCGGAAATACGATTTAATAATTGCTGGACATTATCATGGAGGACAAATTCGCTTACCTTTTATAGGAGCACCATTCGTTCCAGAGGGATGGTATAAGTGGGGTGGTCTGTTTCCTCCACAAAACCGCGTTAAAGGTCTTTGGGAGTACAAACATACTAAACAATATGTGAGTACAGGTCTTGGAAGTAGCAATTTTATTCGGTTCCTAAAGTTTCGTTTATTTAACTCACCTGAAATTAATGTTTTAACATTAAAACAAAAAAAATAGTCTAACTACATTTTAATTTTTACTAAAAGGAGCAATATCCGTGAGCTGGAAAAAAATAATGTTGCGCATTGGAATTGTTTTGACCGTACTGGTAGTTATAGCTGGGGCTACTGGATTTTATATTTATCATGAAGTAACGAAAACGACAAGCGTTATCTATCACCCAATTGAAAAGACGGAGAAAAGGGACGAACCCATCAGCGTTAAGGAAAAAAATCCATTCTCAGTTTTACTCCTAGGAGTAGACAAACGTCCAGGTGACCAAGGGCGCTCTGATTCGCTAATGGTCATAACCGTAAATCCTACAAAACATACGACGAAAATTATTAGTATTCCACGCGATACTCGTACTGAAATAGTAGGGAAAAATCGTACTGATAAGATTAATCATGCATTTGCATTCGGTGGTATACAGATGAGTGTAAACACCGTAGAGAAATTTTTAAACATACCTATTGATTACTATTTAGAGGTCAATATGGAGGGATTTAAGGGCATTGTAGATGCAATTGGTGGAGTAGAGGTTATGAATACTCTAGACTTCACAAATGATGGTTATCACTTTAAAAAGGGTTTATTGACTTTAAATGGAGAAAAGGCATTAAGTTTCTCACGAATGCGTTATGAGGATCCACAAGGAGATTTTGGACGAGAAGCTAGACAACGTCAAATTATTCAGGAAGTAATTAACAAAGGAACAAAAGTTAAAAATTTAGTTAGTTATAAGGATATATTAAATTTGATTAGTAAAAACCTTGAAACTAATTTAACCTTAGATGAAATGTTCGATATTCAGAAAAGCTACCGCGGTGCCACGGCCAGTATTGAACAACAGCAACTAGAGGGAAGTGGGAAAATGATTAAGGGAATCTACTATTATTTAGTACCGGAAGAAAATCGTTTAGCACTTTCAAATGAACTACGCGATCAGTTAGGATTAACACAATAGCGTGAATAGAAAAAAACCCGATCTGTAATATAGTTTGTCTATATTACGGATCGGTTTTTTTTGCTTTGATCTATCTAGTGATTAAATCTTTAATCTGAACGAAAAGACTACACCTCCCATTTATCCTCTGTGGTTTCTACAAATTTCTACATATTGATATTCGCTCGCAAATCTTTGAGTTACTAAAGACCTAGTACTTAATCCTGTTTTTTCCTTTAAAATATGAAAAAAAATAGAGAATGAACAGTATTTACGTTTAATTAATTTTGTATTTTATATGTAAAAGGTACTAATTAATAGAGTAATAGTTAGTAAAGTTCTGTTTTGACAACAGAAAATAACAAATAAATACAGTTTTCATCAAAAAGCGATTTAAAAAAACAATATTCACGTCGTTTTTTGTCAAAATAACACTTTTCATAAAGGTTCAACTCAATTGTTAGATTATTTAGTCTTTTGTATAGTTAAATTGTATACGTTCTCACGGGAGAACAGAATACAAAATATATACAATTTAGGGAGAGAGAAAGAAATGAAAAAGGTTAAGAGTAAAGTTGTAATAGGTATTGTATCTGCTGGTTTAGTTATTTCTGGAGGGATTGCATTCGCAAGTACTGATGCAGGGGAGTTATTAACAAACTGGGCTAATTCAAAAACTTCTGATGCGAAAACAGAGCTTTCTTCATCATACAAACCAAAATATGATTCTTCAGTTGCAGATATGAAAACTAACGTAAATAATTACAAAGTTGATGCTGCAAACACGATCGAATCAGTAGGAGATGCTCAAACAAAATTGGCAAATCAACAAATTAGTGCGGCATTAAATGAGCATATTGCTGCAATTTCTGAAGCTATGGCAGTTTTAAACATGAGCATACCTGCTGATTTTGCTAACTATGTTTCAACAACAAATGGTCAAACAACTTCTGATTTAAATGCGTTAGCAGATACATTAAATAGTAGCTTTAATGCACAGCTTTCAGCTGTTGCTAAAAGTGCGGATTCAAAACTTCAGTCTAATTTAAATTCTTCTCGTACAACAGCTGTGAACACTTTAACACAAAAAATTCAAGATGCTAAAGCTGAAATTACTACACTAATTAATACTCAAGCATCTGATTCTGAAAAAGCTGTTTTAGAGCACTTATCTTCAGAAATTGACCGTATTGAAGCTTCATTAAAAACTGAAATTGACACGCAAAAAGAAGCAGCATTTAAAACTTTAGAAGATACACAATCAAAAACTACTAATGATGCGATTAAAGATATGCAAGATTTAGTTGACGCGATTAATAAATAAGAAATAACTTAGATAATTTCCATTAATAACAGTAAACATGACTTTTAAATTCATAAAATTAAAGAGTTTGTTTTTTTCATGTAGTCATTAGGAGGTAAATTATGCAGAATCGTACTGAAAAAACAGAAAAACAAACATTGGTCTCCAAAAAATTTAAAAAGCTTTTAATTGGATCTGTTACGTTAAGTGGTGGTTTGCTAATCGCAACGACGTTTTCATTTGCCGATACAAATTTACCTGCAGCAATGACTGCATGGACAAGCCAACAAACTAAGCAAGCAAGTGATTATATTATTGGAATGACCGAAGCAGAGTCTACTAAGCAAAAAGCACGCTTAATTCAAGAGGTGCAAGAAAAAGCTAAGGAATCTGCTGATGAAATACAAAAATATTCGACACAAAAAAGCTTAGAATCACAAGCAGAGCTTCAAAAATATGGAGATCAATTGATTAAACAAATTGATAGTAAGAACGAAAAAGATGTACAAGAAGCAAAAGAGAGAATTGATAAAATTATACAAAACGCTCAGGAGCAAGCAAAAGAAGAAATTAAACAGCAGGTTCCTAAGGTGAACTCAAATAATGGGAATAATTCCGATGAAACATCTAACTCGAAAAATGATGATTCACAACATACAAACAGCCAAGATCAGTCTAGTGAGGAAGGTCAACAGTAATGAATGCTTCAAAAATTGAAGAACAAAAAGCGATGGAAGATAAAAACGTACAAACTTTTAGTCAGTCATTAGTTGAATGGATGAAGTTCTTTCTAATTTTAGGTGTTCTTTTAGTTATTTTACTAAACACAGTTGGACTTACAAAAGTTAGCGGATTTTCAATGTACCCTACTTTAAACGATGGGGATGTAGTCTTTGTGAATAAATTAGCTCGTTTTACTCATGATCCTGAACTTGGAGATGTTGCGATTATGAAATTAAGAGCTGAAGGATTTGATGTTGTAAAACGAATAATTGGAGTTCCTGGGGACACAGTTTTTATAAAAAATGGAATTATTTATGTGAATAACCAACCGGTTCCAGAAATCTCTACAAATGGGACTTCTGAAGATATGGAAAAAATAACGGTTCCTAAAAACAAGGTATTTGTTGTTGGTGATAATCGAGAGCCGGGAATAAGCTTCGATAGTCGAAGTAAAGAATTTGGATTTATACCTATTAATGACATAAAAGGTTATGTACTAGTTTCAATCTTACCTATTCATAAAATAGCAAAACCACTTAAAGTGTAATCTGTCTAATGGAGGCACGAAAGAAAATGGAAAAAAAATCAATGAAAAAGAAAATTGCAGTTGGAATACTGGCAGCTGGAATCCTAACATCTTCTAGTTTGGCATTTGCATCTACTAATGCCGGGGAGTTATTTACAAATTATGCCGCTCAATTATTAAATGATGCGAAGTCAACTGTTAGTAACACATTAGGTTCAAAAACTTCAGATATGATTGGGGCATTAAAGAATAAATTAAATGCATATGCTTCTGATACAGAAAATGGCGTTAATAATAAACAAGGCGAGTTAGAACAAACAGGTGTTAATAAAATTAACGGTCAATCAGATGAGCATATTAACGCAATCAACAATGCTTTACCTGGAATTAATCAAAATACTACTGACCAATTTTCGCAGCTAGTAGCACAATTAAATGCTCAAACTACTGCTGGAGTTGAAGGTGAAGTTAACGGATTAAAACCTGACTTTAGTTCACAAGTTACAAATGGGCAACAAAAAATTACTGCTGAGCAAGCTAAGGCGCTTAATGATTTAGAAGACGCAATAAATGCGGCTAAAGTAACTTTAGGCCAATTAATTGATCTGCAAAAACAAACAGCTGATCAACAAGTAAAAACTTACTTACAAGATCAAATTGATAAAGTAACACAAATTATCAATGATGCAACAAGCGATTTAGAATTCAAAAAATCGAAAGCATTAGCTACTAAGGCAACAAATATTAAAAATGATACACTTAATGATTTAGATTCTTTAGCTAGTGGATTATATACTCCGCAAAATAGTTATCTAGCAGACTTTGAAAGTGCAAGTTCACCATTTACAATCGCTGGTGATTGGGAAAGAATTAATTCAAAAGTAGATGGGAAAGCTGACTATTATTTAATCAGCAATAACGTTTCTAATAATAGTTCTTCTACTGCTGAGGTAACAATTAATGTACCAGATAACGCATACAACGCATTCTTATCTTTTGATTATTTAGTTCTTTCGCAACTAAGTAAAGATATCTTAACGATTTCATTAGATGGCAATGTACTAGTTAGTGATTCAGGTATAGATAACCATTGGACAAATAAGAAGCTTACTATTCAACCAGGTAAACATGTGTTAAAACTTACGTATGCAAAAGATAAATCTGGCAGCTCTAGTAAAGATGCTGGTTATATCGATAACATTTCTCTAAAATATGATTTGCGTAAATAAATGATAAGAAGGGCACTCTTCGTTTGAAGAGCGCCCTTCTTATTTTCTTGGGAAAAAAAATCTTCAAATTAAAATGGTTACATTTTAATTCGAAGGTTTATTTGCCTTGCTTATACTTATTAAACTCAATAAATTTTAATAATTCATCTTTTGGTATACCTGAATTAATTGCTTCTTGAAGGATATCCATCCATTCAGAATCAATAATTTTTGTTGGATCAATATCATCTTTCAGGAGGCTTTCTGCCGTTGTATTGAAGACGCCAGCAATTTTTTCAAGTACTTGAATTGAAGGATTGCTTTGTAGATTTCGTTCAATCGAACTTATGTAGGATTTTGCGATACCAGCACGTTCTGCAAGCTCTGTAAGTGACATTCCATGTTGTAAACGTAGTTTTTTAATTCGTTCTCCAATCATATAAGCTACTCCATATCTTTTTGACTATTACAAAAAGTATATCATAGTAGGGAGTAGTTCTCCTAGTTTTGACATGAATCTTTAACGCAATTGTAAAGAAATGATCGCACTTCATCAGGACTTATGCCTACTTCAATGCATTCTAGTAGCAAGTCGATCCAGTTTAATTCTGCAGAATGTTTTTTCAATTCACTGTACATGGATAATGGCCTCCTAAAATTAAGGTATAAAATACCTAGGTAACCCTGCTATCTTAGTTCGTTTAAGAGTTAAAAAATACAGTGAAATAGTTCTTTTTCCCTATGTTCAAAACTAAGATCAGTGGCTTTGCGTCCCAATCTCTCAATTGGTTTGCCTTTTTCTAGAGAGAGTTCAGGTAGATTTATTACAATTTTTAAAAAATTTATATAACAATTATATAATGAATCCAATACATAGTTTGTAGTAATTTGTAGTTTCAAAAAAAACAATAATATTACTAATATTTCAATTATATTAAAAGGTTTAGATAAATCAAGGCGTTTTTTTATATTTGAAACAATTGGAAAAATTTTAACAGAAAACATTTCGACATTCGTAAAAAAAATGTCGAAACTACAAAAAAATATTGGAAGAATTTAGTAATTTTAGAATAATATTCTAGACTGGGCCAAAATAGAAGAGAATGTTAAAAAATGTGTGAAGTTCTACTTAAAATGGCACAGTTTTGAAATTTGTAAAAGTAGGAGGAAAGTAATGGTTTATTTGGTTTGAATTGGAATGCAGATTGAAGCTAATAAAAAAATACAGTAATCAATAAATGGATTACTGTATTTTTTAGTTTTATTTTGATTCTCTTAATCTTTTTAATGCATAACGATAACTAGAGCGTACACTAGATTCTTTCATATTTAAATTTTTAGCAATTTGAGGAAAGTCATGATTGAAATAAAAACGTTTTATAAGAATTTGCTTCTGTAAGGGGGAAATTCCATCTAGAAAACTCATAAAATTAACAAGTGAAAATATCTCATCAAAATAGATTAAATCTTCTATACCTTGCTCGGAGAGTACGTTTCGTTCATCATATTTAATTGCTTTGGATAGCTCGTTTAATAAATAGCCTCTTACTGTAATATAAGCATAACTTGAAAAACTCCCTTTCTCGGTTTGATACTGCTGGTAAGCCTTCCATAATGCTATTTGACCAATTTGATAATATTCATCAAAGTTTTTATATATATGTAACTTCTTCATAGTTGCTTTTATCATTCGGGAATACTGGCTTAAACATTCCTCGAATGTACTTGGCTTCAATTTTCCTGAAATAACTTGATCATCTACATGTTCTTCACTACATTTCATGCTTACTGCCTTTCTTAAAGGCATGCCCTTATGTGTATTCCGCGGTGAAGTAACTATATAAAAATATAAGAAATATATCATATTTTGAAACATCAATTATGAATAAAAAAAATAAAGTGAAATGTGAGTATTGAATTTAAAACTTTAAATTTGCCAGAATTAATTAAATGAAGTCTTATCTATTTATATTTTTAAAAGAAGTAAAGTTTACTAAAACACAGGCTAAACGGTCATAGAAGTTTCAAAAATACTGAAAGATAATTTTGATATAATCGAAATGTAAAAAATCCTCAAAGGAGGCACATATGTCAAAATTAGATTATGTTGTATCTTATGAAACAATGATGATTGAAGCTGCGGATCATCCAGAGTATTTAACCAAAATAACAGATAAAAACAAAGGAGTAATCTATTCAAAGCGGCCAATGAAAGCAATCTTGAAAGAATCCGCCCTCTACCATAATCAATCAATTAAAGGTCATCTCGAAGTCGTAAAAAGTAAATATCCAACTATGAAAAAGATTCCTCTTATGATTAATCCCACATTATCAATTATTATGATTCCTACATCTTCGCAAAATAACATATCTTGCAAATGGCTAAATTTTATCCAAATAAATAAATATATAAAAGAAAAAAGAAAAACAAAAATACAGTTTAGGAATGGAGAAGAGAGGATATTCCCAATTTCTTATTACATTTTTGATAAACAAATTAGTAAAGCCACAAAGATTATTAGTATGTATTTAAGTCAGAAAGTAGAATATAAGCTAAAATCAGATGAAGAAAAGTTAATGATGATTAAGGAATTAATAGAAGGATATTCTTCTGATGGGTAGGGTAGAGGCAAGTTGTTTTTAGGAAAGCAGGGGCAGAAAAGACAAAAAGCAGGCCTTAAGATCTTAATTGATCATAATTCCTGCTTTTAAACTTAGTGAATCTATTCTTTAATTATGCCTTAAATAACTTCTTGATCAGGTATTCTGATTGTCCATTGTGAGAACGCATTTATTTCTACTAGTTCTTTAGGGAAGATAAATGTCCATGGTTTACTCGTATTTGCTTGGATTGTTAATGGAGGTAGTGTGAATAAACCTTTCGCAATTATTTCGCCATTCTCATTTAACATTTCTAGTGGTAGTAATTCTAGACTAACGGCTTGTGTTGATCCATTTCGAACTAAAATGTTAACGCCTAAGTTTCCTTCTTCATTATAGCTTGCTCTTAAAGCATGTAAGCTCACTTCATTTATACGTAATTTAGGTAAAGAATTTACAAGATTGCTTAATTCTGTAATTTGTTCTTCAGTAAGTCGGCCTTCCCATGTTGGATCTATATCTAATCGGTGGATAGTTTTTGATAAATCAAATGCTAACTCAAAACCTTTTTCAGGCAAGTCCTCTTTTAGTAAATACTCTCGTTCAAATACAAAGCGCCATGGGCGGCTACTGCAAGGAGGCATTTCACCAAGCTCTTCCAATCTAAAGCCTTTTTTAGCTAATAGTTCTCCTTCTTCACTAATCAATAATAGAATAGCATCTTCTAAACGAACTAATTTTTCTAAACTGTTACGAACAAATGCTGTAACAGTTGCACTTCCGTCATCATTAGTTTCAAGTTCGATTGCAGATAATGATAATTGATTTGGTTTTAAAGGAGAAAGCTCGTTATTTAAAAATTGATAAACATAACGCTTTTCATCTTCAATATGCATTAATGGATGGAATGAAATTTTAGGAAAAATTTCAGCCACTTCATTTCCTTCAACTTGAACTGCTTGATCAGTAGATGTTTGTTGCAATAAATCACTCGATGAAACTGTTGAATCTTTACCCTTTTGTAATAAACGCTTAATCGACGATAACATTTTGTTTTTCTACCCCCTGTGGACAAGATAATTCTTGGAATGTTGAAGCAAGACTTGCTGATATTTCTTGTTGTATTGAGTTATAAGTATGTTCAAACAGAGTAAATCCATCAAATTCATATAGTCGAATTGGATCTTCTTGTTGATACTGTCTTAAGTGTATCCCTTCAATCAATTGTTGTAAATGCTCTAAATGTTCAGTCCAATATAAATCTATATTACTTAATGCCGTGCTTTTTAAAATACTAATAAGTTTTACTTTTTTCTCTTCCTCTATACCGTTTAATACATCTTTATATACTGAAAAAGCTTCTTTTACGTTAAGCCAAATCTCTTGTTCAGTATTAAAATGTTCAATATCTATTCGAAGTGGTGGTATAAGTTGTTCAAGTGCTGTTTTTCCTTCAAGTAGATCCCAATCTTCAGGTGTACTATCTTTAGGATAGAATTGCATTAATAAGTGATTGACCGTTTCTTCAGCTTGACCAATAAACCAGTCTAAATCAGTTTCATTTTGTAAAAAGTTATTTCTTAATTTATAAATAATACGGCGATGTTCATTTGCAACACCATCTAATTTAAGCTGCCATTCACGAATTGAAGATTGATTTCCTTCACAGAGCTTTTGTGTAGATGAAACAAAGTCTTGAATCGTAGAATTTATTACTTTACCAAATTGATCAGTCTGTAGATTCTTATATAATTTATCTAGCTTTTCTGTATTGTATTTTACAAATAATTCATCTTCTAATGACAGATAGAATTGAGATGAACCAGTGTCCCCTTGTCGCCCTGCTCGCCCTTTTAATTGTAAATCAATGCGCTCACTTTCATGACGTTCTGTTCCAATTACATGAAGACCTCCTAAATCTGATACACCTTCAGCTAAGAAGATATCAGTCCCTCGACCCGCCATATTGGTTGAAATGGTAATCATACCTATTTGACCAGCTATGGCAATCATCTTTGCCTCTTCTTCAACATTTTTTGCATTAAGGAGCTGAAACTTTATCGATTCTTTTTCTAATAATCCTGCGAATACTTCAGATTGACGAATGGAGGTTGTTCCAATTAGAATTGGTTGTCCCTTTTCATGTCGGAATTTTACATCAGCCAGAACTGCTCTGAGTTTTTCTTCTGTTTTTTCAAACACGATATCCTCGTGGTCAATCCGAATTACCGGTTTATTAGTAGGAATTCGAATAACTTCCATGTTATAAACATGTAGAAGTTCCTTTTCTTCTGTTTTTGCAGTTCCAGTCATGCCAGAAAGAATTGGGTACATACGGAAATAATTTTGTATTGTTACGGATGCAACGGTATGATTTTCTTCAGTTGTTTTTAACTCTTCTTTTGCCTCGATTGCTTGATGGAGACCGTTACTTAATGAGCGTCCTTCCATAATTCGGCCAGTAAATAAGTCAATTAGTCTAATCTCACCTTCGTGAATAATATAATCAACATCGCGTTGAAATATTAAATCGGCTCGCAATGCGTTGTGAACAAAGTGGAAAAGCGTTGTATGTTCTAGGTCATATAAATTTTCAATCATAAAGGCTTTTTCAATTTTTGAAATACCTTCTTCAGTTAAAGTAATTGCTTTAGTTTCTTGATCTAAAAAATAATCCCTACCTTTTATAAACGTACGAATAAAGCGTGCACAAAGCGAGTATAAGTGTGATTGTGCGGTTTTTTTTCCTGCAATAATTAGTGGTGTTTTTGCTTCATCTATTAATACTGAGTCAACTTCATCAATAATTGCATAATGATATGGGCGTTGAACTTGTTCAACTAAAGAAGTAACCATATTATCGCGTAAGTAATCAAAACCAAATTCGGTTCCGATTCCATAAGTAATATCTGCATTGTATGCAGCTTTTTTAGCCTCCAAAGGTAAATTGGGAATGTTCAAACCTACGGTAAGACCTAAAAATTCGTGAATTTGCCCAATTTGATCCGCATCGCGTCGGGCCAAATATTCGTTTATGGTAATAATATGTACGCCTTTTCCCTCAAGCGCACGAGTATAAGCAGGTAATGAAGAAACCAATGTTTTTCCTTCCCCAGTTGGCATTTCAGCAATATTTCCATCTAGTAATGCAAGTCCACCAATTAATTGAACATCATAAGGGCGCATCCCTAAAACACGTTTTGATGCTTCACGGACTAGAGCAAAAGCATCTATCGTAATTTCATGAATTACAGCTTCGTTATTAGAAATTTTTTGCTTTAATAGATAAGTAAATTTACGCAAATCTTCATCTAGAAGACTTTCAAAGAATGGCTCCTTTGTATTTATCTCCTGAACTATTTTTTCATACTCCTTTAATTTCCGATTGCCAATAATTTTTTGCAAAGTCTGGATCAAGGATGTTCCCTCCTGAGCTGGTAATCTATCATGTCTCTTCTTTAAATGTATCATAAGTTTTAAGGGACTCAAGGTGTAAATAGTGGGAATTTATAGAAAAGATTGAAAATTATATTATTAATACTAAAGTAAAAATTATTAGGAATCAAAATGTAGCGATTGATCTTTAAGTAAAAATAACTAGTTAATTTCAAAATGTGACAAATTGCTTACTTCCTATTATATATAATCTTAGTAGTTTCATATTAATAGTCTACTAAGATATGAGGGAGAGAGCTTAATTGAAGACAAAGATCGGTATAATCTTTTCTGCTGCAATACTTTTAACAAGTATATTTAGTTCACCATCGTTGAAACATAGAGGCACTAAACATGAGACCAATTTAATAAGTAATAACGAAGTAAAAGCTGCAACAAATCAAAAGAGTAGTGGACAATCAACACTTCAAAAGGATGAGACAAATCAACAAAAAAAGTGGGAAGCACTACAACTGAATCCACTCCCTAGTAGTAAAAACCTATCGTATAGTTTCAGTAATAGTACAAAAGTGTTTACAAAACCTTTCCCAGAGCAGTATCAAACCATTAATGGAATATTGAGCTTTCGAGGCGGACCTTTCCGAAATAATGGTTCGATGGGAACGACAGTTATTTCAAAGCAAAAGTTAATTAAGAGTTGGTCTTTTCAAACTTCTTCTTCATCTGGATGGGGCGGGGGCTCAGGATGGACTGGCCAACCTAGTGTAATTGAATGGAAACCACAAGAACAAAAAATTATGAATTTATATTCTCAATTTAAAACAAAGTCAAATTTTAAAGAAGTAGTTTATGGATCTTTAGATGGAAGAGTTTACTTTTTAGACTTAGCAACAGGTAAGAAAACAAGAAATCCAATTAATATTCAAAATCCAATTAAAGGTAGCGTGGCTCTTGATCCACGTGGTTATCCTCTTTTATACGTTGGGCAAGGTATACCACAAACAGGAAAAATAGGTATGAGGATTTTTAGTCTAATTGATGGCTCCCAATTAGCATTTATTCCTGGAATTGATTCTTATTCTTTTCGTGGTTGGGGAGCTTTTGATGGTTCTGCGTTATTTAACCGAGAAGATGATGCTATGTTAGTTGGCGGGGAAAATGGACTAGTTTATTTTATCAAACTAAATACTAAATATGATCCAAATGCTAAAAAGATAAAAATTTCTCCAGTAATTTCAAAATATCGATATAAACTTAAAAATAATTCTTACCAAGGTATTGAAAATTCAGTAGCGGTATTTAAAAATATTGCATACTTCTCCGATAATGGTGGTGGTATTCAAGCGCTGGATATTATTAAGAAAAGGCCAATTTGGGCAAATAATGCATATGATGATACAGATGCGTCAATTGTCATTGAGAATTCCAATGGTACACCGTTTTTATACACAGGTTCTGAAATTGATAAACAAGGTACTAAAGGCTATGCACGCATTCAAAAGTTAAATGGGCTTACTGGGAAAGTAATTTGGGAGAAGAAAATACCGGGTTATTCGATAAAAGGTAATCATCCTGTTAATGGTGGACTGTTAGCGACTCCAATTGTTGGAACTGGGCCATTAAAAGGGCAGGTTATTTTTAATATTTCAAGATATAAAACGATGAATGGGGGCTTATTAATTAGTTATGATACTGTTACTGGAAAAGAAAAATGGCATTTAGACTTACAAAACTATGCGTGGTCATCTACAGTAGCGGTGTATACAAAGGATAATAAAGCTTACTTAATTCAAGGTGATTCTGTTGGTAACTTGTACTTAATAAGTGGTAGCGGAAAAATTATCAATAAGATTAACCTAGGTGCCAATATTGAGGCGTCTCCAGTTGTAGTTGGACAACAAGTAATTGTTGGAACTAGAGGAGGTAAATATATAAGCGTCAATATACAATAAATATAGTGATGAATGATCCCTAATTCCGTTTACGGAGCTAGGGATTTCTTGTTAATTTGATATAGTCTTTTCAATTGTGTTAATAACGTATTAAACTTCTATTAAAAGAATTGGATTTTAAGCAAATAGATTAGATAATATGATAAGTGTATTTATTTATAACTGTATTAGGGGAGTGAAAGGATTTGGCTAAAAAGGCAGAAAATAAAGTTGGAAGTCGTTCAGAACATAGAAAACTTAAGAATAAGGAAGATGGTTTTAGTAGTAAACGGTACTTTTCGTTAATACTCTCAATAGCTGGAGTACTAATAATAGGTGCTACAGCAATTTTTTATGTCTACCCTAAAATCATGAATGAAGGGAATATTCATCCGGAAAATGCTTCTACAAAGGCAGTGGAAGATAAGGATGTAAAAAAAGAAACAAAGAGTGAAAAGGCGACTGAAACAAAAACTAAGGAAGTTGCTAAAGAAACAACCACTAAGGAAACAAAGGTTACCGATGAAGAAAAACAATCAAAAGATTATGTTTTACCGGAAAGTAATAGTAGAAAACTAACGAATGCAGATCTAACTAAATTAGCTCCAAATGATTTACGTTTAGCCAGAAATGAAATCTATGCTAGGCATGGTTTAGTATTTAAATCTAGTGACTTGACGATTTATTTCAGCTCGAAGTCTTGGTATAAACCTAATCCAGCATATGGCGGACAACTTAATGATGTAGAACAATATAATTTAAATTTAATTAAATCAAAGGAATAATTGGATATACGAGCTATTAAAAAAAGCAAAGTTCAGTGATTAATGAACTTTGCTTTTTTATTTGCTATCATACAATGCTTTTGATAGGAAAATAGATACATGTGTAGGTCTTAAAGGTTAATCTCGGTTCCTTGACTAGCTAACCATTTTACTATTTTCGTTGCTCCATTTTCCTTTGCTACTTCTTTTACTGTCATTCCATCCACATTCTTTATTGATAAGTCTGCACCTTTTTTAATAAGGTACTGGAATGTTTTTACATCATCTACTTCATATGTTGTATCAAAAATAGGTGATTCCCCAGAACTGTCTTGCTGGTTAATATTTGCTCCGTATTTTAGTAGTAAGTCAATTGCTTGCTTGTCTCCCATAGAAGCAGCGGCATGTAAGATTGTCCAATCATCTGCATCTCCTATAGAAGGATCAGCTCCGTTATCAAGTAATAACTTTAACATCTCTAAGTTAAGATGGTCTTCATCAGTATATGAAGTCTTGAGAAGTGGAGACTCGTAGTTATCGTTCAACTCATTTACGTCTGCTCCTTCGTCAATTAACTCTTTAACTTGTTCAATATCGTTATCAAGAACTGCTTGCGTTAATGGTGTTTCCGCAGCTAAATAGCCATCAACGAATGATTGTGCTAGTGGAATCGCTTTCTCTATTAATAGACCTACACCGACTATAAGCCCGAATGACAACCCAAATACAATTACAGCAATTCCGTATACGCGTTTTGGTGTTTTAAATTTAATATCGCTTTCTACATTATTAAAATGATGCAAAGCGTTAATACGTTTTGGTAAAGTTGGATGGAACATTAATCGTTCACTTAACCAAATTAAAAAGCCTTTTTCATTGCTACTATTTAATAAATATTCACGTTGATCAATTTGTTGATAATATTTGCGACCAACGGCTAACATTGTAAGTGCTTGAGTCGATGCTTCAAAATCATTTATATAATGACTAGCCATTCGATCACTTGTATACTCACATGCACGTGAATATGCCGAACCTAAAAAAGGAACCCAATTTGCAGGCAATACTAAAGCCTGTTTTAGAATATGATTTCGTTTAATATGTGCAAGCTCGTGTGCAATCACGAAATCAATTACTTTTGGATTTGATTCAATCTCTTCGAATAGATCTGAATATAAAACAATCATATTCCGTCCAAAGAAACGCGTAGCAAAGGCATTTAACAGTCCCCCAGATTGGACTACATAAACATCTGGTAGGAAATAAAAGCCCATTTCCTTTGAAATTTCTCTTGTTCTGAAATATACTTCTGGAAATTGTTTTTCAGTTATCTTAACGCCATTTATACGTATGTGGGCAGTGAAAATTAAATGGGCAAAGAGTGGTAAAATGATTAAAATTCCTAAAATAATAAGACCAACAACGCTTAAAATAAGTAATAAATAAATTGGAATACTAATAAGTAAAAGTAATATAAAATAAATCGATTCTTTCCGATTAACTAAAGGTTTCAATATCTCTCCTCCTATATCTCAATTCTTATAGTTTAACAAGTAAATGGAAAGGATGTCATACATATATTTAAGAGAAATGAAACCAATTACTTCCACTAAATAATAAAAAAATTTCTTTTTACCCTTTAAATAAAAAATAGTATGATAGACTATAGTTTACTTTTTTAAGTATTTATTTAGATTCAATTTATATATTAAAAACATGTACTATATAGAATGAAAATTTAAGGGGAAGTTAAAAATAAATGGAAACTCAGTTAAGAGAACAAAATTCCTTGTCAAGAGCGGGTATACGAACAATGCGAAAAGAACGAATACCTAGTTTTAAAAGAAAATGGATGTTTATTTTACTACCAATTATCGCGATATTAATTACACATTTAACATTAAATTACTTAAATTCGCCTAAAAGATTAGTGAAGATTTTTGATAAAGCTGTGTCAGATAATAATTATAAAGAAGTCACACATATGCTACAAAAAGGCGGTACTGGGGCGTCCCTAGATGAAGACTCAGTAATCGCATTTATGGATTACTTAAATAGCTATGATGTTTTAGATAAATTAGACGATATGATTCAAAATAATAAAATAATTCATAGTAAATTAATAGATAGTCGTGGAAATTATGTGCTTTCAATTAAAAAGGGCGGTAAATTTTTAGGAATTTATCAAACGTATTTAATAAGTGCCCAACCATTCGAATTAAAGATTTCTTCTCCAATTGACGACATTGAATTAAAATTAAATAATCATATTACACATTTGAATAAAGACGAGTACGAAACAACATATCACAAAATTTTACCTGGAAAGTACACTTTGGCTGTTTCATATAAAGGTGTTTATAGTGATGTTAAGGATGCAGTTGATATAGATTTTTCTTCGGCTTCGAAAAATAAGTTATCTCAAGAATTAACTTTTAATGTTAGTTATGTCCAAATATACTCAAACGAACCTGAGTCAGAACTTTTTGTAAATGGAAAAGATACTGGGCAAAAAGTAAGTGGACTAGATCGCTTTGGTCCGTTTTTATTAAATGGTAAAACAGTAGTTCACGCTGAAATTGAAAAGAATGGTGAATTATTTAAAACGGATGATATTCCAGTTACCGGAAAATATGTGGATTTAATGTTTGATACGCCAGTTGAAAACCAGGACGAGACAAATCAAAAAGATGGTTTCTTTGCAGGACTTAAACGTTTTTTTGATAAGTATTTACCAAGTCCTAAGCCTTCATCTGATTTAGAAGAAAAGCAACTAATCAACGGCTTGTTTAATCAAAATGGCCAAGCATTCTTACAGTCTAAGGAATATCAAGACAAAATTAAGAAAAAGGATACAACGCAAAAACTCACAAGCTTTTCTATGAAAAATTCAAAGCAAGATGATTCAGGTATGATCATTACAACAAATGAGTCGTATGAGATAACTGATAAACATGGTAAAACTAAAATGAAATCATTTGAAATTACTTACCACTTCTCAAGAGAAAATGATGAATTAAAAATGGATCGTATAGTAGAAGTAAAAGAGATAAAGTAAATTGTAGTAAAGAGTCCATTTTAGTTTGGACTCTTTTTTTGTTGATTCAGGGTTAGAGGAGTCCGCAATTATTAAGCTAGTGTTAAAAGGGCACAATTCTTATTAAATGTTTATTATAAGAAATATTTCTTTTTTCACATTTTAATGTCAAATATATGTAGTTTTTGCACATTGCTTTTCTAAATAGGAATATTCGTTATAATGTATTAAAGAGAAATGTTTGGAGGTAATGAAAAAGAATAGAATGTGGAAATTTATTAAAAGACTTCTTTTATTTACACTTCTGATGTCAATTATTGGGTTATTTGCGATCTATCGTTACTATTTCCAAAATGTGTTGAAGTATGAAACACAAGTTTACACTGAATTAAAGACGTCTAATTTAGAAGAATACACACCTTTATTACTAGGGTTAATGATGCAAGAAACGAAGGGTAAAGGAAAAGATCCAATGCAGGCTTCAGAATCACTAGGACTAGCAAAGGATAGTATTCAAGATACTTCAAAAAGCATACAACAAGGGGTCTCACACTTTAAAGACGTGTATTCCTATGGTAAAAAGCAAGGCGTTGATTTACAAACCATAATACAAAGTTACAATATGGGGATTGCTTATATTGATTTTGTAAAAACACATGGAGGTAAACATACAGATCAACTTGCTAAAACTTATTCTCTATCGATGGTGGAGACGAATCCTGAGCTTTATACGTGTAATAATAATAAGAAAAATTTCAGATATCCATATTGTTATGGTGACTTCACATATAGTCAAAAAGTAATGAAGAAAACAAAGTACTTCGAGATTTTAGTCCCACTTAAACATAATATAGTAGGAAAACCATAGTCCATGAAGAAGAGATAAATGTCTTCTTTATGGACTTTTTAACTTTTTTTTTAGAATTGTGTCATTTTAATTACAAAATGGTTGTCGTTTCGATAAAATTAAACAATTTCCTTTTTTTACCGATATAATTATTGAAAAAACAATTCAAATTCCGACATTTTATGACTTATACTTAATTTTAGTGTTAATTTTTTGTTAATGTCATTTTAAAAAAATTATAGTTTATTAATTTTACTAGTTTAATAGAATTGAATTGTTTTATTCTACGGTTTAAATGTAAAAATGGTAGGAAAGGAAAATTTGATACATGAAAAAAATGGGAAGAGTACTTTTGGTATCAACAGGCATATTAGTAGGCACCTCCAGCATTTCCTGTCCTAATATAGGTTTGGAAACATCAAAAGCGAGTGCAGCGATCGTAAATATTAAAACGAAGTATCAAACGAGTGCAAATCTAAATTTAAGACAGGGTGCAGGTACAACTTATAAATCACTTGTGATTATTCCAAAAGGAAAAGTAATTACCGCTACTCAAAGAAATGGTAATTGGTACAAAGTGACTTATAGTTCTAAAACTGGTTGGGTAAGTGGTACGTATTTAAAGGAATATTATAAATATACTACTCAAGCGACCGCTTATTATTTTACAAATAAAACTACTAAGCTATATCCAACGCCTGATACAAAAAAAGCTGCAGTATATTCTGTAGTTGTTAATAATGGATTTTATAGTACTCAAAACATTGTAAATAGCATTGGCCAAACATGGTTCCGCGTTAGTTATAATGGCAAAACCTTGTATGTAAATAGTGCAGATATTACGAAAAGTGCTGTAGCTACATTTGCCCAAACAAAATATAAAGCAATTAAAAATACAAGTTTATATCAAACCTATGGTGTATCTTCTAAAGTACTATCAAGTATTCCAAGTGGTACAGTCATATCATCATCAAAACGTGTTGGTAATTGGTATATCGTCACGCTTAATGGTAAAACAGGATATGTTTATATTAATAATTTTACAAAAGTAAATGAAATAAAATATGAAACAACCAGTACTGCATATTATTTTACGAAAGCAGTCACTAACTTATACGCAACTCCAGATGCGACAAAACCTGTAGTAACTACAGTTAATGGAGATAATGGCTTTGCTTCAACTCAAAAAGCGACAGATTTAGTAGGGAAGATATGGTATCGAATTAATTACAATGGAAAAAATCTTTATGTTAAGAGTGAAGATGTAACTGCAAATAGCTTCACAACATTTACTACTACAAATTATAAAGCGCTTAATTCAACCTATTTATATGAATCGTTCGGCAATGCATCAAAACAACTTATTCAAATTCCAAAAGATACAGTTATCCCGATTAGCAAAAAAATTGGTAATTGGTATAGTGTGTCTTATAAAGGTGTAAATGGATATGTAAGAGCAGCGGATTTCGGAAAAAGTGATGTCGTGACGATAACTAATATAACGGATACGACTTATATTACGACTTCAGAATTAAATCTACGTCAGTCGTATAATGCTTCTTCACCGTTGCTTACAGTAATTCCCGTTAATATGGTTTTAATTGCGACTGATAAAACGTCTAACAATTGGTATAAGGTTAGTTACAATGGGAAAACGGGATATGTGTCAGGAACATATATCAAGCAAGTAAAAACTGGTGACCCAATGACATCAAGAGATAGCTATCAGTTTATTGATCTGCGTACACCTTCACCTGTAACTGCTGCGCAAATTAATACCTATATTGCTAGTAATGTAAAAAGTGGAGTTAAGAGTATACTAACTGGTCAAGGACAATTATTTATTGATGCTGGAAATAAATATGGTATAAATGCACTTTATTTAGCAGCACATGCAATTCATGAAAGTGGATTTGGTACTTCTCAAATTTCATTAGGAAAAAATAACTTATTTGGCTTTGGTTCATATGATTCAACGCCATATATAGCGTCATACAAATTTATGAGTGTACAAGAAAATGTAGAGTATATTGCACGCTCGATTAAATCTACTTACTTAAATCCAAGTAACTGGAAATATAAAGGTGCATATCTTGGTTTTAGTACAAAAGATATGAGCAATGTAAGAATAGATGCAGCGAGTGAAGGGATGAATTTTTATTACGCGACTGATCCAAGCTGGGGTAAATTGATTGCTCAACATATGCAAAAAATTCTACCGTTTGATAAAGCGTACTATGATAAAGCACAACCGAATATTACGATTCCAGGCAGTCCATCTACTCCTGTTGGTAGTGATGTTTTCCCTGCTAATATCCAAGCAGTTGCAAAAGGAAACATAGATCTATACACCGCAAAGGGAGATACCGCTAAAGTGAAATCGATAGCAGCTGGTACCGCCTTCCTTCTTCTTGAAAAAACAAATAATTATTGGATTAAATTATCAATTGATGGGAAGGTTTTTTGGACAAACAGTATCAAATTAAATGCATATAGCCAAACTTTATCTGTTAAAAACTTAGGTAGGATAACAACAGATGGTTTAAACGTGCGCTCAGCAGCAACTACAACTGTAAACAATGTAATTGGTACATTAAACCTTAATAATTACGTAAGTATTGCTACAAACACAGATGGTACTTTAACAATGGATAGTACAAAAAAATGGTATAAAATCCAACTAGCGAATGGAAGCTTTGGATGGGTATCTTCAAGTTATGTCAAACAAGAATTAAAATAATTTTTTGATGGTTCAGGAAAAACTGAGCCATTTTTTTTATGAGTTTTATAGAGAAATAGAAAGTTAAGAAATGAAATATGATAAAATAGATACATTGTTTCATATTTAGGTAGATTGGAGAATAAACAATGAAATCTTTTTTACTGAAATTTGGCTTAATAGCTTTAACAGTAAGTTTGTTTAATGGAAAAGCTAGTGCAGAAACAAACACGGATTGGGCTTCAAAGTGTAACTCAAGTAAAACGATAATTCCATCAAATCAACGTATAAATTGTTTGCTTACTTATGCGGCAATCAATGCTGATACTCCGCCTGAGGTCGTAAAGGCAATTGCGTTGAAGGAATCTGGTTGGAATCAATCAGAAGAGGCTTCTGATGGTGGAATTGGGATTATGCAAATTACAAATCAACTTAGATATGACCAAAACAGATTAAAAACTGATATTGCATATAATATTCAAGCTGGTGTTGAGATTTTAAACGAGAAATATAATTGGAAAAATCCAGATGGCACGTACAGATTACCAAGGATTAAAGATGCGAATCGTCATATTATTGAGAATTGGTATTTTCCTACTATGGGTTATAATGGTGTGAAGCGAGTGAATAGTCCTATTGTCAAGACACCAGGAGAAAACTACGGAAAAGTAAATAGTAATGCTTATCAAGAAAAAGTTTTTAATATGATTGAAGATCAAAGTTACTTAAGAGGTGAAAAAGCTCCTCCTATTTTAGCTAGATTCCCGTTTACGCCTGATGATTTTTACTATAGCCCGGACAGCGATGAGGATATTGAGTTCAAAATTCCTCTTTATACTATCAATGAAGGACTTCATGAATCACCATATTTCATGAAAAAAGGAGACATTGCATACGTAACAGCAGATGGAGCTAAATTACGATCAGAACCAAAAACTTCGACAAAGGAATTAGAGATACTTCCTAAATACATGACATTAACAATCTATGATGAATTTCAGTTTGATACAAGTAAGTACGAAAACCAATTCGTCTGGTTTAAAGTGAAAAAGGCAGATGGGAAAATTGGATTTATTTCATCAGCGTACATTACAAAAAAGTATGATTTAGCTAATCCGGTTGTAACTGGTGTTGCCAATGGTAAATTCTATAATAAAGATTTAAAAATCCACTTTAATGAAGGAATCGCGACATTAAATGGAACTCGTATTAATAACGACTATTTAGTTTCAAAAGCAGGTAGCTATACACTTGTAGTGAAAGATTCAGTTATGAATACAACAACTATTAAATTTACTATCGATAAAACAAAACCAACAACACCAACAATGAATACAGTTTCAGATCAATCAACTACTATTACCGGAACAGCAGAAGCAGGTTCTACAGTTAAACTATATATTAATAGCAAGCTTCAAAAAAGCACGACAGCTGCTTCAAATAAAAGCTATAAATTTACAATTCCAAAGCAAAAAAGTGGAACGACAGTTAGTGTAACTGCTACGGATAAAGCTGGAAATGTAAGTGCAACAAAGTCTTTAAAGGTATTAGATAAAACACCACCAGCTCTTCCAGTTGTTAATAAAGTTACTTCAAAATCAAAAACTGTAACAGGTAGTGCTGAGAAATATGCTTCAGTGAAGATTTATCGAGGAAGTACATTAATAGGTCAAAGCTCGGTTAATTCCAGTGGTAAATTTTCTGTATCAATAAAAGTACAGAAAGCAAACACATATTTAAAGGTTTATGTCATTGATAAATCGGGAAACAAAAGTGTTCGTACAATTAAAGTTGTAAAATAGTTAAAATACGATGCAATAAGTTTTTTTCTTATTGCATTGTATTTTTTTTTATTTTTCAAATTCTTTTTGGAAAGAGTAAATTTATTTGTTACGAACTATACAATTGCTTCATTTCTAATGCTCGATAATTAAGTAGACGAGGATCTGTTTTTACAAAATATTTTTAAGATGGATGCAATCTGTTTTTAATATGTGGATAACTTGTGAATAAAATTAATACTTATCGACAGGAAGAAAAGATTAACAATTTTCATTTTGGTAGAATTTTGTCGTATCTTTATATTTCTTAGCTACTTGAATTAATTTATAAACAAGCGGTTTGTGGATAAGTATTATACGTTATCCACAAATTGTTAATAAACTTCTGAAATTGTGGGTAATTTTCGGAATTTAAAATGTTTTTTACCTTTACAATTATTTTAATGATCAATACTACTTATTATTAAAGAAATTAAAAGGCCATTTCCCAATTGAGAAAAGGCCTTTTGTTAAATTATTCTTATTTTTGATAAAGAGAATTTTAAACTTGTCTTACATTACTTAACGAGCACCTTCACCAGTCAAGACAACTTTAATTGTTTTAAACATAATTCGAATGTCCAACATGATTGATCGATGTTCGATATAGTGTAAATCCAAAACTAACTTCTCTTTTGGTGTTAATTCATAGCCGCCATTCACTTGTGCCCAACCAGTTAACCCTGGTTTGACTGTTAAGCGATTAGTGAAGCCTGGTACTTCATGATTAAATTTTACTAAAAAAAACGCTCTTTCTGGTCTAGGACCAACAAGACTCATATCTCCACGTAAGACATTGACGAACTGCGGTAATTCATCGATACGAGTTTTTCGAAGGAAGTGACCAAGTTTTGTAATACGCGGATCATCCGTACTAGCCCATTGTGGTCCATTTATCTCTGCATCCATACGCATTGTTCTTAACTTGTAAATATTAAAAATCTTCCCATTTAATCCAACTCGTTCTTGGATGAAAAGAGCAGGACCAGGAGAATCAATTTTAATTAATGCGATAAAGAACAATACAAATGGTAAAGAAATGACAAACGCGAGCGACGCAAAGACTACATCCAATGTTCTTTTTATAAATGAATAAAAAATACTTTTCTTTTTTAATGACTCAAGTTGTTGAATTGAGTAGCGGCTTTCAACCTTTTGTTGAGTATTCTGTAAGGCCATTTAAACACCCCAGTTTATAATTTAGGCCCATCCTTGCAAGTGCATTGCAACATGTCCTAATGTATAACGTTTACGTTTTATAACATCATAACAATTATAAATGTTCGCAGAAAAAAATCAAATTATTTTTATGTTACAAGCTTATTACTCCACATAAAAAGTTCACAAGGGTACCTTACACTTATAGTGTGTGCAAGAATGATTTATTAATCGGCATTACATTAATTAGTAATTGATCAAACTTTTGTCCAGGTCGACTTTTTAGGTATTATTATTTTAACATAAAGTTAGTGGAAAAATACGTCGCGTTAAAATAGCACTTTCCTAAAGAAATAAAAACCCCATATAGTTATAGCAGAGTTTTGGTCTCCATACTTTTTTCCATACGTTATTGTAAGAAAATTTATGGACAAAAAATCTTACTATAATCTAATAACATTTAAATTTGTTTAATTTGTGGGGATTAATCCTTTTTATAACCTTGGTTTTGTAATTGGGTATGTAATAACAATATTTTGATGATTCTCCTTATAATTTATTATGAATAAATTTAGTTTTTTTATCCTTCCTTTAAAATCTTGTTTTTTTGTTTCTCCAAAAATCAACTCCCTCTTCGTAATTGCTCAAGAATTTTTTTACTTATAGCAAACCTCTTTTTCATTGCTGTTATATTTGATTTTGATTTAAGTGGGCGCAATTTATAATTTATGTAGTTTCATTAAGGACTATATTTAATAATCAGAGTGGAGTATTGAAAATGCTCTTATTAACTGCTTTTTAATTACCGCATTATTAAACTTATTACCGCAGAAGAAATATGATTCTAATATTTTTGATCATTTAGGATAATCTTCTTTTTCAAAAAAGCGTAAACTTTAATTTTTAAATGAAAAAACATATAAATTAATGGGGATATGGCTGGATATGACCAAAGATGGAATGGATTTATCACTTAGTATTCAATATTGTTAAATTTAATTTAAATTGAGAAGAAATCTCTTGATGTGGAATTAGTATTGATATAAATTTTTTTATGCATAGTGGATTTACAGTTTGATAATCGTGTAAATGAAAACTTTACTTTTTCGTATGAAATGATTAGTTCATATTGGCTGATTATATTGTAGTTGCTTAAAGTTTAAAACCAAATTATAAGCATTATTTCTAATGTTACTGTATAAAATCTTGTCAGTAAATACTTACTTTTGAAGAATGTTAGTGTTTTTTAAGGAATGGAATGAATAATTGTAGTAATATATTGAAGTGAGTCGAAATTTTGTTTAATTTAGTCGAAAGGTTAGGTGTTAAATGCTAGCGAATTATTTCACTGTTTGTGGCTTTGGTAGTCATGAGATTGAGATTGAAAAATCGAAATTTATTTGTTACATAAATGAAGCGAAAACTGAAGTTGATGCGCAACGATTCATTTCAGAAATTAAAAAAAAGCATTTTGATGCATCTCATAATTGCTCAGCTTATTTAATCGGTGAAAATGATGAAATTCAAAAAGCCAATGATGATGGTGAACCGAGTGGTACGGCTGGAGTTCCAATGTTAGAAGTTTTGAAAAAGAGAGGATTAAAAGATACTGTTGTTGTTGTAACAAGGTATTTTGGCGGTAAAAAGCTTGGAGCAGGAGGATTAATTCGTGCTTATGGACAGTCAGTCAGTGAAGGGCTAAACTCTGTTGGAATTGTTGAGCGTTCATTAGTTAAAGTATTGAATGTAAAGATTAATTATAAATTGTTAGGTAAAGTAGAGTTCGCTTTACGGAATTCACATTATCACTTAGAAAATGTTAACCACATGGAAGAAGTAAGCTTCGAACTTTGGATTAAGGTTGATGAAGTAGATAGCTTCAAAAACTGGATGATTGAGTTAACAAATGGTAGTTGCCATATAAATGAAAGTATTGTTAAATACATGTAGTAGTCTAGCTTTATAAATAGTAAATTTATGACTAATTTCAAATAGAACAATCATACTAACTTTAAAGGAGGTCTATTCGAACATATGAATCAGAATCATTCTCGAAAAATGGCCAAGAAAAGAAGAAAGAAAAAGAGAGGCTTAATTGCTAGAGTATTATTACTTATCATTATAGTAGCCTTAGTGTTTGTAGGATATAAAGGCGTTAGAACATATCTTGAATTAAATAAAGCAACAAAAGGAGAAGATATTTCTTCAAACTTAAGAAATGAAAAAGTTGCTATATCTAAAGATCCAATATCTATTCTCTTCTTAGGGATTGAGAACTATTCAACTGGTGGAAAAGGTGGACGAACTGACTCGATGATCCTTGCTACCTTTAATCCAAAAGAGGAGACAATTAAAACAATGAGTATTCCTCGTGATACATATGTAAGTATCCCAGGACATGCAGACAAAACTAAAATAAACCATGCATATTCATATGGTGGTTTACAATTAACAGTTGATACAGTTGAACAATTCTTAAATGTACCAATTGATTACTATGTTACAGTGGACTTTAATGGCTTTAAAAACATAGTTGATGCAGTTGGTGGAATAGATGTTGATGTACCTTTTGATTTCTGGGAAAATACAGATACTACACCAAGGAAAAAGGTTTACTTTACAAAAGGAATGATGCATTTAAATGGACAACAGGCGTTAGCATATTCTCGTATGCGTAAACGTGATCCTCGTGGGGATTTTGGACGTGAAGAAAGACAGCAACAAGTAATTAAAGCGATATTAAATGAAATTAAATCACCTGAAACAATCATGAAAATGGATCAATACGCGAAAGTGTTCAGTAAAAATATTAGTACAAACATGAAAATGAGCGGTGGTATTTCACTTGCGAAACATTTACCTAATATCACTGAAAATGACTTAGAAACTATAAAATTAAAAGGTCATGATGATACGATTCACGGTATTTACTATTATGTTCCTGAAGAGGAAAGTGTAAGTGAAATTACTAGCAAATTCCGTGTTCACTTAGGTTTAGAAAAACCACCTGCAAAAAATACAAATAATACAATTAATTCAGATAGTAGTTCTGAAAATGAAAATAGTACCAATCAATAAATAGGCAGAAAGCTGATTCTTTTACAGGAATCAGCTTTTTTATTGGGTCAATCGTAATATATTTGTAATACTTGTTAACATTGTGTTAAGGATGTTATAGAAGGGTATGTATTTTTTAAAATATATAATAAAATACCAATATATATTGGTAATATAAGGTTTGAATCGGAAAAATTAAAATTTTTGCTTATTTCAAATTTTTGTACAATTATAATCCTAATTACATTATAATATTAGATATACATAAATTTATTAGTCATTTAGTAATAGGCTAATGGGGGAAAAGGTGAATGACAGCTAGGAAAATGGACAATCAGACACTAGACGAAATCATGGATAATATGCTCTCATCTGTTATAGATAGTAAGTCCCATGTGTTTGGAATTGTTGAAGATACTCGCTCAGAATATGAGAAATTAAGAGTAGAGCTTGAAGAAGTAAAAGTACAAGTAGTAGAAAAGATTGAAAATACAGTTAGATTAGATTTATTAGCTCGAGCGGCACGCCAAAAATTAACTGAAGTTAATGGGGATTTTAATCGGTATACTGAATCTCAAGTAAATGAAGTATATGAAACTGCCCAAAATATTCAGGAACAGCATTTTCTTTCTTTAAAGGAAGAAAAACTTCTAAATCATCGTAGAAAAGAATTAGAAAATAGACTTCAAACTTTGTTAGAGAAACTACAAAAAGCCGAATTATTAGTTGCCCGTATTTCAATTGTTTTAAACTACCTTAATACAGACTTTAAGCAAGTTAGTCATTTACTTGAAGATGCAAAGCAAAAACAAGAGTTCGGATTTCAACTGATACAAGCTCAGGAAGAAGAGCGTATAAAGTTATCACGCGAAATTCATGATGGACCTGCCCAAACGTTAGCCAGTATATTAATGCAGTCAGATTTTTTAATAAAAACATATCGCCAAAGGCCAGAAGAAGATGCAAGAAAAGAATTGGGTGATATAAAGGAACAAGTCCGTAGTGCATTAGGGGAAGTTAGAAGAATTATATACGATCTACGCCCAATGACATTAGATGATTTAGGTTTAGTTCCAGCCCTTAATAAATATTTAAAATCGCTTGAGTCGTATAAGCATATTGAAATTAAATTTGAATATTACGGTCAAAGCAAAAAAAGACTTAATTCAAAAATAGAAGTTGCGATTTTTAGGATCATCCAAGAGGCAGTTCAAAACGCATGTAAGCATGCCAATCCATCAACAATTTATGTAAGATTAGAGTTTTTAAGAAATAAAATTAATGTTTTCGTTCAGGACGATGGAATTGGTTTTACTGTTGGAGAAGGCCAAAGTGAAAACTCTTTTGGATTAATAGGAATGAAAGAACGCGTTGAGTTATTAAATGGAGATTTTATAATCGAATCTATATTAGACGTAGGTACGACAATTAGGATTAGTTTAGATGTAGAAATAGAGAATATATTAGAAATGTCATTTCAAAATGAAACGTCTGAAAATTTCTAAAAGTAAAATTTTATTTCACGCTTTTCGGAGATTTGCGTCGTAACAAATAATAAAATATGTTAAAATATACTATAATTTAGAAAAAAATACCAATTTCTACAAATTTCGATAGATTAGCAAACTAGAACAAATAAACAGAGGAGTAATGAAATGAAAACTAGAATTGCAATTGTAGATGATCATAAATTGTTTCGTGAAGGAATTAAGAGAATCCTAGACTTTGAAGAGAGTTTTGAAGTTGTTGCTGAAGGTTCAGACGGCACAGAGGTTGTAAATATCATGGATCAACATCAAGTAGATATATTTATTGTTGATATAAACATGCCAATAATGAACGGAGTAACTGCTACAAAAGCATTACTAGAAAAACATCCTGATGCAAAAGTAATTATTTTATCAATTCATGATGATGAATCGTATGTGACTCACGTGCTAAAAGTAGGTGCAAGAGGCTATTTATTAAAAGAAATGGACTCAGATACACTAATTGAAGCGATTAAAGTCGTTACAAAAGGTGGATGTTATTTACACCCGAAGATTACTCACAACCTAGTAGAAGAATTTAGAAGACTATCACTTAAAGAACAGTTATTTAAATCTCGCGAAGTAGAAGTTCGCCGTCCATTACATTTACTTACTAGAAGAGAATGTGAAGTACTTCAAATGTTAGCAGATGGTAAAAGTAATCGTGCTATTGGTGAAGCTCTCTTTATTAGTGAAAAAACTGTCAAAAACCATGTAAGTAATATTCTACAAAAGTTAGAAGTAAATGACCGTACACATGCTGTAGTAACGGCAATTCGAAATGCTTGGGTAGAAGTCAAATAGTTAAGTGCAAAAAGCAGAGTATCGGATAATCGGTACTCTGTTTTAGTTTGTAAACAAAGAACAATAAAGTTAATTTTTCACTTTTAGTCTGAAACAAAGATTCAATAAAATGCCCAATTTTTCTTTTCAATAAATAGGCTTTTAAGTATAATAAGTCTTTCTAAGACTAACTGAATTGTCGAATTGGCTCAGAGTAAAGAGAATGAAATGCAATGATTTTACTAAATTAGTTGTGTAAAATTAAACCAATAAATACATAGTTAAACGTTAATATATATATAAGAAAGGATACGACAATGAGAACTGCAATTGTTACAGATAGTACATCCTATATCCCAAAGGAAGTAAGAGATTCTTTAGATATACATATGTTGCCTCTTAATGTAATCTTCGGAGATGCATCCTACCAAGAAGAAGTTGAAATTACAGCTGAACAATTTTTTCTCAAGGTCCGTGAACAAAAGGAGCTTCCAAAAACTTCACAGCCTGCATATGGCACGATTATTGAAAAATTTGAACAGCTATCAAAAGAATATGAGGCTGTTGTTGCTATCACTTTATCAAGTGGAATTAGTGGAACTTATCAAAGTATTGTATCAGCTGGTTCAATGATTGATAACTTAGAAGTAGTCGCTTACGATTCAGAAATTAGCTGCATGGTCCAAGGATTTTATGTCATTGAAGCTGCGAAAATGGCAAAGAGCGGTGCTGGACCAACTGAAATCATTGAGCGTCTAGATGAAATAAAAAAATCTGCAAATGCTTACTTTATGGTTTTTGATTTAGATCACCTGCAACGCGGTGGAAGACTTTCAAGTGCACAAGCATTTGTAGGAAGTTTACTACAAGTAAAGCCAATTCTAACATTTGTAGACAAACAAATTGTTGCCTTTGAAAAAATTCGAACTGAAAAAAAGGCAATGAAACGAATTACAGATTTATTTGGCGAAGTTGCATCAAAAGGCGAAAAAATGAAAGCAGTAGTTATTCACTCAAATCGTGAAGACGATGCAAAAAAGTTAGCCCAACAACTTAGTGAAACATATCCGAATGTTGAATTAGAAACTTCATATTTTGGCCCAGTAATTGGAACGCATCTTGGTGAAGGTGCTTTAGGATTGGGTTGGTATGTTGTTTGAGTAAGAGCTCCTTTGATTAGGGGCTCTTTTGTTTTTTGCAGTAAAAAATTGTTATCGTAATTAAAAAGTGAAAATCGCTATAAAAAATAGTGTGGTCCTTAAAAAATCGTCACAATATATCTATATATTTGACAAGGAAATTTCACTGGATTTTTCGTCGTTAGTGACTAATTGGATGTACTATTTGAAGATGGCCATATTTATTTGATCCCTCGAAATAATTATTAAAAGAAAGTAGGTTGAAAATGGACAAATTTTACGGTAGAAAACTCCAACTTCCCCCCACAATAAACCTTCAGGACATCCCTTCAACAAGTCTAATCATTCAATCGGTTCAAAAAGTTAAAAATCGCTATCAATGCTTTCGTTGTGGTAATCAAAATCAACACTTTTTCGCTACTCATTTTTGTGCTAAATGTTCATCACAGTGTACGTATTGTCGAAAATGTATCACTATGGGAAAGATGTCGACATGTACTGAGCTAGTCATTAATGAAGTTGATATGAAATTCGATACCTCAATTTCTGGATTCGAATGGGATGGTAAACTTTCACCACAACAAAAAGAAGCATCTATTAAAGTAGTTGAAGCTGTGAACGAAAATCAGAATTTGTTACTTTGGGCAGTTTGTGGTGCAGGAAAAACGGAAATGTTGTTTGAAGGGATTGAAGCTGCACTACAGCAAGGGAAGTTTGTTTGCATCACAACTCCTCGAGTAGATGTTGTTTTAGAGCTATCGATTCGATTCAGACAAGCCTTCCCTACTATTTCAATTGCAGTACTTTATGGAGGAAGTGAAGAGATATGGGATGGAAATAGGATAACGATTTGTACAGTACATCAGTTAATGAGATTTAGACATACCTTCCACTTATTAATTATCGATGAAGTTGATGCTTTTCCTTATAATATTGAAACACATTTGCACTGGGTTGCAAATGAATCAAGAACAGTTAAAGGTTCTACAGTGCAAATGACAGCTACTCCTTCTAGTGAACAACAACTACTTGCGCTAAAAAATAAAATCAAAAATGTAATGGTCCCCGCAAGATACCATAGGCAACCCCTGCCAGTACCGAGCTTTGAATGGATTGGTAACTGGCGTAAAACGATCCGTAAATCACGAAAACTTCCAAATTCCTTAGAAAAATGGATAAAATTATTTATTCAAAAAGGCTGCCCTATCTTTTTGTTTGTCCCTACAATTAATGAATGTGTTTTTATAGAAGAGGCTGTTAAAAAGCTAACAGTTAAATCGGCATCAGTTCATAGTCAAGATCCACAAAGACATGAAAAAGTGAGTGCTTTTCGAAATGGTGATACTCAAGTTTTAATTACAACGACAATTTTAGAGAGAGGCGTTACGATTTCGAATAGCCAAATTGCAGTACTAGGAGCTGATGAAGAGATTTTTACTGAAAGTGCACTAGTTCAAATTGCTGGACGTGCTGGTAGGCATATTAATTATGCAAATGGAGAGGTGATCTTCTTTCATAATGGAATTAGCGAAGAAATGGTCAAAGCTAAAAAGCAAATACTTCTAATGAATCATTTAGGTAGCGAGAAAGGCTGGTTGGATAATAAGTGATTTGTGTCTATTGTGGTGTTCGATTTGTTGAGAAGTTTTCCTTGCATAAATTGTTTTTTCTAAGCAATGAGTCAGCTTGTTCACAATGTCTAGCGAAATTCAAAAAAATTATTGCCCCTATTTGTGAAATTTGTTGTGGTTACATTTTGGAGAATCAAAAGCATTGTGAAAATTGTAAAGAGTATATGAGTTTAAATCTAGATATGCCTTTAATTATTAATAAGTCGATATTTCATTACACAAATGAAGTAAAAGAGTGGCTCAATAAATTTAAATTTTGTGGTGATGTTCAGTTAGCATCTATATTTGAGAATGATTTGAGGGAATACTATGAAAATTCTTTCAAAAATTATAAAATAGTTCCAGTACCTCTAAGTGATGCGAGACTAAAGGAACGAGGTTTTAATCAAGTTGAAGTGCTCGCACAATATGCAGGTTTAAACTTAACAAAATGTTTAGAAAGAATTCATACCGAAAAACAAAGTAAGTTAAGCCGTTATGAAAGACTAAGCCGAGAACAAGTTTTTTCTTTTTGCGGTGAGGAAAAAATCGATAACGAACCGATTGTATTACTTGACGATGTGTATACAACTGGTAAAACTGTGCAAGATGCCGCAGCGATATTGTTACAAAATGGTGCTACTGAAGTACATTCTCTCACATTAATTCGGGCATAAAGCTTGGCGGCTTGTTAATTATATAAGAACTAAATTTTACTACGAGTTTTACCGATATAAATAATGGTCATTGGACAGAATAAAACAAAAATATAGATAAAGGATCGTAATAATAAAGCCGAGGTATAAGACGATTAGCGATGAGGTGAGAAAAATGAAGGGTAATACATCTGATGAGGATAAAGTTCATTTACATCAATACAACGTAGAAAAAATTGAACAAAATAAACGAGAAGAAGAAGGAAAAATAGAAATCTCCCCTCAAGCGAAGGATAATCAAAACGCCAATCAGATAATCGCAAAACGTGATGAACGTATTCAGCAATTAAAAAAACAAATTGACGAGGGAACATACAAAGTTCAACCAATGAAAGTGGCTGAAAAAATGCTTAGCTATTTTAATAAGAATTAAGGGGGAACAACCGAACTGGGTTGTTACCACAATTGTTAATTATAGTAGAAAATAGGAAAGAACTTAGCAAAAATGTTAAGTTCTTTCTGTGTGAAGGCAAGGGATTAAAAAATGATTTTCATACGAAACGAAAGCGTCTGTTATTTGAGTCGTGAAGTTTTTAAAGTGGTCTTTCATTTTATTGTATTTTAATTTGATTTAGAGGGAAGTTAATATTAATTATTTTGAAAAAACTTAATAAAATTATGGAAAGATTTTCTTAGTATATCACACAATTTTTTCTAATAATGTGATAAACTCAAATGGTTTAGTTTTTTACTTTTTATGTAGAGGTGTACATATGTTATCGATTTTAAAACGATACTTAATTGGTAAACCACTTAAGTCAACAGAGTTAAGTGAACAAAGGTTATCGAATACGAAGGCCTTGGCAATCCTATCGTCAGATGCGCTTTCTTCAGTAGCATACGGTCCAGAGCAGATTCTGATCGTTTTAACTACGGTTGGAGCGGTAGCTTATTGGTATTCGGTTCCGATTGGTATAGGCGTATTGATTTTATTATTAGCATTAATTTTATCTTATCGCCAAATTATTTTTAGTTATCCTCATGGTGGCGGCGCTTATGTCGTATCTAAACAAAACCTCGGTGTTATTCCAGGTTTAGTTGCCGGTGGATCCTTGCTAGTTGACTATATTTTGACAGTAGCAGTTAGTGTGTCAGCAGGAACGGACGCGATTACGTCCGCCTTTCCAGTCTTGCATGCTCATACAGTCTTTATTGCTGTAATTTTGGTTATATGTATTACAATTTTAAACTTACGCGGACTAACTGAATCTGCTTCGATTTTGGCATATCCAGTTTATTTATTCGTTGTAGCACTTGTTATTATCATTATCGTAGGTTTATATAATGTATTTACAGGCCATGCGCCACAAACTGCACATTCAGCGGTTGGTACTGTTGTTCCAGGGATTTCACTCTTTATTCTTTTAAAAGCATTTTCATCTGGTTGCTCAGCCTTAACTGGTGTAGAAGCAATTTCAAATGCTATTCCGAATTTTAAAGTGCCTTCAGATAAAAATGCTGCAAAAACACTATTGATGATGGGTTCAATTTTGGCAGTATTATTCTCAGGCATAATGTTTTTAGCTTACTGGTATGGAATCGTACCAAATGCAGAAGAAACGGTTATGTCCCAATTAGGTTCTGATATTTTCGGACGAAATGTAATCTATTTCTTTATACAAGGGACAACGGCGCTAATCCTTGTATTAGCAGCTAATACAGGATTTTCAGCATTCCCTTTACTTGCTTATAACTTAGCAAGTGATAAATTTATGCCTAGAATGTATTTACTTCGAGGAGATCGTCTAGGATATTCAAATGGTATTATTACACTTGGTGTAGCATCAATTTTATTAATTATTGCTTTCCAAGGTAAAACAGAAGAATTAATTCCATTATATGCGGTTGGTGTATTCGTACCATTTACACTTTCTCAAACAGGTATGGTAATCAAATGGATTAGAGAAAAACCGGCTGGCTGGTTCCCGAAATTAATTGCAAACTTCGTGGGAGCATTTATTTCAGCAACAGTTTCGATTATTTTCTTAACTACTAAGTTAAATCAAGTTTGGTCAATATTTGTTTTCTTACCTTTAATTGTTATTCTGTTCTTAAGAATACGTAAGCATTATGAAGCAGTAGGTGACCAATTAAGATTAAATAATGATATTCCTGAAAAAATTAGTGGAAATATCATGGTAGTTCCTGTCGCTGGGATCACAAAAGTAGTTGAGCGTACAATGCAATATGCTCAAGGGATTGCTGATGAAGTCTATGCTGTTTACATTTCTTTTGATAAAGATAGTGAAGAGCAAATGAGAGAAAAATGGGAGGCTTGGAATCCTAATGTAAAACTCATTGTTGAGCATTCGGAGTATCGAGAAATTACTAGACCACTTTTAAAAGTAATAGATGAAATGGAAGCCAAAGCTCATGAACAAGGCTTTGAAATTACAGTTTTAATACCACAGTTTATTACGAGGAAAAATTGGCATAATGTTTTACATAATCAATCAAGCTTATTATTACGAGCGTATTTACTTCATAAACGAAGCGTTATTGTAACGACTGTACCTTATAGATTTAAGGTGTAGAGGGCAGGGGTTTTGAAGAAGGAAAAAGCTTTGTAAATGATAAAAATTTTCTTTTTATAAAAATAGGAAAAAAATAATGGGACAAGTCAGAAGGTAAGCGAATATGATAGGTAAGGAAATAATTAGAATTTTTCGTTATTTGTCGAATTCGTGAAAAAAAAGGCGATAAGCTACTTTTGACTTGTCCTAGTTTTATGATGTATAGTTGAATTGTGGAGAAGATTCACAAGTTTTCGACTGAAGGGAATGGATTTGAATGCAAGGTAAAGTAAAATGGTTTAATGCAGAAAAAGGTTTTGGATTTATCGAGCGTGAAGATGGAGACGATGTATTCGTACATTTCTCAGCTATCAACGCAGAAGGTTACAAATCTTTAGAAGAAGGCCAAGCAGTTAGCTTCGAAATCGTTGAAGGTAACCGTGGACCTCAAGCTGCTAATGTTACTAAAATTTAATTTTTTCCGTTAATAAGTAAGTATTTGCTTATATAGATTCGGACCACGAGGGCTTACTCATTTGAGTAAGCCTTTGTTTGTTTTGGAAAATTTTTGAGTATTTTTAAATTATTATAAAAATATAATCCGTTATAAAACATAAAAGTTTATTAAATGGACACAGAGATTTCTCATATTTGACAAAAATTTCAAGGAGGAGATCGAGATAGAAGTGTAGAATATAAGTATGACAGCTTTCATTTTTGGAGCTTGATGAAGGAGGAAACCCATATGATGCTAAACATCCGAGGCGAAAATATTGAAATTACTCCAGCAATTCGTGATTACGTAGATAAAAAATTATCGCGATTTGATCGTTATTTTGATGAAGAGTTAACGGCGAGAGTTAATGCTAAGGTATTCCACGACAAGCAAAGAATTGAAGTAACTATTCCTGGAACGTATATGTTATTACGTGCAGAAGAAGAGCATGCAGATTTGTATGCAGCTGTCGATTTAGTTATTGATAAACTAGATCGTCAAATTCGAAAACACAAAACAAAAGTAAATCGCAAGTTAAGAGAAAAAGGTTCATTAAAATTTATGTTTGCACCATCAACTACTGAATCAGCTGTTGCAGTAGAGGAGCACGAAAATGATATTGAGTTAGTTCGAACAAAGCAATTTGATTTAAAACCTATGGATGCAGAAGAAGCAGTGCTACAAATGAATATGTTAGGTCATAACTTCTTTGTATTCTTAAACGGAGAAACGAATAAAACGAACATCGTTTACGCTAGAAAAGATGGGCGTTATGGTTTAATTGAAGCCAAATAAAAATTAAATAAAATAATAATAAAAGGACTGAGCTGAACAATTAGCTTAGTCCTTTTTTGGTTTTTTTGCTTATTTTCTAAAATATTAATTAATTCTAATGGAACATTCTCGACATAAGGTTGTCACGTATCTTCATTTAATGATAAAATTAGAAATAGTATCTACTAACTTAATGACATTTTAGTTTATGACTTTATAATAGAGGAGCGTTACGAATGCTTGGAATGATAAAAAAGGTTTTTGATCTTAATCAGCGACAATTAAATAAAATGCAAAAACAAGTTGATCAAGTGGTATCTTTACAGGATCAGTATGCAAAATTATCTGATGATGAACTTAGAGGTAAAACATTTGAATTTAAAGAGCGTATTCAAAAAGGCGAAACTCTTGATGATATTTTAGTTGAAGCATTTGCCGTTGTTCGTGAAGGTGCTACTCGTGTGCTTGGTATGACTCCATATCCTGTACAGTTATTAGGTGGAATTTCCTTACATGAAGGTAATATTTCAGAAATGAAAACTGGGGAAGGTAAAACGTTAACTTCCACTTTACCTGTTTACTTAAATGCATTAAGTAGCGAAGGTGTTCACGTTGTTACAGTCAATGAATACTTAGCTAGTCGTGATGCACGTGAAATGGGTCAATTATATGAGTTCTTAGGACTTACTGTTGGTCTAAATTTAAATAGTATGGAACCAGATGAAAAGCGTGAAGCATATGCTTGTGATATTACGTATAGTACAAATAATGAATTAGGATTTGACTATCTACGTGATAACATGGTTGTATACGCTGAACAACGAGTTCAACGTCCACTAAACTATGCTATTATCGATGAGGTTGACTCAATTTTAATTGACGAAGCACGTACTCCATTAATTATTTCTGGACAAGCAAAACAGTCTGCACAATCATATATTGCAGCGAATGCATTTGTTGGCATGCTTAAGCTAGATAAAGATTATACGTACGATGTAAAAACAAAATCAGTTTTATTAACTGAAGATGGTATTTCACGTGCAGAAAAAGCTTTTGGCGTTGAAAACCTATTTGATTTGAAAAATGTTAACTTAAACCATCATATTACTCAGGCATTACGTGCTCATGTGACGATGACTCATGATGTAGATTATGTAGTTCAAGATGGTGAAATTGTAATCGTTGACCAATTTACTGGTCGTTTAATGAAAGGCCGCCGATACAGTGAAGGTCTTCACCAAGCGATCGAAGCAAAAGAAGGATTAAAAATTCAAAACGAAAGTATGACGCTTGCGACAATTACTTTCCAAAACTACTTCCGTATGTACAAAAAACTTTCGGGTATGACAGGTACAGCTAAAACTGAGGAAGAAGAATTCCGTAATATTTACAATATGAATGTTCTAGTTATTCCTACGAACCGACCAATCGCTCGTATGGATAAACCTGATCTAGTATACAAAACAATGACTGGAAAATTTAATGCTGTTGTTGATGAAATCGTTGAGCGTCACAAAGCTGGGCAACCAGTTCTAGTTGGTACAGTAGCGATCGAGACTTCAGAGTTAATATCTCAATTGTTAAAACGTAAAGGTGTTAAACACGAAGTATTAAATGCGAAAAACCATGAACGTGAGGCTGATATTATCGCATTAGCTGGCCACCGTGGCGCAGTTACTATTGCGACAAACATGGCTGGTCGTGGTACAGATATTAAATTAGGTGAAGGTATTCGTGAGCTTGGTGGATTAGCTGTTATTGGTACAGAGCGTCATGAAAGCCGTCGTATTGATAATCAGTTACGTGGTCGTTCTGGTCGTCAAGGTGACCCTGGTGTGACAACTTTCTATTTATCAATGGAAGATGAATTAATGCGTCGTTTTGGTTCAGAAAACTTATCAGTTATGATGGACCGTTTAGGATTAGATGATTCTCAACCGATTGAAAGTAAAATGGTTTCTCGTGCAGTTGAATCTGCACAAAAACGAGTAGAGGGTAATAACTTTGATGCTCGTAAACAATTACTTCAATATGATGATGTATTACGTCAACAACGTGAAGTTATTTATGCTCAACGTTCTGAAGTTATTGATTCAAATGATTTACAACCAATTGTTAAGAATATGATTGAAGGTACTATTAACAGAGTAGTTCAAGCCCATACTCCAAACGAGCAGCTTCAAGAAGAGTGGAATATAGAAGGAATCATTGATTTCTTAGAAGCAAACTTATTAAATGAAGATGAAATCACAGTTGAACAATTACGTGTAATTGAACCGGATGAAATGGTTGAATTAATTCAAAAAACAGTATTCGAGCGTTATGAAGAAAAACAGGTAGCTTTACCAGTTGAACAAATGCGTGAGTTTGAAAAAGTTGTATTATTACGTACTGTTGATAACAAGTGGATGGCTCATATCGATTCAATGGATCAACTTCGTGAAGGAATCCATTTACGTGCATATGCACAAATCGATCCACTACGTGAATACCAAATGGAAGGCTTCGCAATGTTTGAAGAGATGATTGCTTCAATTGAAGAAGAAGTATCTCGCATTATTATGAAAGCTGAAATTGAAGCTGATGTAGAGCGTGAAGCTGTACAAGGCGATGCAATTCATGTAAGTAATGATGGTGATGGTGAAGTAAAGAAAAAACCAATCGTAAAAGGCGAAGAAACTGGCCGTAATGAAGATTGTCCTTGTGGATCAGGTAAGAAGTATAAAAATTGCCACGGTAAAGGAATCTAATATAATAGAAACTATATGAAAAGGGGCAAGGGCAAGTAGTTATTAGCAAAGAGGAGTGACTTTCAAAGGTTATTCTTCCTTTACTACTTGTCTTTACCTGCTTTTTATTGTTCGTAAAATTTAATCGAGGTGTTATGTAATGGAATTAGTAGAAGTAAAGCAAGAACTAGAAAAGATGGCGAAACGCCTTCAAGCATTTAGGGGGTCTCTTTGACGTCGAAACAAAACAAGCAAGACTAGATGAGCTTGAAGCGTTCATGTCAGAGCCAGATTTTTGGGATGATCAAAAAGCTGCACAAGTAGTAATTAGTGAAGTAAATGGTTTAAAAGAGGTCATTAATGAATTCAATGATTTAAATGATGGATATGAGAATCTTGAAGTAACATACGAGTTAGTAAAAGAAGAAAATGACGATGAACTATTTGAAGAACTAGTAACTGAAGTAAAATCTTTAACTGGAAAACTGAATGATTTTGAACTTCAATTATTATTAAGCGAGCCATATGATAAAAATAATGCAATTCTTGAGCTTCACCCAGGAGCAGGTGGAACTGAGTCTCAAGATTGGGGCTCAATGTTATTACGTATGTACACTAGATGGGCTGAAAAACGTGGGTTTAAAGTCGAAACTTTAGATTATCTACCTGGTGATGAGGCTGGTATTAAGAGCGTAACTTTAGCAATTAAAGGCCATAATGCTTATGGCTATTTAAAAGCAGAAAAAGGCGTTCATCGCTTAGTACGTATATCTCCATTCGATTCATCGGGTCGTCGTCATACTTCGTTCGTTTCTTGCGAAGTAATGCCTGAGTTTAATGAAGAAATTGAAATCGATATACGTACAGAAGATTTAAAAATTGATACGTATCGTGCAAGTGGAGCGGGTGGTCAGCACATTAATACAACTGACTCAGCAGTACGTATTACACATGTTCCAACTAACACTGTAGTAACATGTCAAACAGAGCGTTCACAAATTAAAAACCGTGAACATGCAATGAAAATGTTAAAAGCAAAACTATATCAACGTAAAATAGAAGAGCAACAAGCTCAACTTGATGAAATCCGTGGAGAGCAAAAAGAAATTGGCTGGGGAAGTCAAATTCGTTCATATGTTTTCCACCCATACTCAATGGTTAAAGATCATCGAACAAACACAGAGGTTGGTAATGTACATGCAGTAATGGATGGAGATCTTGATCCATTTATTGATGCTTACTTACGTTCTAAGATTTAATGTTGAAAAATGGGCTGATAAGATCGGGGGAAACTTCTTTCTTACCAGCCCTAATCTTTGGGGACAAAAGAGGTATATTTTATCATTTCGGTAGCTGTAAATCCATCTTTTAACCTAAAACATCTACTATCAGACTGCAATTAGTCTGATCATCAAGTTCTTTGGACTTTGTCTAAACGGACATCTTCAAATTATGAAGATGTTATTCTTTTGAGCTTTTTTCTTTAGGGGATTAATAAGGATTTTCCTTACTAATGTGAAGGAGTTACATGAATCATATTTATTTTTAAGTTGTTTTACAAATAGAAGAAAGTAAATTTTGTTTATATGTAATTAAATCTTATTGTTTTTTTCATAATAAAAAATAGAGAGAGTATCCGATAATAAGGATATAAAATAGAAAAGTTGTCTGTAAGTGTGAAATATTGAGGGGGATAAGTTTGAAAAAGGTCAGATATTCTACTGCTCTAACTGTAGGGTGGGGAAAAACGTTTTTTGAGTACTTTTTTGTATTAGTTGGTTCTGCAATTATTGCTGTCGCGTTTTGTGTGTTTTTATTACCAAATCATATTGCTTCTGGTGGGGTAAGCGGTATTTCGACGATTCTAAAGAGTACAATGGGATTTAATCCTGCATTTGTACAATGGGCATTTAATATTCCATTATTTATAGCAGGTGTAATTTTCTTAGGTAGACAATTTGGAGCTAAAACATTAGTTGGAACAATCTTTATTCCACTTGTTGTTTATTTAGTTGATTTATACAATATAAAACCTGCAACTGATAATCCACTTTTAGCATCAATTTTTGGTGGACTATTTATTGGTTTAGGTCTAGGAATCGTGTTCCGTGGTAAAGCATCTACTGGTGGAACAGATTTAGCAGCTCAAATTGTTCATAAATATACTGGTTTATCACTTGGGATTTGTGTAGCATTTATTGACGGATTAATTGTTCTTACATCTGCAATCGTGTTTAATCTTGAAAGTGGTATGTATGCACTGATTGCACTTTTTGTTACGAGTAAAACAATCGATTTAGTTCAAATTGGTCTTGCTAGATCAAAAATGGCACTAATTATTACTTCAGAAGTAGAGCCTGTAACAACGGCAATTGTTCACCAATTAGATCGTGGAGTAACAAAGCTAACTGGTGTTGGTGGATATACAAATGAAGACCGTTTAGTATTAATGTGTGTACTTGATCAAACTGAATTTTCTTCTCTACGTGATATCGTTCGGTCAGTTGATCGAAATGCTTTCATTACAGTTGTAGATGCAACAGAAGTTCTTGGAGAAGGTTTCACAAATTTGACATAAAAAGGAAAAATAAATACTTTTATTAGTAGTAGACTATAGTTATGGGATGTTTAAAGGGGCGATGATTTTTGTGAAAAAGCTACTTCTTGCTTTTATAACTGGTGGTATGTTGTTAACGATTACTGCATGTGGATCAAATAATGATACAAGTAAAAATAATGATTCAGGTGCGCCGGTTTCGGTTGATAATGGAGAAAAGTTATTTAAACAAAGCTGTGCTAGCTGCCACGGTGGAGAATTAGAAGGTATAATTGGACCAAGCTTAAAAAAGGTCGGAGCAAAATATTCTGAAAAAGATATAGAAAATATTATCCATGATGGTAGAGGATCAATGCCTAGTGGAGTTATTCAAGGAAATGACGCGAAAAGTGTAGCGAAATGGCTTGCGACTAAAAAGTAAAATGTTTTAATAGAAAAAATTAAAGAAACAGACAATTTTCTGTTAATTAGAAAAGGTCTGTTTCTTTTCATTTTAGTTACATTTTCCCATAATTTGTTAAGCAAACCCATAAATCGTTCGGAAATAATCTTGACTATTATTAAAATGTAACATAAATTTATCAATTTTGACATTTTTTAAGTGGTATAATAGAGGAGCTTAGCTGAAATTATCGAAATATGTAAATAGCAGGCGAAATAATAAGATCAAGATCAAGTAAAGTAAAGTTAATTATAATTTCATCCAGAATGGATCTTATATAGTTTGATAGAAGAAAACGGAACAAAAATTAAGGAGAATGTCATGATTGAGTTAAAAGATGTTTATAAGACTTATCCTAATGGTGTTCTTGCGGTAGATGGTATTAATGTAAAAATTCGCCAAGGTGAATTTGTGTATGTCGTGGGACCGAGTGGTGCCGGAAAGTCGACATTCATTAAAATGATGTATCGCGAAGAAAGACCATCAAAGGGTGCAATCTTAATTAATGGAATTGATTTAAGCCATATGAAGGATAAAAAAGTTCCTTTATTACGTAGAAATATTGGGGTAGTTTTCCAAGACTATAAATTATTACCGACTTTATCAGTTTATGAAAATATTGCATTTGCACTTGAAGTTATTGAAGAAAATCCGAAAACAATAAAGAAGAGAGTTATGGAAGTACTTGACCTTGTTAAGTTAAAACATAAAGCGCGATTCTTACCAACAGAGCTATCTGGTGGTGAACAGCAACGTGTTTCGATTGCCCGTTCTATTGTAAATAAACCACAAGTAGTGATCGCCGATGAGCCAACGGGTAACCTAGACCCTGAAACTACATGGGAGATTATGGATATATTTAAAGAAATCAATGATCGTGGAACAACTGTAGTAATGGCAACTCATAATAAAGAGATCGTAAATACGATAAAGCGACGTGTTATTGCAATTGAATCTGGAAAAATTGTACGCGACCAAGCGAGAGGAGTGTACGGTTATGAAAGCTAGAACTGCAAGAAGACATGTTCGTGAGGGTCTACGTAGTTTAAAACGAAATGGTTGGATGACGTTTGCATCGATAAGTGCTGTTGCAGTTACTTTAATGCTTGTTGGCGTATTTTTAACCGTAATTTTGAATGTTAATCATATTGGAACAACGCTAGAAAAAGATGTTGAAGTACGTGTTTTAGTTGATTTAACAGCAAACAAAGAGCAACAAGCTACTTTAAAAGACGAAATCAAAAAATTAGATCATGTAACTACTGTAAAGTTCTCGTCGAAAGATCAAGAATTAAATAATCTAATCAAAAGTATGGGAGAAGATGGGAAAGCATTTAAACTGTTTGAACAGCAAAATCCATTAAATGATACGTATATTGTTAAAACAGATTCTCCAGAACAAATCGCACCAGTAGCCAAAAAAATTGAAGGCTTAAAATATATTGATGAAGTAATTTATGGTAAAAAACAAGTTCAAAAATTATTTAATGCAGTTTCGGTAGGTCGTAATATCGGTTTAGTACTGATTTTCGGACTATTATTTACTGCGATGTTCTTAATCTCTAATACTATCAAAATAACGATCATGGCAAGACGACGTGAAATTGAGATTATGAGATTGGTAGGGGCAACTAATAACTTTATTCGTTGGCCGTTCTTATTAGAAGGTTTACTGCTAGGTGTGTTAGGATCGGTTATTCCGATTGTTTTACTATTAACTGGTTATAAGGTTATTTATAATATGTTGATGCCAAAATTAGCAGGAACAATGTTTACATTATTACCATTTTCACCGTTTGTGTACCAGCTATCTGCAATATTAATAGGTATTGGTGCAATAATCGGGATGTGGGGTTCTGTCATGTCAATTCGTAAGTTTTTACGTAAATAAGATTAAATTTTTCATTTATAGTTCTATTGTTTTAATAGTGTAATTCGATTGATAAGCTCTAGTTCCCAATTTAACGTCTGTCTGAGTTGAACAGGTACTAGGGCTTTTCTATATACATATAAGGAGGGATCTTAGATGAATAAGAGAAAATCATCGAAAGTAATAACAATTATGTTATGCAGTACTTTCATCATCGGTGCTATCCCATCCGTTTCTTTTGCTGAAAGTAAATACCAATCAGAAATTGACCGCATTAAAAAGAAGCGTAGTGAAGTTAAGGATAAGACTGATGCAACAAACAACAAAATTGCTGATATAAAGCATGACCAGCAAGAAGTTGTTGCGGAGCTTGAGAAACTTGATGCTCGGATGAAATTGACTAAGCAAAAAGTTAACCAAACTGAAGATGCAGTTAGTGATGGGAAAAAGCAAATTTCAAAACTAAAGGAAGAAATTAAGTTTATTGAAGAACGCATTAAATCTCGTGAAGAATTATTGAAAAACCGTATGCGTTCTCTTCAAAAAGCTGGTGGAATGGTATCATACATTGATGTCATTTTAGGCGCTAATAGTTTCGGAGATTTAATTCAACGAATGAGTGCCGTACAAATTATCATGAAGGCTGACGAGGACATTATTAATCAGCAAAACTTAGACTTAAAAGAAGTTAGTGCTAAAAAAGATGATTTGACTATAAAACAAGCAAAAATCGAAAGAGATTTAGCGAACCTAAAGAGTCTAAATAATCAACTTGCAAGTCAGGTTAGCGAAAAGAACAAATTAATGGCTTCATTAAAAGCTAAAGAAAGCGAAGCTCATGAAGATGTTTTAGATTTAAAAGAACAAGATCAATTATTAGCAAGTCAGCAGGCTGCAATGCAAAAAGCTCTTGAAATCGCTAAAAAACAAGCTGCTGAAAGAGCTGCGGCAGAAGCTAGACGTAAAGCAGAGGCTAAACGTAAAGCAGAAGCTGCTGCAAAAAGTAAAAAGCAATCTACTAGTACAAGTCATTCAAGTGAATCTGGAAGCTCTAGTAGCTCAGGCAATTCTAGTAACTCTAGTAACTCAGATAGTACTGGTAGTTCTGATAATACACCAACCGTATCTAGTGGCAACTTTACAAGACCAGCAAACGGTTATGTCTCTTCTGGATTTGGACAACGTTCATTTGAGGGTGGAGAGTTCCATGAAGGTGTTGATATTGCCTCAGCAGGAAGTGTACCAGTTGTAGCAGCAGGCGATGGGGTTGTAATTCGTGCTTATGTCTCATCTTCTTATGGAAATTGTGTGTTTATTACGCATAATATTGATGGACAAGTATGGACAACCGTATATGCTCACTTAGCTAGTTTTAATGTATCAACTGGACAAACTGTTTCAAAAGGTATGAAAATTGGTTATATGGGAAATTCAGGTCATTCTACTGGACAACATTTACACTTTGAATTGCATAAAGGTGAATGGAATTATGCTAAATCAAATGCAGTAGATCCTATGAAATATATTAGTTTTTAATTTACTAAAAACCTATCCTAAAACATTAGGATAGGTTTTTTTCATTATCTGCTATATAAATCCCAAATGATTTATAAAACTACAAGTCATACCTACATAGTTAAGAGGAGATTAAATAAATTACTAGATTATAATTATTATAATTTGATATTGATTTTCATTACTGGTTAGATTATTATATAATTATTACTAGATTATAATAATTACAATTAAGGAGAAATGATATGACAAATAACCGACTAACAACAAATCAAGGCGTGCCAATTGGAGATAATCAAAATTCACTTACAGCTGGACGTAGAGGCCCAACTTTATTAGAGGATTATCAATTAATTGAAAAACTAGCTCATTTTGACCGTGAAAGAGTACCAGAGCGTGTTGTGCATGCACGTGGAGTTGGAGCACACGGTGTTTTCATAACTAAAAATAGTATGAAAAAATATACGAAAGCTAAGTTCTTACAAGATGCCGGAACAGAAACACCAGTATTTGCTCGTTTCTCAACAGTTATTCATGGATTACATTCTCCTGAAACATTACGAGATCCTCGGGGATTTGCTGTGAAATTTTATACTGAAGATGGTAACTATGATTTTGTAGGTAATAATCTTCCTATATTCTTTATTCGTGATGCAATGAAATTCCCCGATATGGTTCATTCATTAAAGCCGGATCCTAGGACTAATTTACAAACACCTAACAGATATTGGGATTTTATGTCTCTAACACCTGAGTCAACAAATATGTTATTACATGTATTTTCTGATGAAGGTATTCCAGCGAACTATCGTCAAATGAGAGGTTCAAGTGTTCATGCATATAAATGGGTAAATGAATACGGTAATACTGTTTATATAAAACTTCGTTGGGTACCAAAGCAAGGAATTGAAAATCTTTTAATGGAAGAAGCTAGTGAAGTTCAAGGTAAAGACTTTAACCATGCAAGCCGAGATTTATACGATTCAATTGAAAACGGAGATTTCCCAGAATGGGACTTATATGTTCAAGTATTGAATCCAGCAGATATGAATGATTTCGACTTTGATCCATTAGACCCTACAAAAGATTGGTTTGAAGATGTGATTCCTCGACAATTTGTTGGAACGATGGTCCTTAATCGAAACCCTGAAAATGTATTTGCAGAAACTGAATCAGTTGGATTTAATCCAGGTGTGTTAGTTCCTGGTATATTACCATCTGAGGACAAGTTACTACAAGGAAGATTATTCTCTTATTCAGATACCCAAAGATATCGTATTGGAGCAAATTATTTACAACTTCCAATTAACTGTCCTTTTGCGAAAGTAGCGAATGGTCAACGAGATGGTCATATGCCTTTTAGTCAGCAAACACATCAAGTTAACTTTGAGCCAAATAGCTACTCAGATACGCCAAAAGAGGATACAGAATATGTTGAAGTAGTTCAGCCATTAAGTGGTGTTTCTGAGCGCAAAAAAATAGAAAAAACAAATGACTTCGGCCAAGCGGGAGAAGTGTGGAATAGATTTAGTAAAGCGGAGCAGGATGCTGTTATTAAAAATATTAGTGCTGATTTAGCAGATGTAGATGAAAAAATTAAGCTTCGTGCAGTTTGTAACTTCTATCGTGCAGATGCAAAATTAGGTGAGAGACTTGCGAGTAAAATAGGTATTAATCTAACACCATACTTGCAACATCTACCAAAATAAATTAAACTCTTCTAATAAAAATTTATTAAATCGTGTTCTACTTGCAAACATAAGTGATACAGGCTTATCATATAATAGAACAGAAATGGCATCGCACGTCTGTGTGATGCTTTTTAAGGTACATACACTATTTAATAGATTGGTACGTTCTTAAGGAACGAAAAATAGGAGGTTCTGTATGAATCGTAAAACAACAGCTCTACTTGCAACAGCAACATTTGTTGTTGGTATGGGGGTGGGTACATTTGCAATTGGTGACGGTACAAGTACAATCGTTTCAAAATTCTCTGAGAGTAAAGAAGTAAAAGCTTCTGAAGATGAAAATATTGCTAAAATACAAAAAGCTTACGAAATTATTGCAAATCAATATGTGAAAAAAATTGATCCGGATAAATTAACTGAAGGTGCAATCCAAGGGATGGTAACAACTTTAGATGATCCGTTCTCTACTTATATGGATGGAAGGACAGCTAAACAGTTCCATGAATCATTAGGTTCATCATTCCAAGGAATTGGGGCGGAGGTTTCTAAAGATGGTGATAAACTAATTATTGTATCTCCAATTAAGAACTCACCTGCGGAAAAGGCTGGTCTGAAACCAAAGGATGAAATTTTATCAGTAGATGGTAAAAGTGTAAAAGGTTTATCTCAATATGATGCAGTGTTAAAAATCCGTGGTAAAAAAGGAACAAATGTTACGATTGAAATACAACGTCCAGGAGTTCCAGATCCAATTAAATTTACAATTAAACGTGATGATATTCCAATGTATACAGTATTTAGTTCAGTAAAAGACGTAAACAACGAAAAAATTGGTTATATTCACATTACCTCGTTTAATGAAAAGACAGCTGACGAGTTTAAGAAAGAATTGAAAAAGCTAGAGGATCAAAATATCCAAGGTTTAACAATTGACGTTCGAGGAAATCCTGGCGGGTACCTACAAGCTGTAGAAGGCGTTTTAGGAGAATTAGTTGTAAAAAGTGAGCCATACCTACAAGTTGAAAATAGAAATGGCCAACGTGAGAAGTATTATACTAAATTAAATAAAGCGAAACCATATCCAATTGATGTATTAATTGATAAAGGAAGTGCATCTGCGGCTGAAATTTTAGCAGCGGCATTAAGTGAAGCAGGACATTATGAATTAATTGGGGAAAAATCTTATGGTAAAGGTACTGTACAATCCACATTAGATTTCAAAGATGGTAGTAATATTAAGTTAACACAATTTAAATGGTTAACTCCAGATGGTACTTGGATTCACAAAAAAGGTATTAAACCAGATGTTGCTGTGAAACAACCTGATTATTTCTACGCTACACCAATTGATAAAAAGAAAACATTTAAATTCGATGATAATGATGAAAATATTAAACAAGCGCAAATCATGTTAAAAGGTTTAGGATACGACCCAGGTCGTAAAGATGGATATTTCAGCAAGCAAACAGAGACAGCAGTTAAGAACTATCAAAAAGCTGTTGGGATTACTGTTAACGGTGAGATTGATCCTCTAACTTCAGAAAAACTTGAATCATCATTAATTGATAAAATTAAAAATGAAAAGAATGATCTTCAGTTAGAAAAAGCTTTAGATATGGTAGCTCAATAATGATCCAAAAAGAGGACAATTTTGTATTGTCCTCTTTTTATAGTAAAGTCCAATCTTAGAGGGCGAAACTTATTTCGTCCTCATTTGACATAATTCCCGGGAAATAGATTTGAAATTACAATCCATGCAGGAGTTTTAGTTTAGTATGTCGAAAGTACACTTTATGGAGAAGTGTGCTTTTTTTATTGTTTTGTAGCATATTCTCTTTGAAAAAACATTAATAAACCGATAACATAAGTATATCAATCTATTATATAAAGAAGGTGGTGAATGTTATGTGGTCAAATTTATTATCTGAACTATTAGTTGGATTAGGTAAACTATTTTTAAATCCATTTACTTATATATTTTTCATCGCATCAATTTTCTGTGGCAATTTACGTGTAAAACGAGAACGTAAGCATTTTTCAGTTCGAAATTTTAATGTAACGTTCGAGTGGAAAACTTCACTATGGTATGGATTACTGATTGGATTAATTCTTTCAGTTATAACATTGGTAGCTGGAATTAGCATTCCGATTGAAATGGTTTATTTACTAAGTGTATTAACGATTATTTGTGCACTAGTTTTACAATTCAGATGGATGTCTCCTGCTTATCTTTTTGGACTAGCATTAGTAGCTCTGCCTTTACTAAATAGAGGGCAAGATTCATTACCTTTGTTGAAAAACTTTATACCTAATGATCTGAATGCGATGCTTCCAGCTATAACGATTCTATTGGCTTTACTTTTATTGGCTGAAGGAATTTTAGTTCAACGTAATGCTGCAAATCATACAACTCCTTTATTTATTGAGAGTAAACGTGGAAAAAGAGTAGGGGCACATGAGGCAAATAGATTATGGATGGTGCCACTATTTTTACTAATACCAAGTGGTTCGATCGTTAGTGACTATTCATGGTGGCCTACACTTGCTTTAGGTGATAGTGGGTATTCGATTTTTTGTGTACCATTTGGAATTGGATTTTACCAGTTAATTCAAGGAATGCTACCAAAGGAATCAATTAAGCTTGTCGGTAAACAAATAGTAGCTTTAGCAATTATAGTTTGTGCAGGTGGAATATTAAGTCATTTCATTGGTTTTATAGCATTTATAGCTGTAGCAATCGCAGTAGTTGGACGAGAAGCTATAAACTATATTCATAAAAATAAGGATATTAATACACCATCTTACTTTACAGTTAAATCAACTGGCCTAATTGTTTTAGGGATTTTACCAAACTCTGTAGCGGATAAAATGAACATAAAAGTAGGCGAAAGCATTACAAAAGTAAATGGACAAAATGTCTCTACTGTTAATGAGTTTTATGAAGCACTACAAATTAATCGTGCATACTGTAAATTAGAAGTAGTTGATTTGAATTCTGAAATCCGTATAACTCAATCTTCAGTTTATGAAGGTGAACACCATGAGTTAGGATTTTTATTCCCAGAAGAAGAATCTAAATATAGTGGACAGGTCGGATAAGGGTAGTAGGTTGGAAGCTTTAACTTCTACATTATAAAATCAAAGGAACATATTCATAACTTGAATATGTTCCTTTTTTATACCGGTTTATGAGTCTATTGTAGGGGTGTTTTTGTAGGTAGTATGTCATGTTTTTGAGTGTGTTTAAAGACCTATTGCTCAGGTGGATGGAATCTAGCATTCTATTAAAAGTAGAGATTATAGAAAATGGTTATTTCTTTTTTTAACTCTTTTAAATTTTGTCACCTTAGTAAGCGACAAATACGAATATTCATTTCATTGTTTTGGTACTGTAAGCGTTTTATCATTTGTATATAAGCTTCACAGGGGAGGTAAGATTTTGAATACAGATAAAAACAGTAATATAAAAGTAAAAATACAACGCTTTGGTAGCTTTCTAAGCGGTATGGTGATGCCAAACATTGGTGCTTTTATTGCATGGGGATTAATAACGGCACTGTTTATACCTACTGGATGGATCCCTAATGCAAAGTTGGCGGTATTAGTAAGTCCAATGATTACTTACTTATTACCATTGCTAATTGGTTTTACCGGCGGAAGAATGGTCCATGATATTCGAGGCGGAGTTGTTGGTGCTATTGCAACAATGGGGGTAATTGTTGGTGCAGAGATGCCGATGTTCTTAGGCGCTATGATTATGGGACCGCTTGGCGGTTTGGCTATTAAGAAATTTGACCAAGCTATACAAGGAAAAGTTAAGTCAGGATTTGAGATGTTAGTTAATAATTTCTCGGCGGGTATTTTAGGGGCAATTTTAGCAATAATTGCCTTGATAGGTGTTAATCCAGTTGTTTCGACGCTAACAGAAGCATTAGCTAATGGCGTAGATATGATGGTAAGAGCAAATGTCATTCCTTTGGCAAACATATTTATTGAACCAGCAAAAATCTTATTTTTAAACAATGCAATTAACCATGGGATTTTAAGTCCAATTGGTCTTGAGCAAGCAAAATCAGCTGGGAAGTCACTTTTATTCTTACTAGAAGCCAATCCTGGACCGGGCTTAGGCGTACTATTAGCATATACAATATTCGGAAAAGGTACAGCGAAACAAACAGCGCCAGGAGCAGTGATTATCCATTTCCTAGGTGGAATCCACGAGATTTATTTCCCATATATCTTAATGAGACCTTTGTTAATCTTTTCGGTTATCGCTGGTGGTGTAGCTGGTACATTTACTTTTAATATATTAGGCGCAGGTCTAGTAGCAGCAGCTTCTCCAGGTAGTATTATTGCAATATTAGCAATGGCTCCAAAAGGAGGATACTTACCAATTCTTGCAGGAGTATTTGTTGCAACAGCTGTTTCATTTATTGTTTCAGCAGTAGTTCTAAAATCATCTAAGTCAATTTCATCAGATGAAGTTTTAGAAAGAGCGGCTCAAAAAACACAAGATTTAAAGGGTAAAGAAAGTAAAGCAGCTAGTCTATTACAGACTGAAAAAGAAGTTGCTAGTTCTCTTGGTATTGATAAAGAAGTGAAGAAGATTATTTTTGCCTGTGATGCTGGTATGGGATCAAGTGCGATGGGAGCATCAATATTACGCAAAAAGGTAAAAACAGTGGGGATAGAATTAGAGGTTACGAATGTAGCAATTAATAATTTACCAAATGATGTGGATGTTGTCATAACTCATAAAGATTTAACTGATCGAGCAAAAGCAAAAGTACCGAATGCAGTTCATATCTCAGTAGAGAACTTCTTAAACAGCCCAAAGTATGATGAATTAGTGAATTCTTTAGTAAAATAAAAAATTTAAAGAGGTATATATGTATATATCAGCAAGAGAAAGAGAAATCATTAATTTGTTGTTGGATCATTCAAACGGAATCAATGTTCAAGAAATTGCAGTGAACTTAAATGTTAGTAGCCGAACCGTGCAACGGGAACTAAAAGGAGTCGAAAGTATTGCCTCTGCTCATAACCTTTCCTTAAGAAAGGTATTAGGTGTTGGAATGCATATAGAAGGGACACCTGAGCAAAAAAATGAGCTCCAAATTGCAATATTAAAAAGTGGGCAGGAGTTTACTCAAAAAGAAAGACAGGAGTTAATTCTATGTTCCTTATTAAAAGAACCAGAATCTATTAAACTAAGCTCACTAGCAAATGATTTGCATGTTACCGTTGCTACGGTTAGTAACGATCTCAATAAAGTAGAAGAATGGTTAAAAGACTTCGATTTGGATCTTATCAGAAAGAAAGGGTACGGCATTGCTTTACTAGGTTCGGAACGGAAAAAAAGAAAAGCCCTAGGACATCTAATCGCACAGCAATTAAATGAATATGAGTTTTTATCTGTAGTGGAAGATGAGTATGAATCAAAGAATAGATTCTCAAATGGATTATTAGAAATAATAAAACTAGAAAAACTCACCATGATTGGAAAAATGATTCGTGATATTGAACAACAATTACCTTATTCTCTAGCTGATAGTGCGTTTATGACATTTACAATTCACTTATCTCTTGCCATCGAAAGAATTATTCAAGGTGAAGTAGTAAAAATGGATCAAGTGGTTCTTGAGGAATTAAGTACCACTAAAGAATTTAATATTGCAAGTCAGATTGTTAATGAATTAGAAGAAGTGTTTAAAGTTAATATCCCAAATGCTGAAAAAGGGTATATTACAATGCATTTATTAGGTGCAAGGCAGCGTCAAGAGAAAAATGATTGGCTAGAAGAGAGCAGTACGGAAATAGTCGCAGGCTCAAAAAAGTTAATCAATTATGTATCGAAGGAACTTGAAATAAATTTTGAAGAAGACCAAGCCTTATTTGAAGGACTAATTACTCATATTGAACCAGCAATCTATCGAATTCAAAAAAAACTAGATGCAAATAATCCTTTAGCAAGTCAAATTCAAGAGGATTATCCTGCAATGTTTAAGATCATTCAAGAAGGATTAAAAGAAGCTCTTCCAAAGATTGTTTTTCCAACTGAAGAGATCGCTTATCTTGTCCTACATTTTGGATCATCTCAAGTAATCTATGATAACAGTAAAGAGGTTAGAGCACTTGTATTATGTTCAAGTGGAATCGGTTCTTCTAAAATGTTAGCGAGTCGAATCAAAAAAGAGATAAAAGAAATAACGGAGATCGAAGTATCGTCTTTAGCGAACTTAAGAAATATTCAAATTGAACAATATGACATTATTTTATCTACAGTTGAGATGCCGGGATTTTTAAAAAAATATATTACCGTAAATCCTTTATTGCCAAAGAAAGAGTCTGAGCAGATTCGTGATGAAATAAGACGAAACTCACTTACAACGGAAGCAACGCTATTAAGGAAGCTCCAAAACAAAAAATTTCAAAAGCAGATAAAGATAGAAACGCCAGAATTAATTAAACAAAATCTTGAAGTGATTCATCAGTACTCAGAAACTGTACTCCATATTTTGAATACATTTGAGACAATTTCATTACCATTTATTCCAACCTCTTCTATTTTGTTATTGGAAGTATGCAAACAAGCAAATGTTAGGGGATTAATAGGTGATTATTTTGAGGTAACTAATCAACTTTCAGAAAGAGAAAAGACGGGTGGACTAGGAATACCAGGTACTAGCATAGCACTTTATCATTGTCGTTCAGAATATGTTATGCAACCAGTGTTTTTATCCTTTTTGCTTCATGAGCCAATAGTAGTCAAGGCAATGGACCACTCGTCAATAAAAATCAATACATTATTATTATTACTAGCTCCAGTTGATTTGCAAACAGGTCAATTAGAAGTGTTGAGTACAATTAGTTCAACAATTATTGAAGATGAAGAATCAACACGGATTTTTACATCTAATAACTATACAGATATATATAACAAATTAAGCTATGCATTATATGAAAATTTACAAAAAAGATTTAAGAATTGAGGGATTAATAAATGATTCAGACAGTATTACCAACAGATAATGTTTTATTAAATGTAGATGTGAAAACAAAAGACGAAGCTATTCGTTTAGCAGGAAATCTTTTAGTAAAAAACGGTTATGTAAATGAAAGCTATATTGAAAAAATGATTGAAAGAGAAGAGTCTTTAACAACTTATATGGGGAACTTTATAGCGATTCCACACGGAACTGAGGAGTCAAAGCAAGAGGTAATCTCATCTGGAATTTCGATTCTTCAAATTCCTAATGGAGTAGACTTTGGGAACGGAAATATTGTAAAGGTAGTATTCGGTATTGCAGGCAAAGATAATGAGCATCTTGATCTGTTATCCCAAATTGCGATCCTTTGTTCAGAGGAAGAAAATGTACATAAATTGGTCGCAGCCACATCAAAAGAGGAACTAATTTTAATGTTTAGCGAGGAGGAGTAAGATGTTAGCTGTACACTTTGGCGCTGGAAATATTGGAAGAGGATTTATAGGACAATTATTACACAAGGCAGGGTATGAGATTTGCTTTGTTGATGTAAATGAAGAGATTATTAACGAACTGAATGAGAAGAAATCATATACTGTCGTGCTAGCAGATGGTACTCAGGAAGAAATAAGGATAACAAATGTAAGAGGTATTAACAGCCTGAAAGATCCAGGAGATGTTACAAAAGTAATTTCACAGGCTGATATTGTAACAACAGCAGTAGGTCCCTCAATTCTTCCTAAAATAGCAAAGCTAATTGCAGAGGGATTAATTGAAAGAGTTGAGAACTCAGATAAAGCGTTAAATATAATTGCATGTGAAAATATGATAGGTGGAAGTACTTTTTTAAGAGACGAAGTTTATTTAAATATGACATTATCTCAGAAGAAAAAAACTGAACAGTCGGTCAGTTTTCCAGATGCTGCAGTAGATCGAATCGTACCAATTCAAAGTCATGAAGATAAATTATTAGTAGCAGTAGAACCATTTTATGAATGGGTAATTGACCAATCAAAAATGATAGGTGAGGTTCCAACAATTAATGGTGTGACTTATGTAGAGGATTTACTTCCTTATATTGAAAGAAAACTATTTACCGTAAACACTGGTCACGCGGCGACTGCATATTTAGGCAATTTCTACGGATATAAAACGATTAAAGAAGCAATTTCTGATGAGAATATTAGAAATACTGTTAGTTCTATTTTAGATGAAACAGGTAAGCTATTAGTTAAAAAATATAACTTTGATTTAGACGAACATAACGCCTATATTAATAAAATAATTGGTAGATTCGATAATGAATATATTTCAGATGAATTATCTCGTGTTGCTCGTTCTCCAATTCGTAAATTAGGAGCAAATGATCGTTTTATTAAGCCAGCAAGAGAATTAATAAACTTTGGGATAACACCTAACTATTTAGTTAAAGCAATTGCAGTTGCACTATTCTATAAAAATAATGATGATCATGAAGCAGTTGAACTACAAAGCTTCCTCCAAGATCATTCTGTGGAAGAGTTGCTTGTTAAATATTCAGAATTATCAGATTGCAAAGGGCTAATTAGTTTAATTCTTGATGAATACAATCAATTAGAGAAGGACTTACTTGTACATTAATTCTACTAGAATAATAGACTCTCCATAATCATTGAAAGGGACAGATTCAATAGAATCAGTCCCTTTTAACTATTCTTTCTTATTCATTTTATCTAATTACCATTAATAAACATATCTCCAGCATGAACTGCTTTCTCATATTGCTTAGTCTTAACATAGTACGAGTAGAGCAACTTTGCATACTTACTTGAATGTGTGACATGATGGTGATCCTTAAAGAAAGGAAATGCAGTTTGTTCCATGAAATCATAATATTCGTCAAAATTTTTGTTAAAACGTAAAATTAAAAGCTTAAAGAGAATTCTATATAAATCATTTGTAGCTTTTTCTGAAAGAGCAAGGCCTTCATTTGCTTCTTCTAGCAATTCATTTGTTGATAGGAGCTTTCCTTCCTCAGCATTATCTAAATAGTTGTATAAACGATTTAAATATGGCAATGATTGTTTATCAGCTTCTTCAATGGATTTTTTATAAAAGATATGTGCATTTTTAAAGTCTTGCTTCCAAAAATACATTAGACCTAAATTGTGTAAGATCATTCCTCTTTTATCTAAAAGTCCTAAAGCTTCGCTATGCTCAATTAAACTTTCATACCTTACTACTATTTCTTCAAAATCTAGTTGTGTACTATCTTTTAATTGTACTAACATTAGGGATTCTGCCAAAATTGCTCTTGTATAATTATTTGTTTTATTAAAATATCTAAATGCCTTTTCACCGTAGAAATATGCCATAACCTTAGACTGGGTCCAATGATAAGCTGACCCGAGATGATAGTAATATTCTTTATTTCCATATTCCTCTATATTGACCTTCTTTAATTCTTGTAGTGCAATTTGTCTATTTACATTTTCTAGTCGTGTATATTGATTTAAATAATAGATCCCTCTAACGTGATGGAGTAGGTTCTTTTCATATGTTGACATAGGAGGAGAATCTTTTTCGATCCGTTTAATTATGCGATCTGCTTTATCTGTATTTTTACTTAAAATAAAGTAGCGGGCTAATAATAGCTGATAATAGGTAGCATAGTTGGATGCGTTAATATAGTGAATGCTTTCTAATTCTTCCTTGATTATTATGACATCCTTCATTCGCTCTAATATGATTGCATTATGCCACTTTTGTAGTTTCTTTTCGATATTTTGAACAGTGGCTATCTCATTTTTAATGTCAATTTGAAGACGTTGAGAGAACAGTTGAATGATTTCTTCAGAATATCGAGTTTCCCCTCTTTCAATTCTACTTACATGGGTAGCGGTACAAATGTCTTTTCCTAATTCCTCTTGGGTCAATCCCGCTTTTTTACGATAAAATTTAATGATTTCGCCTTCAAGCATATGTTCTCTCCTTTTCTAATTCCAGATGATTAACTATGAAGTTTATTGCGTCAGTGCAAGATTACATTCCTACAATTTGCGAATGTCGATTGCAACGCAAATCTAAGAAACTAGAAAGTACAAAGACTTTGAAATACCTATTCATTTATTATAACTAGAAATTTTTAAAGTCAAATACTTTCATTTCAAATTAAAAATAACACAAATTTTTCAGCAAAATTTCATGCTTTTTTTATATTTAATGAAATTTCCTTTCAATTTTCAATACTTTTTAGTAAAAATATCCTACAAAATGACCAGAATTTCGATTAAAAATAACACAATATGCTTTTTCCCTAAATGCTATTACTATTGATTGTAATAGTAAGAATTTTTTAACAATAAAGAGAAAAACGGGGGATGAAGTCTATGAAGGTAACAACATTAGCAAAGCACTCGGCAGTACTTGCCCTTTCAACAAGTCTGCTTATTTCACCTTTCAGTGCAAGGTCTTACATAACGGCAAAAGCAGCAACTTCTAAAGCAGAAGAAATTTTAGCTTCAATTACACCTGAACAAAGAGAAGCATTAAATCAACTAAAATTAAATAATCAAGAAGGACTTCAAGGCTTTCAAGAAGGTGAACTGAATTCTGATAAAAAAGTCTCTGTCATCGTTCAGTTTAATTCAGATCCTAGTAATGTTGCAGTATTAGAAGCTGCAGTTGATGGAAAGTCATTAACGAAAACATCAGCACAAGCACAAGTTGATAAAGAGCACAAGGTTTTTAAAGAAGATGTAGGAAAGTTTGTTAAGGTTAAGGAAAAGAAAAACGCTCCTATTATTACAAAAACGTATGAAACAGCATTTAACGGTGCAGCGATTACACTTCCTGCAAATCAAGTAAAAGAACTTTTAAAATCAGATGCTGTTAAAACAATATATAAAGATGTAACCTTTAATATTGATCCAATTAAAGAAGATGTTCCAACCGATGTTGCAAGAAAAACAACTACATCAGTAGATAGTATTCCTTATTTAAAGGTGGACAAGCTACATAAAGAGGGAATAACAGGTAAAGGTGTCAAAGTAGGGGTTCTAGATACTGGTATTGACTATAACCATCCTGATTTAAAAGACGCTTTTAAAGGCGGATACGATTTTGTAAATAATGATAATGATCCAATGGAAGCTACTTACAAAGACTGGCAGGCATCAAACCAACCTGAAAGTAATGGTAATGGCACTTACTATACAGAGCATGGTACGCATGTATCAGGGACAATTGTTGGACAAAATAAAAATGATAGTGGAGTTTCGGTAGAAGGGGTTGCTCCTGAAGCGGATCTATATATGTACCGTGTACTTGGTCCTTACGGAAGTGGATCATCTGAAAATGTAATTGCGGGGATTGATAAAGCAGTTCAAGATGATATGGATGTTATTAACCTTTCATTAGGAGCAGGGATCAATGATCCATATTATCCAACTAGTACGGCAATAAATTATGCAGTATTAAATGGCGTAACAGCGGTGGTTTCAGCAGGTAACAGTGGACCTAATGCTTATACTTTAGGATCACCAGGTACCGCAGCATTTGCTTTAACAGTAGGAGCAAGTGATGTACCAACGACAATTTCAACATTTGAAGGAAAAGTGGAAGGCGGATGGTCAACTGATCTTGTTAGTATGGCTAGGAGCTTCGCTGATAGTTTTAATAGTTTAGAAGGAAAATCTCTTGAACTAGTAGATGTTGGATTAGGAACACTAGATGATTACAAAAATAAAAATGTTGCAGGAAAAATTGCTTTCGTTCAGCGTGGAAACTTTGCTCTAGTAGATAAAGTGAAGTTTGCAAAGCAAAATGGGGCAAAAGCTGTCATTATGTATAACAATGTTGACGGCCATGTTGGATATAACTTAGGTGAATCAATGGAATATATTCCTGCATTCTCAATGACAAAGAAAGCAGGAGAAGAATTAAAGGCGAAAATTGCAAATGGAAATACAACGTTCACTTTTACAAATTTAAAGGAAAAGTCTACTGAGGGTGATAAGCTAGCGGACTTCAGCTCAAGAGGACCAGTTAATGGAAACTACCAAATGAAGCCTGAAATCACAGCACCTGGTGTAAGTGTTCTATCTACTGTTCCTTCTTATATTGCAAATCATGATACACCAGAGGACTATAGATATGCTTACCAAAGAATGGATGGAACGTCTATGGCATCACCATTTGCAGCTGGTGTGGCGGCATTATTAATTGGACAGAATCCAAACCTTGAGCCAGCAGACGTTAAATCAATTATGATGAACACTGCTAATCAACTTAATGGAGACTATAGCGTTTTTGAAGTAGGAGCAGGTCGTGTAAATCCTTATCAAGCTCTTCACACTCAAACAGAAATAAAAGTACAAGATGAAACATTAATCCCAGTTGGTAACAAATTATTAAAAGCAGAGAATGAAACTGGGGGACTAAGTTTCGGTAGACAATTTGTTAAAGATGATTCTCAATTGAAGTTAAAGAAGGAGATTGAATTTACAAACAATAGTAATAAAAAGCAAACATTCGATGTCAAGGTTGTAGATAACACACAAGGAGCAAAAGGATTAGAAGAGAATGGCGTAGTAGTAGATTTAGGTGACTCAATTAAACTTAATCCAAATTCTGCTAAAACGATAAAAGCAACATTAACTGTACCGTCTACTGCTAAAAAAGGTTTTTATGAAGGGTATGTTTTAATCACAAATAGTGGGGATAAATCAGAACAATACCGTATACCGTTTAGTTTTAAGAAATCGGATGAAGGCTTTGACACGCTAAGCATTTCATCGCATGCTATCTCTCCATTGTTTTATGGAACATATGACGCGTTTAAAACATTAGCAACATCGTTAAAATTCAATTTAGGTTCTCCCATTAACACGTTAGATGTTGTATTACAAGACGGTAATACAAATGAAGATCTAGGACTAGTTGGTACGCTTAATTTGAAAAGTACAACGCCAGATGTAGACCACTTCATACAACAAGCATTTTATGGATCATATTACAAGTTTACAGGTGATAAAAAACAGCCAGTATCAACAGAAGAAAGTCAGGCTAAACCTGGACATTATAAACTGAAATTCATAACAACATTACCAAATGGGAAACAAAAAGTTAAATTTGATGATATCTTTATTGATATTGACACACCAACAGTAAAAAGTTCCCTAGATGGAGATTCACCTTTTATTGAGTACAAGTCAGGACAAGAGACTTATCCTTTTGAAATGGAAGTAAAAGACACTGCTTTAACAGATATGCAACAAGCTGGTATTGGTCTAGATGAAACATCAAACTTTGCAGTATATACATATGGATTCCCAATTCCTAACGGTCCAATCCATATGGACAAGAACGGTAAGTGGGTTGATGAAGTACAAATGAATGAAAGTACTCCAGCACTGTCATTCAACTTAATTGGGTATGATGCTGCAGGAAATCAAGCAAATTGGAAAGAATACTACTTTGTTAAAGAAGGTACATCAGTTGCATATGCTAAGCATAACGTACAGCTAGCTAGATCAGGAGATATCCTATCTGCATCTTTAGTACTAGACAACGTACAAGGTATAAAAGAAGCAACTTGGAATTTTGATGATGCTGGTGCTGTAGGTATTCCCTACGTAAATCTTGTAGAGGCGTCTTTAACAAATAAATTTAAGGATAAAGCAGAAATTCAAGTAACTGGTAATAAAATTAAAGTGACTTTTAAAGAAATGATGGTATTTGACCGTGCAGAAATAGTAAATGTAAAAGTAAAAGTACAAGATCAACTTTTTTACCCAATCGGATATATTAACCCATCAGCTACGATCGTAGATGCTAATGGTCAAACCGTTAAGTTGTTAAACGCAGGTAAACGATTCCAAGTAAAACCAAAATTTAACCGAGTTCAAGGAAATATAATTCCTGAAGGGTATTTAGTACAGGAAGAAGGTCAAATACCTTATTTAGGTTCTCGCGATTGGACAAAAGTGGGAGCAACATTAAAAGTAACAAATGGTGCTTATAGTTTAGACGCTACTAGTTTGATTAGTAGAGGTAAATTTAATCTTGAACCACTTGCGTTAAGCAAAGATGCATATACATTTGAAGTAAATGTACCAGGACATTTTATTACAAGGAAAACACAGAAATTCGGTTTTGAATACAAAGGCGTATTATACGGAAAATCGGAATCAACAAACATTAACTTAGTTGGCGGGGATGTTAACCAAGACAACGTAATCGACGTTCAAGATGCACTTTACATTCAAACATATTGGGGCACAAACAAACGAAGCGCTGATATTAATTTTGATGGAACTGTAGACGCAAAAGATTTCGCATTCGTAGAGAAAAATTACTTACAGCAAAATCCATCAATACAAAATGCGCCGACACCGAAAACGATCTACAAAGACCAAACATTAGAAACAATTAAGAGTCAATTAGGCTTATAATCTTAAATCCCAAAGGAGCTGCTATTAAAACTTATTTAATAGTGGTTTCTTTTTTATGGGAGCCTTTATTTTTTAAAAGAAGGAATATGAAATTAGTAACTCATAAGAGGTTCATGAGTAAGTAAGGAAAAAGATGAAATATAGTGACTCATAAGGAGTTCATGAGTAAGTAAAA